>CANBZV010000098.1 GCA_947373945.1 Moraxellaceae bacterium
GATGAAGATGCGATTTCGCAAAAATTGCGGCGTTTTCTGCCGGAAAAAGTAGTCTATCGTTTGGGGCGTACGCGTAATGTCGGTTTAACGATGATGATGTATCGTTTGAGTCGCGAGAAACCCGCCATGATTCGCCGCTTTTTGCTCAAGCAAGTGCGTTGGCAGGTGGGCAAAGATTACGATATGACCCATTTCACGCCGAGTTATAATCCGTGGGATGAGCGTTTGTGCGCAGTGCCCAATGGCGATTTATTTAAGGTTATTCGCAAAGGCAAAGCATCGGTAGTCACCGATCATATCGACACGTTTACTGAGCATGGTATTCGTTTGAGGTCGGGTAAAGAGTTGGAAGCCGATTTGATTGTCACGGCGACCGGGCTGAATTTGCAATTATTTGGCGGCATGCAGATTGTTGTTGATGGTAAGCCAGTAGAAATATCAAAAACCATGAATTACAAAGGCTTGATGTTTCGCGATGTCCCCAACTTTGCCCTGACCTTTGGCTATACCAATGCCTCGTGGACACTTAAAGCCGATTTAACCAGTGAGTATGTCTGTCGGTTATTGAACACAATGGATAAGAAAAAGCTGCGCCAATGTACACCGCATAATACTGATCCGACGGTGACTGAAGCGCCATTCTTAGGTTTGGCATCGGGTTATATTCAGCGGGCGGCTGCGCATTTGCCCAAACAAGGCAATAAAGCGCCGTGGAAGCTGCATCAAAATTATGCTTTTGATTTGACGATGTTACGTTTTGGTTCGGTGGAAGACGGCGTGATGAGATTTTCTAATCCGCGCTAGTTTGGCGATAATAGCCCTCATACTTCAGCGTCTAATCACAGATAGCAACGAGACAGTGACAAAGAAGTGGGGGCGGGTAGTGATTGTTGGTTGCTGCATAGGTATAAATAGATATAATTAATCACAAGCCAAGACCGTTGATAATCTCAAGGGTCTTGTAACCAACACTATTGAGGATAAAGGAGGCCAACCATGTTAACGTCGTTTATCAATGGCATTGCCTCACTGTTTGTGGTTATGCCTGTAACGGCAGTAGAACCTATTGAAGCCGCTGTTTTGACGATGCCGCCGCGCCAAGGCACGGGTCGTTACTGGTTGCAAGTCGGCCAACACATGCATTCATCTGCCCAAAAAATGGGTCAAGAACTGCAAAGCCAACATCCTGAGCAGGTCATCAATCAGGTTGGCCATGTCTAGTAGTCGAGCGCGTGGTAGTCGTCAAACTGTGCAACAGCACGAAAATGGTTCCCGCGCACTGACCCACGAATCAGTTGAAATTTCCTCGCCTTATCCGCCACCCGCTTTTCTCGAAGAATACGAGCGTATTTTAGCTGGCTCCGCCGAGCGTCTATTACAGATGGCTGAAGCCGAGCAACAGCTCGAGCACGAACTGGCACGTGCCCAATTGCAAGAAGTGCAACGGGTTAATGACAGCAATATCAATATGCAAAACAGCCAGCAATTGTTGTTTCAGCGTGGTCAAATTTTTGCGTTGATTTCGATGATTGGTATTCTGGCTTTTTCTGCTTATGCGTTGATGCTGGGTTATCCGTGGGTGGCTGGTACGGCTGTCACCACTTCTATGTTGGGTATGGCCGTCATTTATGTGCTCAGGCAGCGCCCGAGCGAGCCAAAAACAAAAGATTAGTCTGTGTTTAAGCGGCTGTCGATTGAGCAACCGTAGCGTCAACAATAAAATTTAAAAATGCCGGTACACGTTGTTCCAAATAATACACCGGAGACTTCAACGTGCCCGAAATAAAACCCACATGGCCGCCTTGTTGGGCTAATTCAAAATGAATCATTGGCGACAACTCACTCAGTTTAGGCACGACAAGTGGTGACATAAATGGGTCGTCAAGCGCGTGAATGACTAATGTGGGTACCTGAATATCTTTCAAAAACTGATTGGGCCGACAACGGGCATAATAGTCATATACATCATTAAAACCATGTAGTGGCGCCATTAATACATCATCAAACTGCCAAAACGACGTAAACGGCCCTTGGTCTAGGCATTGCTGAATTCGTTTGGCTGCGATTGATTCCCCCGTTTTTTCTAAATACTGCTGTTTGCTGCGCCATAATTGATTCAGTTCACTGAGTAAATGTTTACGATAAATCATCGAAAAACCGGTATCTAAACGCTTGGCGCACGCTACTAATTCGAGTGGCGTAGAAACAGCAACGCCTGCCAGCAAACGAGGATGCTTACCTAATTCCGCCAATGCTTTCAGCGTCATACTCCCACCCAGCGAATAGCCAACAATGACAACCGAGCGCGATTGCTGTTGCGCAAGGTATTCAAAGACGGCAATGACATCATCACTAGCACCGGCATGATAAGCGCGGGTTGCTTGATTGGGTTCGGTTGCACCCCGACAGTTCATGGCAACCGAAGGCCAATGTTGCTCGGCCAGCACTTTTTGCAAGCCCAACACATAATGCGACTCGCTTGAACCACTCAAGCCGTGAACAATCAACACCAGCGGTGCACGAGCATCAACTTGTGCAGGTGTATAAGTATCTAACAGCACAAAGTCGCCATCAGCTAAGCTAATACGTTGGCGTTCGCGTTGCAGTTTGGCGGGTTTGTTACGGTGAAAAGAAGCAAATAATGTCTGCAAATGTGGATTCGCCAAGAACGGAGCAGGGCGAAACGGACTGTTAAAAAAACCACGGTGAAATGAGTGATTAACGATAGTGTTAGGCATTAATAATTCCCTGTTTGCTCGGTGACATAACGCGCCAAAAATCCATGAACGCTGCCCGCACGTGTACTTTTTAAACACTGCCAATTGCTCGGCAAGTTTAGGGCTGGCCAGTCACAATCAGCCTCAAGATAAATCCAGCTGTCCGCATGTATAAGCTGCTGTTGCACCAGTATTTCACAGACGGGTTGCCAAAATTTCAACGCATAAGGCGGGTCTAAAAAGACGACATCAAACGCCGTTTTTTGTTGCGACAACAGTTGCAACGTGTCACCAACTAACACAGGCAATGCTTTCCCTAAATCGGCGAGTGCTTGCTGTAAATGCTTGGCTTGCGCAGGATTCTTCTCGATAAAAACGCAGTCGGATGCACCCCGTGATAGCGCCTCAACACCCAACGCGCCGCTACCAGCAAAGGCATCTAAACAGCGTCGTCCTTGAATATCAAATTGCAGCCAATTAAACACTGTTTCGCGGACACGGTCAGGGGTAGGGCGTAACCCATCAACGGCAATAAAAGAAATCATTCGCCGTTTCCACTGACCGCCAATAATCCGTAATGAGCTTAATACGGGTTTATCACTTTTTCGCAACTGTCACTCCTTGACCAACAGTGACAGTCAGCATTTTGTCAGGGTTAATATGACGGCGAAACGCTTTGCGAATATCGCTAGCCGTCACTTTGCTGATGCGATCATTAAAGGTATCAAGGTAGTCATTAGGGAGATTATAAAAGCCCATTGAGCCTAAATAAGCCAAAATACTACCGTTACTCGAGGTGCTTAACGGGAAGCTACCCAAAATGTTGTCTTTAGCTTCTTCGACTTGTGCATCCGTAGGGCCATCACGCAAAAAATCACGTAAATTGCTGCGGATTAAATCTAACGCTTGTTGCGTTTGATCACCACGAGTAGATAAATTAATCATAAATGGCCCATCGGCATGCATTGGCACAATAGTACTATAAACACCATAAGTTAAACCGCGCTTCTCGCGTAACTCATTCATTAAAATAGTATTAAAGCCGCCACCACCTAAAATTTCATTACCTACATACAGCGCTTCATAGTCAGGATCGCCTCGGCGTACACTGGCTTGGCCACTCATAATATGAGTCTGTTGTGATGGAAAAGAAAGATGTATATGGCGCGCTTTAGGCAAAGGTGTCACATCAACCAAGGTAGGTGCTGCCTCGCCCGTTGTTAAGCTATTACTAACCATCTCGGCAATGGCTTTGGCACGCTCATTATCGACATCACCAACAATCGAAAGTGTTGCGTTTTTGGCGGCAAAGTACTGTTGATGAAATGCTTTCAAATCATTGGTCGTAATGAGTTTCAAGCTTTCAGGTGTGCCATTTGACGGATGTGCATATGGGTGCGTGCCATAAAGGTTTTGGTAAAACAGAATGCCTGCTTGTGCTGATGGCGATTGTTGTTTTTGTTGTTGGCCAATTTGCGCACCATCAAAAATACGTTTGAACGAGGCTTCGGGAAAGGTCGGATGAGCGATGACATCTGTATAGACATCAAGCGCTGGATCAAGATAATCACGATCGCTCAAAACCCGCAAATCAACGACAAACATATCGCGGTAGGCGGATGCACTAAACGAAGCGCCAATATTTTCAAATGCGGCGGCGATTTGGTCGGTAGAACGGGTAGGTGTGCCTTCATCAAGCATTCGACTGACCAGACTGGCCAAACCATATTTGTCGCCATCACGCGCTGAGCCAGCATCAAAAATCAGGCGCATATCAACCATCGGGACTTCAGTGGCATGCACAAATAATACTTTGGTGCCGTTGCTGGTTAGCCAGCTTTGAATGGCAATGTGGCGGCGAGGTGATGGAGCACTTTTGACGGCAGCAAAAGTTTCCAGTTTGTCCAGCGAGGTTAATGGGCCAGCGGTGACAACGCCACCTTCAGGGGCAGCAAAAGCAAAGCTGGATGCTAAACATAAACTCAGTAGGCGGAACTTCATCATTTAGCTTCTCCCACTGTCATCGTCGTGGGTTGTAAAAAGAGTGTGGTCATATTGGCAGGAATCAGCCAGCGTTGTGCGGATTGACGAATATCATCAGCAGTAATGGTTTTTAAATTAGTCGTTAATTCGTCTGATGTTCGCCATCCTAAACCTAGGCTTTCTAACATACCAATTTCATTCGCTTGTTCGTTGATTGAGTCTTGGGTAAAGATGTTGTCAGCGAGAATGGCGGCATACACGCGTTTCAGTTCATCGTCAGAAATGGTTTCAGTTTTTAAAGCGTTTAACTCGCCTAAAATAGCCGCTTTGCTTTCTTCTAGCGTATGGCCTTCAGCAGGTACAGCGGTAATCGTCAATAAACCATCACCCCGTGCGAACAAGTTATAAGCACTGTTCACAGCGGTTAATATGCCTTTGTCGCGTAACAAACGGCTTTCCAAACGAGCACTTGCGCCTTCATCCAAGACGCCAATCAACATCCTTAAGGCATAAACATCTTTTGCATTACTGGCACTAGTTAAGGTTGGCACATTGAAGCCCATATATAAATTGGGTACTTTAGCGGGCAAGTCCAGTTTAATTTGACGCTCGCCAATGGCTGTTAATTCATGAGGAACATAACTCTTGGGTAAGACTTGCGATGGGATAGAGGCGAAATATTTATCGACTAACGTTTTGACTTGTTCGGTATCCACATCACCCACTATTACTAACGTCGCGTTATTCGGTGAGTACCATGTTTTGTACCATTTTCTGAGTTCATCGATTTTCATGTTATCGAGGTCAGACATCCAGCCAATCGTTGGGTTACGATTTGGAGTTGTCAACATCGCCACACTTTGAAAGCGTTCTAGGGCAATACCAGAAGGACTATCATCGGTACGTTGGCGACGTTCTTCCATCACCACCCGTAATTCTTGTTTAAAATCGTCTTCTTTGAGTTGCAGGTTCGCCATGCGATCAGCTTCTAGTTCAATCGCGAGGGGTAAGCGGTTATTACTATAAACTTGATAGTAAGCGGTATAGTCGTCGGTGGTAAAAGCATTGTCCTCACCGCCCAAATAAGCAACTAGGCGTGAAAATTCGCCAGCTGGCACTTTGGGCGTACCCTTAAACATCATGTGCTCTAAAGCGTGAGAAATACCGGTTGAGCCGGGATTTTCGTAGCTGGAACCGATTTTGTACCATACTTGGGTAACAACAACGGGCGAGCGATGATCTTCACGAACGACAACTTTTAAACCATTGGCCAACGTAAATTCATTGGTGACGGACGCCATTGCCCATAAGGGCGAAAGTAACAGACTAAATAGCCACAGTTTACGCATAACTACCGCTTTTTGTAGGGGGATAGGAAAAGATGCGTTATGCTACCACCTCTTTTTTTCAAGCATTGTTACCGTTTGTGGATTGATGTATGTCTGAGCATGATAAGCCTGTTGACTCAAAGTCAGGATTGAAGCCATTGTTTTCTTGGGGTAAACAACAACCCGCTGCCACTACAACTAATCCTGCTGATGAAATTCCGATTACCGTGCCAATAGAAGAAGATGCACTGTATTGGGAAGAAGGCAGTCTTGATGTCACATTACCGAGTTTACCAACGGTTGACGTGCCGATTATTGAAAATCCTGCGACCATCGCCTTAGTGACAGCAACGCCAGTAGAACAAACAGTTGCCGATGCTGATGCGTCATCATCTGCCAGCGACAATAGTTTCTTTAGCCGGATGAAAGTAGGGCTGTCACGTACTCGTGATTCTTTTACCAATGGCATGGTGACCTTGCTGATTGGCGGTAAAGAAATTGATGATGAATTACTCGAAGAAATTGAAACGCAAATGCTCGTGGCCGATATGGGCATTGATGCTACGCGTATTATTATTGACCGCTTAACCGAGCGCGTCTCACGCAAAGAATTAACCCATTCCAATAATCTCTATAAAGCGCTACAACAAGAGTTAGTTGAGTTGCTCGCACCGCGTGTGAAACCACTGCATATTGATCCCAATAAAAAACCGTATGTCATCTTGATGGTAGGTGTCAACGGTGTTGGCAAAACCACAACCATTGGCAAACTAGCCAAACGCTTACAACGTGAAGGCAAAAAAGTAATGCTGGCAGCGGGCGATACTTTTAGAGCCGCCGCCGTTGAACAATTACAAGTGTGGGGACAACGAAATGATATCGCCGTTGTTGCCCAAGGCACAGGTGCTGACTCCGCTTCGGTAGCGTTTGATGCCTTGCAAAGTGCCAAAGCCAAAGGCATTGATGTGTTGATTATTGATACTGCCGGTCGTTTGCACAACAAATCGCATTTGATGGAAGAGTTGCGTAAAGTCAAACGGGTCATTCAAAAGTTGGATGGTGCAGCGCCGCATGAAGTGATGCTGGTGGTTGATGCGGGCACTGGCCAAAATGCACTTAATCAAGTGCAAGAATTTGACCAAGTTGTTGGTTTGACGGGTTTAACGATCACCAAGCTCGATGGTACAGCGAAAGGTGGCGTATTGTTTAATATTGCCAGCCGTACTCATGTGCCGATTCGTTATATAGGCGTTGGTGAAAAAATAGATGATTTGCGGCCGTTTATTGCCAAAGAGTTCGTTGCCGCGTTATTTCAAACAGATAATTAAATCCAATCCTGACTCTCCCTCCATTCTTGTTCTAAAAGTTGGGGGAGAGTGTCCGGCATCTTCCGTCTTTGTTGTCCCCTAATGATAAAAAAATGGCACCAAAACACCTGTTGACCAAGCACAGCTATCGCTACATTCAAACCATGACATTAAATAATGTAACATTGGGTGATCAAAATGAATGCAGTGACGGTAAATCAGCACATCAGTAATAGCCAAACGACATCAACACCTAAAGTTGCTTTGGGCGCAACCGTCAATATTCCACCACGACGGATGGATTTTGCTTTTCAGACAGCATCTTCACCGCGTCATTTTTATGGTAATGATCCTTTTTTGTCGACCTTCTGGAATACTTTTTCGTCATTATTGCCAGAGGGCGAATCGTTTTTTGTTGAGGCTGTACGTCATTATCGTGACCAAATCACTGATCCCATCCTAAAAGCGCAAGTGGCTGGTTTTATTGGTCAAGAGGCAATGCATAGTAAAGAGCACGATGCCTTTAACCAGATGATTCGCGACATGGGTTTTCCGATTGATAAGCTTGATCGTGATGTCGGCAAACTGTTGAAGTTTGCACAAAGGGTTTTGCCGAAGTCGATGCAGTTAGCGGCGACCGTGTGTCTGGAACACTATACCGCGATCATGGCCGAACAACTATTACGCGATAAAGACCATCAGGCGATGATGAAAGATCCTGAAGCCTTGAAAATGTGGCTATGGCACGCACTCGAAGAAAACGAGCATAAAACAGTTGCTTATGATGTCTATGAGCAGGTCAGCGGCAATTATGCGTTACGGGCAGGAACGATGATCCCGACGACAATCATACTGTTTGCTGTTTTAGCGATTTTTCAGGCGCGGATGTTGGCTGCTGACGGGCAATTATTTAAAGTACGGCAAAATATTAAAGGCTTTAATTATTTGTTTGGTTTTAAGGGCCTGTTTCCCAAATTGATTCCCCAGTTTGTTGACTTTTTTAAACCGGGTTTTCATCCCAAACAGCATGATACCGACGCATTGCTAGAACAATGGCGCACGATATTGTTTGCCGAAAAAGAGGGGCTGTTATACGAGCAGGTAAAAAATAAAGCGGCCATTGGTTTACATTGATAGTTCGCCAACGAGCATAGCTCTTTCATATTTAGCAATAGCAAACGCGGCTAAAGGTATCCGGTTAAATCTGGATGCCTCCAAGTTTGAGCTTATAGATGGTTAAAATAGCAACGTTATCTGTCTAATCTTGACATTGTAAAGAAATAGTTACACAACCTAGATAAAACTCATACCTTCAGGGCTAGTCACTCCGCAAAGTTAGCGTTAATATCGCAAACATTAATTTTGAACCGTCTAATTGGAGAGTACCCCATGAGCATTAGTCGCAGCCTTGTTCCTGTGACGCTCGCAGTTCCTGGTGTTAATCTGGGAGCGTACATCACTAATGTCAATCAGGTCGCCATCTTGTCTGCGGACGAAGAGCGCGAACTGGCCGAACGCTATTTCTACGAAGAAGACCTCGATGCTGCCCGTCAACTGGTATTGGCGCACTTGCGTTTTGTTGTCCATATCGCTCGTAGTTATGCCGGTTATGGCTTGCAACAAGGTGATTTGATTCAAGAAGGCAACGTTGGCTTGATGAAAGCTGTTAAACGTTTCGACCCGAGCATGGGCGTGCGTTTGGTGTCGTTTGCAGTGCATTGGATCAAAGCTGAAATCCACGAATATGTCATTAAAAACTGGCGTATTGTTAAAGTCGCGACGACCAAAGCGCAACGTAAACTGTTTTTCAACTTGCGCAGCATGAAAAAAGGCAGCCGTAGCTTGACGCATAGCGAAGCTGAGTCGATTGCCCAAGATTTGAATGTCACGTCGGCGCAAGTATTTGAAATGGAAGGGCGGTTGTCAGCCTTTGATGCGTCATTTGAAGCGAATGCCGATGATGATGACGAAAAAGCATCACAAGTGCCTGCCTATTATTTGCAGGATAATCGTTATGATCCAGCGCGTCAGTT
>CANBZV010000099.1 GCA_947373945.1 Moraxellaceae bacterium
ACCATATCTTGTTTGCCGAGCTGAATTTGCTCCATGGCATTGCCAATACAGTGTGCAGAAGTAGCGCACGCTGAAGACATCGCGTAGTTAACGCCATAAATTTGAAACGCCGTCGCCAGAGAGGCAACAACCGTGCTAGTCATGGTACGGGGCACCATATAGGGGCCAACCCGTTTCACGCTTTTTTCGCGGGCAATATCCGCCGCAATGACAACGTTTTCAGTCGATGCACCACCGGAGCCAGCGACAACACCAATACGCGGGTTTTTGGCAATATCTTCCGGCGTTAAGCCCGCATCGATAATGGCTTGCTGCATGGATAAATAGGCATAGGCGGCTGCATCGCCCATAAAGCGTTTAAGCTTGCGGTCGATGCTGGCTTCTAGATCAACAGTAGGGCGGCCACTGACTTGGCTACGGAATCCCATCTGAGCATAGGTGGCATTATGAGTAATACCTGAGCGTCCTGTTTTTAGACTTTCAGCCACTGTGGCGGCATCATTGCCAATACAAGAAACTATCCCTAAACCCGTGACGACGACACGTCGCATAGTCAACCCTCCCAAAAAGATGTTTTGAACAGATTGGCAACCAAAGAGTCATCATCTGTTTTTTAATTATGGCTAATGCGCAGCGTACTGATTAGAAATTATCAGTCGTTGTAAATAAGCCACATTTCAAATCAAGTGCGGTATAAATTTCACGACCATCAACGAGCACGCGGCCATCAGCAATACCCATGACTAGTTTGCGCTCAATAACACGGCGCATTTGTAGTTCATAAGTGAGCTTTTTGTGGGTAGGTAAAACTTGGCCAACAAATTTGACTTCGCCCACGCCTAACGCACGTCCACGACCAGGATTGCCACGCCAGCCCAAATAAAAGCCCAATAATTGCCACATCGCATCTAAACCAAGACAGCCAGGCATTACCGGATCAGTAATAAAATGGCAGTCGAAAAACCATAATTCAGGATTAATATCGAGTTCGGCGATAATTTCGCCTTTGCCGTATAAGCCATCATCATCACTAATTTGGAGGATACGATCCATCATCAACATCGGTGGTACGGGTAAACGTGCATTTTCCGCACCAAATAGCTCACCACGACCACAGGCCAGCAATTGCTCTTTACTATATTGACTAACAGTCATCCTAATTTATTCCAAAAGTTGTATGCGGGGCGATTCTAGCAAGCGATTGTGTCATATAACGGACACTTACCTTGTAGAATGTTTCTAATTGTGTACGTCTGTACTTTATAACACATCTACAGATTAACAAAGTTTAAGCCTGCCAATGGCCACTTTCGGTATCAATCTTGGCCGATTGAAACAAAAAACGATTTCATTGTGATGTCAATGGCCAGAAAAACGTGTTAATCCGTCACTGTTTGCTTGACCAAAAAGCATCAATATCCGAAGATATTGCACCCTTTACAAACGCACTGTAAACATGGCGTGCTGTAAACCCTAAAACTTCGTCAAATCGTCACCCTCCGAGGATTCCATGAAGGCTCTTGTTGCTGTCAAACGCGTTGTAGATTACAACGTAAAAGTTCGCGTCAAAGCGGACAAGACTGGCGTTGAACTCGCCAATGTCAAAATGGCTATTAACCCATTTTGCGAAATCGCTGTTGAAGAAGCCGTTCGTTTAAAAGAGAAAGGCATCGTCACCGAAATCGTTGTGGTTTCTATCGGCCCTAAAGAAGCCCAAGAACAAATTCGTACTGCGATGGCCTTAGGTGCTGATCGTGGCATTTTGGTTGAAACAGGCGCAGAAGTGCAGCCTTTGGCCGTTGCGAAATTGTTAAAAGCCATTTGCGACCAAGAACAACCACAATTGGTGATTCTGGGTAAACAGGCGATTGACGACGACAATAACCAAACTGGCCAAATGTTGGCAGCGTTAGCTGGCTATGCACAAGGTACATTTGCTTCGGTTGTTAAAGTTGAAGGTGGCAAAGCCAATGTGACTCGCGAAATCGATGGCGGTTTCCAAACCGTTGAATTGAATTTGCCAGCAGTAGTCACCACTGACTTGCGTTTGAATGAGCCACGTTATGCTGCTCTGCCAAACATCATGAAAGCAAAGAAAAAGCCTTTAGATATCAAAACGCCAGCCGATTTTGGTGTTGACGTTACGCCACGCGTAAAGACTTTAAAAGTCGAGCCGCCAGCTGAGCGTAGTGCAGGTATCAAAGTTAAAACCGTTGAAGAGTTGGTTGCTAAACTCAAAAACGAAGCGAAGGTGATCTAATCATGGCAGTTTTAGTTTACGCTGAACACGATAATAGTTCGATCAAAGGTGCGACCCTTAATACGGTTGCTGCTGCAAAAGCTATCGGTGGCGATATTCATGTGTTAGTTGCTGGCAGTAACTGTCAAGCTGCTGCCGCTGCTGCCGCTCAAATTGCTGGCGTGAGCAAAGTATTGGTTGCTGACAATGCTGCTTATAGCCACCAATTGGCTGAAAACGTTAGCTTGTTAGTAGCTGAGTTGGGTAAGGCTTACAGCCATATTCTTGCGCCAGCAACTACCAACGGCAAAAATTTTGCACCACGCGTTGCTGCTTTGTTAGACGTTGCTCAAATCTCCGAAATCACCAAAGTGATTAGCGCTGATACCTTTGAGCGTCCAATCTATGCAGGTAATGCGATTGCTACAGTACAAGCCTTAGATGCGATCAAAGTATTGACAGTACGTGCTACTGGTTTTGATCCTGTTGCGGCAACTGGCGGTTCTGCTGCGGTTGAAGCCGTTGCTTCGGTTACTGACGCGGGTACATCGAAGTTTGTTGCAGAAGAATTGGCTAAATCCGACCGTCCAGAATTGACTGCTGCTAAAGTCGTTGTTTCTGGTGGCCGTGGTATGGGCAATGGCGATAACTTCAAAATCCTTTACAGCTTGGCTGACAAACTGGGTGCTGCTGTTGGTGCATCCCGTGCTGCGGTTGACGCTGGTTTTGTTCCTAACGATATGCAAGTTGGTCAAACAGGTAAAATTGTTGCGCCACAACTGTACATCGCCGTGGGCATCTCCGGTGCTATTCAGCATTTGGCCGGTATGAAAGATTCTAAAATCATTGTTGCCATCAACAAAGATGAAGAAGCACCGATTTTCCAAGTAGCTGACTACGGTATTGTCGGTGATTTGTTTGATTTAGTGCCTCAGTTAGAAAAATTGGTGTAATCGCCGATTTGACCAAAAAGCCCTAGCATCTGCTGGGGCTTTTTGTTTTAGGGAGTTTATGGATGTTCGCGCAAATTTCACAGCTCGCAAGTTACCCCTTAAAGTCTGCGGCTGGCATAGCACTAAAACAAGTACAGTTAACGCCCTTGGGTTTGCAGTGGGATCGACGTTGGTTATTAGTTGACGCAAACGGCAAATTCGTCACGCAGCGCCAATACGCCAAAATGGCATTATTGCATTGCCAAGTCGATGAGGGGGTGTTGAGCGTGAGTGCGCCGAATATGCCTTTGCTAGTCGCGCAGTCACAGCAATCACAACCAATCCTGGTGACGATATGGAGCGATAGCGTCTGGGCGTTAACGGTGAGCGCAGAAGCAGATGACTGGTTTAGCCATTATTTAGGTTTTAGCGTACGACTAGTTTACTTTGCTGAACATGGTCAACGTTCCGTTGATGTGGCATGGGCGGGCGTAGGGCATCAAACGGCATTTTCTGACGGCTTTCCTATTTTGGTGATTAGCCAAGCGAGTTTGGATGATTTAAGTCAGCGTTGGGGCAAAATCGTGGATTGGCGACGTTTTCGGCCTAATATAATGATTGCGGGAGATCTTCCGCCTTATATTGAAGACCAATGTCGTGGCCTAAGAATCGGTAAGCTTGAGTTGGCGTTGGTCAAACCGTGTTCGCGTTGTGTTATTCCTTCAATCAATCCCGACAGTGCCGAAAAAGATAATAGCCTAATCAAAATGTTGGCTGAGCATCGACGACGCGCCGATGGTAAAACCTATCTAGGGCAGAACGCAATCGTACGCAACACGACTTATGGACAATTGGCGATAGGCGATCAGGTTGAATTATTAATGTAAATAAACATAATTGCTGATTGTCATTCGCCTGCTTTTTCTACTAATGTAGTAGTGATAAGTTATGGCACGAATATTAGGACACAATAACAATGATTATTCAGTATTTTTTTGATTTTGATGCTGGCGAGACCATGAACTTTCAGGTTGATTTGGAGCGTCAATATGATTTTAAGCAAAATTTGAGTACTGCTCCTGAATGGACAAAATTAGAAAATAATAAATGCTCTAACTGCCCATTACAGAAGACCAAGTTTAGCCACTGTCCTGCGGCGCTGGATTTAGACAAGGTTATGGCTGATTTTCAAAAGATTTCGGCAACCACTAAAGTCAATGTCCGCGTCGTCACCCCAGAGCGCGAATATGTTAAGCGCGTGACGCTGGAAGAAGGCGTTAGGGCGTTAATGGGTCTTATTATGGCCACCAGTGCCTGTCCAGTGTTTAACACGTTACGGCCAAATGCTCGCCATCACTTGCCATTTGCGAGTCGTGAAGAGTTTATTCTGCGTTCGGCATCGCTATATCTAATGCATCAATATTTAATTATGCGCGATGGTGGTACGCCCGATTGGGAGCTAAAAGGGCTGATCAAAACCAACGAGCAATTGCAGTTGGTGAATCATGCTTTTTGGCAACGGACAATGAGCGCCTTTCAAAGTGATGCCAACTCTAAAGCCTTGCTCAGTTTCTTTACTATGTCATCAAGCGTTTCAGCGTCATTACAAAGTCAACTTAGCAAGATGAAGAGTGTTTTTTATACCAGTTCTTAAAGTGGCTGCTGCTAATTCAGGTTGTTGGGACAAGGGATTAAACGGAGTACTAAACACAGAATAATAAAATAATCTCAACGAGGCTAATGCGGAAAGTGGTCTATGCTTTTTGCATTAGTTTTACTGAGGGAAGTACAGGTAATAATATGATTATTGAATACTTTTTCTCTTTTGCTAACGGAGTTGATCTCAACTATATCATCGACTTGGACCGCAAGTTTCAGCCTAAAGCTGATCGTAGTAATGCCCCTGAATGGACGCGGCTAGGCAATCATCAATGCAAAAACTGTCCTTTGGATAAAAAAGAGTATAGTCATTGTCCTGCTGCCCTCGATTTGGACCAAGTGATTCAGGACTTTCAAAAACTACCTGCACAAACGTTAGTCGATGTCCGTGTGTTAACGATTGATCGAGAGTACATGAAGCGTGTGCCTGTAGAAGAAGGGGTACGGGCGTTAATGGGGTTGATCATGGCGACCAGTGCCTGCCCCGTTTTTTGTGAATTAAAACCCAATGCCCGTACTCATTTACCGTTTGCTACACGTGAAGAGTCGATTCTGCGGCTGACATCGGTTTATTTGATGAAACAGTATTTAGTGCAACGTGATGGCGGTAAACCTGATTGGGAACTGACAGGTTTGGTTAAGGAACATGCAGAGCTACAACTAGTGAATCAGGCTTTTTGGCAACGTATGATGGCGGCGTTTCAAAGTGAAGCCAATTCTAAGGCGTTATTAAGCTTTTTTACCGTTTCTGCGAGTATTTCTAGCTCGTTGGATAATCAATTGGATAGAATGAAGAACGTTTTTTATACTGATAAGTTATAGGATTTTAATGTCAAATTTTTGGTGGATTCTTGCGTTGGTGTTTGCGTTTGTCGGTGGCCAAATGTTAATGATGCGGCCCAATCAGCGCGAAAAAGCAGAGTTATTGTTGCGTGAAACCGCGCGAAAAATGGGTTTGCAACCCCGTTTGATTCCTCATCCCGACTGGTTGAAGACGGAGAGTAAGCAATTCATTGCCTATTATAGTGTTGTCGTGCCAACTGCTAAGTTGGCTTATACCCGCGCAGAAAGACAAGACGATGGTTCATGGCTGACGGTTGTGGGTGCTGATTTATTGTATAAAACTCCGATTCCTGATGCTGCCAAGTATTTAATCGCGATTGAAGGTCAGGCAAATGGCATGTCTTTTTATTGGCGCGAAGAAGCAGGTATTGAGGTGCTGGCGTCATTAAAAGAGTGGCTAGAAGCGTTGGCGAAATAAAGTGTATTGGTCGGGTGAGTGCGACTCATCCTACACATTGCTTGATCCTACAGCTATTGGAAATGGAGAGCGCAATCATGACAGATAAAAACAAGAATGTTAGTCAGGCTGATGATTCTCAAGACTATATGGAAATTAATAAAGGTGTCGTGATTACGGTTGTCGTTACCTTTCAGGCCATGTTTTTTATTTACACAGCTGGGGACGAATTATCGTTGGATATCATGCCTTCGCTACTACTTGCTTTGGCTATAGGGCTGGGTGTTATTGCGGTCATACTTGTATTGTCAAAACTCTTATCAATAACAGGCACGACCAAAAACGACCAGTAAACGTCGGTCATATTAGCTAATCCTTTTCCCGTCCAAATGCCAGCCATCCTGCAATAATGGTAAAGGTCGCGACAATACACACCACCACCCAGAAGCCATCGCTGGTTTGCGCTAACGGAATGCCACCGACATTCATCCCCAACAAACCGGCAATGATATTGATGGGCAGTGCAAGTACCGTCACAGTTGTCAACACGAACAAGCTGCGATTATTTTGCTCGTTAATATAAGCGGCAATTTCTTCTTGCAACAACTTAATACGCTCTTGCAACGACGTCATATCGCGTAATACTGTCGAAAACTCTTCGGTCGATTGGCGAAAGTTTTGTAGATCATCTTCAATCACCCAGCTTGGTGGGCGACTCAGCAGGCGAAACAGGGCTGAAGGCTCAGGGGCTAACAAACGTTGCAAGCGAATTAATAAACGGCGGGCATTGCCCAAGTTCGCACGATTACGTTCCAGTCGATTGGCAAGCAGTTTATCTTCCACCGTATCCACTTTAGTCGCAATGTCGCGCACAATCTGTGTCAGCACATCGGCTTGGTCGCGCAGAAAATGCACTAATAAATCGACCGGTGACGTGAAGTTCTCGCCATTTTTTACAGTGGCACGCAAACGGTCTATGGATAGTAATGGTTTGACGCGGGCACTAATCACCACACGTTCGTTAACACTTAACCATAATGTTGATACATCGGATGCTTCAAAGGAAAAATCAAACAACACATCGTTAATAATGGCCACTAAGGTGTCATCGACATACTCAATACGTGTCGAGCGCACACCCTCATGTAAAGCCTCATAAAATACATCAGATAACGTGAGATGGCGTCGTAACCATTTTTCACTACTGGTATTGGCCAAATTGAAATGCAGCCAAATAAACTCGTTCTGATTGCTGGCAGTTGGCTGATTTAACCATGCAGTTGCTTCTTCAGATGATAAAACGCGACTACCCAAGACAGGGTTAAAAAGATAACCGCAGATCAGGCCAAACTGATCTGAGCCATAAAGCTTGGCAGTGGTATTCATCGTTTTTAGATTCCTCTCCAGGAAAATGAGGGCGATTTAATTTTCTTACATTTTGATGACTAGAGGATGAAAGATAAGGCCGACATAGTCACATTAACAGGCTTTGTTGCGGGATTTTCGTTGATAAAGCGTTGTTTTTCCATCCAGACAAGCTATGAAAATAGACTAACTACTGTATGCTTGCTTGACCCTGAGTTGGCTACATCTTATATATATCAACTTTTCAGGGACTTGCGCCGCTAACTTAGCACCTGTCTGCATGGCTACCTTACCAAGTTCTGTGTGGTTTGGGCTTAAGTTAAACTGCGTTTTGCGGCTTTCCGCTTGTTGAGTTGTATAATAAAACTTTCACTTTTTGCAGAACATATTTTAGGTTTTTATGGCTAAAGCACTGGTTATTGTGGAGTCGCCCGCAAAGGCGAAAACCATCAACAAATATTTGGGTAAGGATTTTATTGTTAAGTCCAGTATTGGCCATGTCCGTGATTTGCCTGTTAGTGGTGGTGCTAAAGAAGAAAAAGAAAGCACAAAACCTGCAACTAAAACCCGTGCTACGGTTGATGAAAAAGCAGTGAAAGCGCGTAATGCGCTCATCTCGCGTATGGGCGTTGATCCTGAACATGACTGGCGAGCTCATTACGAAATTCTCCCTGGTAAAGAAAAAGTCGTCGCCGAACTACAGGCTATTGCCGCTAGTGTTGACACCATCTATCTCGCAACCGACTTGGATAGAGAAGGGGAAGCGATTGCTTGGCATTTGCAGGAAGTGATTGGTGGCGACCCGAGTCGTTATCAACGCGTCGTGTTTAACGAAATCACTAAACCGGCCATTACCGCAGCATTCCAGAAGCCGACACGCTTGAATCTGGATCGTGTCAATGCCCAACAAGCACGACGCTTTCTTGATCGTGTCGTGGGTTATATGGTGTCGCCATTGCTATGGGAAAAGATTGCCCGTGGTTTATCGGCTGGACGTGTACAGTCAGTAGCTGTGCGTTTGGTCGTCGAAAAAGAACGTGAAATTCGCGCTTTTGTCCCCGAAGAGTTTTGGGATCTTCATGCTGACACGCAAACTAAAACCGATAAATTACGCCTGCAAGTCACTAAATATCAAGATCAGGCATTTAAGCCGAAAAACGAAAAAGACACCTTAGCTGCCGTTAGTCGTCTAGAAAACGCCAGCTATGTCATTAGCAAGCGGGAAGATAAACCGACCCGCACCAAGCCTTCGGCGCCGTTTATTACCTCGACATTGCAACAGGCTGCGAGTACCCGTTTAGGCTTCTCGGTTAAGAAAACGATGACCCTTGCTCAGCGCTTATACGAAGCAGGGCATATCACCTATATGCGTACCGATTCGACCAATTTGAGTCAGGATGCGGTACAAGCGGCGCGTGACTTTATTGGTCAGCAGTACGGCGCTAATTATTTGCCCGCAACGCCGAATGTTTATGCCAGTAAAAGTGGCGCTCAAGAAGCGCACGAAGCGATTCGTCCTTCTGATGTCACCGCCAAGCCTAATTCGATTACTGGTTTGGAGCGTGATGCCGAACGTTTGTATGAGTTAATTTGGCGTCAGTTTGTCGCGTGTCAAATGCCTGATGCCGAATATGTCAGCACGTCTTTAGTTGTTAGTGCCGCTGATTATGAGTTGCGTACCCGTGGCCGTATTTTGACCTTTGATGGTTTTACCAAAGTCATCGCCCAAGTACAAAAAGACAATGATGATGTGGTGTTGCCGAATGTCAAAGTCGGTGAAAAGCTGGATTTGGTGGCCTTATTGCCGAGTCAGCATTTTACCAAAGCACCAGCGCGGTTTACCGAGGCGACCTTGGTGCGCGAGTTAGAAAAACGTGGTATTGGCCGGCCATCGACTTATGCGTCGATTATTTCGACTATTCAGGATCG
>CANBZV010000100.1 GCA_947373945.1 Moraxellaceae bacterium
GAAATCGAAAGCATCATTAAATCTGCGAATCCGTGGGTTAAATGGGTGCCGAATGACCGCGAGTTGACGGTTAAAGAGTTAACACCGGCGTCGATCACCGGCAAGCTGGATATTGGTGTTGGTCGTGTTCGTAAACTGAACATGGGGCCAGAGTATATTTCGGCGTTTGTTATTGGTGATCAATTGTTATGGGGTGCAGCTGAGCCCTTGCGTCGTATCTTGCGTTTGTTGATTGCAGGCTAAACAAGACAAACAAAAAGAAAAGGGCAGACCATTGGCCTGCCCTTTTTGCCTCAGAACGTTGTTCAGTTACCCCAGTTCCATTGTTGATTAGCTCCACCGTTATACGACCACTGGCCAACTCGTGAGCCACCGTTTGTGCCATAAGCATCCACTGCAATGTTGTTATCAATACGATTGCGTAACGTGTTGCCGATCCAGTCAAAACGCAGGTTGTTGCTATCAACACAATCCCAAATGACAATCTCGCCGCCGTTATATGCTTGACCACGATTATCTAAACACTTGTTACTGCCCACTGCACTGCGTAGATAACCATTGGCTGTGTCATGCCACCATTTTTGCGCATTAGTGCCGTTACATGTCCACAGTTGTACGGGTGTGCCGTTGGCCGTATTGCTATTGCTGACATCAAGACACAAACCGCTGCGGCCATCCGTCAGGGAGCGATAATTGGCTGTCGCAGCAGTAGCAACGACGCCAGGAATAACCCATTGGCCTTCAATAGCAATATCATTGTGGTTTAGCCAGACATTAGTAACGCCTGCTTTGGCAGTCTTCAATTGTTCGTTGTCGTAGCCGTTGGTTGGTACGTCGAACTGATAACCATTGCCCACGGCTGCGCAGGCCGCAGCGCCGCCATTCCATGCGCCTGTTTGACGAGTGACGTACCAGTTGTTGGTGCCAAGCTGATGGCAGGCATAGGCATAGCTGTTAGTACATTCGGTATCATCCCAGCGGCCATTAGCCCATTGCACTGCACAATCCTGGTTGCCGCCATAGTTGTTGGGTTCTCCGTTATCCCAGCTCCACACACCAGCCGCCAAACGGCCATCATTGGTTTTCATGTGGTCGAGGTTGACGATGTTGCCGCCAGTTTTAAACGCCGTTGTCACATCAGTTGCAGTAATACGGTCAACGCCGCCATTGAATAGGCCATTGATGAAACCGATAGCTGTGCCGTCTTCCCAAATTCTTCCCACATTGCCAAGCCCTGTGTAAGCAAGATTTGCGATGCCGCCGTTACTGGAGCAGCCGCTATCTTTCCAGAAAACAACTTGTTTACCTGCTTGGCGAACTTGTGCTTTAGTTAAGGTATCGGGAATATCTTTACAGCCGCCACTGGCGTATATTTTTCCTGCCAGTTTGTCATTGAGAATATTCAATAGATCTTGGTGATGACCATCGGTGTGATCTTCGACATAAAGAATAATCACTTCATTAGGGTTTTGATCCAACCAGCTACGGACTTCTTGCATACCGTCTTTAACGAAACGATCCATCGTACTGCAACCAACATGCAAACTGCCGATGCTGGAGCCAATGCCCGAGTGGCATAGCAACAAGGCATTACCCCATTCCCAAGGCCAGCCGTGAGTATGGGCCGTCCAGTGTGCATCGAGCTCAACGAAACGAGCACCCATGCGTAATTGATCGCCAATGGAGTAGTTCTGTTGTGGGTCAAGATAGCTGACGGCAGTGGTATAGACGGAGGAGTTATAGGAGTTATGTGTGCCAAGTATGTTGTTGTCTTTTAAGGGTGATGCCATATCGAGTTGGCGTTGCATGGTTAATGCTTTGCCCGCCCAGCTGTTATTGAAGTCCGAAATACCATCAGCCCAGCTCATGGTTTGTAGGCTTAAGCCAAGCAGCGCGAGCAATATTTTTTTGTGTTGGAACATGAAGGAGCCTCGTCTATATCTGGGTTGTCAGCAAGAACCTACATGGTGCATCACCAAGGCTCTCGTCGTGTTATTGTTCTGGTTTAGCTTTTCAGCTAGTGGTTATAGCCTAAAGCGATGACAACCATTAAACGAGTACTCTTAGGGACAGAGTTGGGGATAATAGCGGCCAAATTATCAGCTGTGGCTCACCCTTGTTATTAATGGTTGCCTTTTTGCGTTGGTTGAAATTAGATCACAAGATTGTCTGCCGCTCTTGATTTTAACTGCCAATCCCGCCACTCTCAGTGCGCTAAAAAATGTTTTATTTTAAAAATGAAGTCGTGGTGCTGCGCGCTTAGAAAAAAGGCATCCTAAGTTCGACGATGCAAAATGAAGGAAAAATTATGAAAGCTTTAGTTCTGATCAGTAAAGAAGAAGGTGTTGTTTATTACGCTAATTATGCCGAGCCTGTTGAGAGTGCTGGGGAGGTCAGGGTAAAAGTGCTGGCAGCAGCCCTTAACCACCGTGATGTCTGGATTACGCAAGGCCAATATGCAGGCATCAAATATCCCACTATTTTAGGTTCGGATGGCGTGGGTATTGTGGAGAGTCTGGGGGCTGGCGTTAGCCAAGAGTGGTTAGGTAAAACGGTCATTATTAACCCCAATATCCAATGGGGCGATAATCAACGTGCCCAAAGTAAACAGTACAATATTTTAGGGCTGCCTAAAGATGGCACCTTGGCCGAGTACGTCACGGTCAATGCTGATCGCTTACACCGCGCACCTGCTCATTTAAGCATCGAACAAGCTGCCGCCTTGCCATTGGCAGGTCTAACCGCGTACCGCGCTTTGTTTGGCCGGGCGCAGTTGCAAGCGGGTGAAAAAGTCCTGATTAGTGGCATTGGTGGCGGTGTCGCTTTATTTGCCATGCAGTTTGCTATTGCCGCTGGCGCAGAAGTCTTCGTTAGCTCAAGTAGTGAGGAAAAAATCGCCCACGCGCTACAACTGGGTGCTAAAGCTGGGGCGTTGTACAACCAAGAAAACTGGCATAAAAACTTTGTCAAAACCCACGGTGAAGTTGACGTTGTTATTGATAGTGCTTGTGGAAATGGGTTTGCGGCGCTGATTGATGTTTTAGCTGCTGGTGGTCGTATTGCTTTTTATGGGGGTGGACAAGGTGCCATTAATGGGTTGAATCCCCAAAAAATATTCTGGAAGCAAGCGACCATTTTAGGTTCAACGATGGGTAGCGACGAGCAGTTTAGACAAATGGTCGATTTTGTTGGTGTACATAAAATTGTACCAGTCGTGGATAGTGTTTTTGCGCTGACAGATGGTGCAGCGGCATTCGCACGTATGGCTCATGGCGCACAATTTGGAAAAATTGTCGTCAAGCCCGATTAATACCCATTCGGCGCGTAAAAGATTAGTAAGAATTTACACGCACAAAGCGCGGTATGTTGTTGCATCTTTGATAAAAGTGATTAAGCTGCAATGATAGAAATCGCGCGTTATGGTTGGAAATTTTACCGTGGTTGATAAATACTACGATGTAAGTATAAAAACGTAAATAGTGGTTAAAAAAGCAGTGTTTTCTGTCACATCCGAATATAGCTTCACAATTAAAGCCGTTAATGATTGCGGGCAACAGAAGCCTTGTGATAAAAACACTAAAAATCAGGACTTATGCAAAACGGCGTTCAGTGCGTTTTTGAACGCGTAAAACGGTTAAAATGCAAGCACATCAGCAGTTTGTATAAGTTCTATAATATAGGGTGTGAGTGTCAGGGGGGTAGTCCTAGCCACACCATGAGTTTAGACTCATCAGAAAGAATAACCAGCAAAGGAAACAAACAATGGTTCTGCGTAAGCTAACAGTGGCCTTATTGAGTATAGGGGTCATGTTGCCAGGGTTAACTCATGCCTTAGCCGTGCGTGATATCAAAACAACATCTGCGCTTGGTGAGCCTTTTCGTGCCGAGGTAGAGTTAAGCGATATTGGCGACTTAACAGAGGAAGACATCAAAGTTGGTTTGGCCAGCCAAGAAGACTTTGAGCGTTTAGGTATAGAACGTATTTATTTTCTGACTGAGTTACATTTTGATGTTGTTATTCAGGGCGGACGTTCTGTTGTCAAGATATCCAGCAATAAACGTGTCACTGAGCCATTTTTGGACTTTGTTGTCCGTATTAGTTGGCCAAACAACACGCGCCTGCAGGAAGTGACGGCATTCTTGGATCCTCCAATGAGTGCGTCTCACGCAGCTATTCCTAGTGCGCCCGTTGTTGTTGCGGCTCAGCCTGTGATTATGCCATCGGTTGTTCAAGTAGACGAAACCACAACCACGCAGTTGGCTGATAATACCAGTGCCAGCGAAGAAGTTGCGGATACAAGTTATCGTGTTCGTAAAAACGATACCCTATGGAATGTTGCTCGTCGCGTACGTCCAAGCACAGCTATCTCTGTACCGCAAATGATGAACCTTCTGCATAAAGCTAATCCGCAAGCATTTATTGCCAACAATATCAATATGTTGAGAAATGGTGAGGTTTTGCGTGTCCCTACACTGTCCGAAATGCAAACGGTATCGAATCAAATGACTGCCCATGCCGACACGCAAGTGGTTCTGCCGCAAGCCAGCTCCAAGCCGTTATCTCGTCAGCAAATTGATGCAACGAGTTCGCCTAAAGCATCCTTGGCTGTACAACAAGCGCCACGTGCGCAAATGAAGTTGGTTGCTCCTACAGGTACTCAAATTGCCACTGCTGGCCGTATGGGTAAAGAGGTTCAAGCAGCGCATGGACAAACATCGGGTAATGGTGCAGGTACTGGTTTAGCCAAGCCTGTTGCTAAAGCCAGTGCACATGTCCATAAGCTTTCCCAAGAGTTGACTGCGCTGGAAATGCAGGTCAAAGCCAATGATCATAAAATTGCCATGCAAAATGCCAGATTAGCGGAGTTAGAAGCTCAACTTAAAGCACGTCGTCTTGCTGCCGAACAAGCTGCGGCCAAACATAAAGCGGTTGAAAAGTCCGCGTTAGAAAAGAAAGCGCTAGCGACGATGGTGTGTGCCGTTGCTACACAATCATTTCTGAGCACCGAAGCTAAAGCGGCTGACGCGCCTGCAGCTAAAGAAGGCGGCAGCTCTATGCTCCCGATCTTCGGTGCAGGTCTATTATTGGTGATTATTGGCGTTATCTTTTTCTTAAAAAGTAAAAGTAACAAAAAACAAGAGCCGCAACGTCAAGCTAAACCAGCAGCGACGCCACAACCTCAGCAACCTACCGCAAAAACTAAAGCCGAAACCAAGCCTGTTGAAAAGCAAGAAACTAAAGCCGTTCCCAAGCCAGCCGCTACGCCAAAAATGGCTGAGCCCAAAAAAGCAATGGATCCTTTAGAAGAAGCACAACAATATTTGGAGATGGAGCGTTTTCCTCAAGCAGTGGGTTTGTTGACCAAAGCTTTAATTCAAACGCCTGATCGCTCTGATATTCATTTAAAGCTATTGGAAATTTTTGCTAAGCAAAAAGATCGTCAAAGCTTTGAAGAGCAATTGGCCAAGTTAGAGTTGTTGGGTGAGATTGATGCTAATCTTGAGGCCGATAAATTAAAAGCGTTATTGCCGCCAGCACCAAAAGTAGCATCTAAAGATGATGCTATCGTTTTCGAACGTGTAGCGCCAACGCCAGTAGAACCAGTCTCAGCTGATATTCAAAGTCTGGAAGATTTAGAAAAAGACTTTGCGATGAGTCTCTCTCAGCCGAACATGAAGGCGCTGGATATTGAAATTCGCCCCGATCCTGTTTTTGACGAACCAGCCGTTCAAGAAATTGAATCTTCATTGGATTTAGATGCAGGTTTCTCTTTTGCCAAAGAGGCAGCCCCTGAAGTAGTGATTGACGATAGTGGCTTGGATTTCCATTTTGAAGAGACTCCCGCTGTTGTAGAGACTGAAGAGCCATCAAAAGCGGCGATGTTCGATTCAGGTTTATCACTGGATAGCTTGGACGACTTCCTGGCCGAACATAAGCTAGATGAAGCTCCTGCTGTTGTTGAAAAGGTTGAAGAAGTTAAGGTCGAGCCCTCTTTTAGTTTTGATCAAGCATTAGCAGACTTTAAAGAAGAAGCTACCGAAGAGCCGGAGCTTAATTTAACTGAAGGGTTTGAATTAGAAGAGTTTGAGTTAGGTCATGACGAGGCTTCTCTTGAGCTTAAGCATGCAACGGAAACGGGTTTAGAGTCGTTAGACGTTGATTTTTCGGTTGATGAAACTGTCGCCAAATCCGATTTTAATTTGGACGATGTCAAAGCACCTGCGATTGATACGGTTGACTTGAGAGAGGCTGCGGCAGCATTCGATCAAGATTTATCACAACAGTCTTCCGAGGCGCTTGATGATCTGGACTTGGATTTTGATGTCAGTATTGCTTCAGATGATGTCTTAGCTGATTTGGATAAAGAGTTTTCATTCTTGGCGACCACCGATGAAAACACCACCCGTTTGGATTTGGCTCGCGCCTATATCGAAATGGGGGATCGGACTGGAGCTCGCGACTTACTGGATGAAGTTGTTGCCGAAGGTAATGGCGATCAAAAGAATGAAGCGCAAGGTATGTTAATGCGTATTGGTTAAAATAGCTTGACCACGCTAAAAAGCCGCCGTAAAAAAGCGGCTTTTTATTTTGTCTATTCTGTAAGTGAGTTCAAGATGCGTTTTGCGATAGGGATAGATTATGATGGTTCAAATTATCGGGGCTGGCAAACCCAACAGGAGGGAGTGCCGAGTGTACAGTTAACGCTGGAAACAGCTCTTAGCCGCATCGCCAATCATCCAATTCAAGTTCATGCGGCGGGTCGAACAGATGCTGGCGTTCATGCGTCGGGAATGGTCGCTCATTTTGATACCACGGCAATACGTGGTCATAAAAACTGGCTGTTGGGTACAAATACCTTACTGCCTTTTGATATTGCTTTGCGCTGGTTACATCCTGTCAGTGATGATTTTCATGCCCGCTTTAAAGCTGTAGCGCGCCGATATCGTTATGTTATTTTTAATAGTGCTCAGCGTTCCAGTTTGTTAGCGGGCAAAGTGACGTGGCACTATCATCCGCTGAATT
Source organism: Moraxellaceae bacterium (assembly GCA_947373945.1). GTDB lineage: Bacteria > Pseudomonadota > Gammaproteobacteria > Pseudomonadales > Moraxellaceae > Agitococcus. The sequence continues at coordinate 7,025 of CANBZV010000100.1, forward strand.
TGGAGCGCATGAAAAAGGCCGCGCAATATTTGGTGGGTGTCCATGATTTCCACTCGTTTCGCGCAGTTGGTTGTCAAGCGCGTAACCCTGTACGCCATGTGCATTTTCTTAAGCTGTACCAATCTGGTTCATTAATAGTGTTGGATATACAAGCTGATGGTTTTTTGCATCATATGGTGCGCAATATTGCGGGTGTATTGATGGCGATAGGTGAAGGTAAGGCCGAGCCAGAGTGGGTACAGGATATTTTAGCCGCCAAAGATCGTACACAGGGTGGTGTCACCGCGTCTGGGAGTGGTTTGTATTTTGCGGATGCCTTGTATCCTCCTGAGTTTAACTTGCCCAAAGAGGCTATAGGCCCGTTGTGGCTGCCGTTACCATCGTAGGTTGAAATTGTCTCTAGCAATCGTCGTTTGCTTTGTTACAATCACCTGTTCTGATAACTATTCAAGTAGATATAGCTTTGTCTTATCGTACACGCGTTAAAATTTGTGGCATAACTCGTTTGGCCGATGCCTTGGACGCGGTCAGTTTAGGCGCGGATGCCATTGGCTTGGTGTTTTATGCGCCTAGCCCGAGGGCTGTCAGTATTAGTCAGGCACAGCAGATTGTTTTGGGATTGCCTCCTTTGGTATCTTCCGTTGGTTTATTTGTAGATGCTGAGCCAGACTTTGTCCATAAGGTATTAGACGCTGTGCCACTCAGTCTCCTACAGTTTCATGGTGATGAAAGCGCTGCGTATTGTCGTCAATTTGGTAAGCCGTGGCTCAAAGCCCTGAGAATACAGCCTAATAGTGATATTCAGGCCCAGATAGCACAATACCCCGATGCGAGTGGTATTTTGTTAGATGCGTGGCATCCTCAACTAAAGGGGGGGACAGGTGAAATGTTTGACTGGCGGCAATGGCCAAAAAGTGACAAGCCTTTAATCTTGGCAGGCGGGCTAACACCCGAGAATGTTACTGAAGCAATTCATCTCACTAAACCTTATGCAGTAGATGTCAGTGGTGGTGTTGAAGCCAGCAAGGGCATTAAACAATTTACGCTTCTACAAGCTTTTATGGCGGGAGTAAATGCAGCATGACTGCGATTAATTTTAGCGACTTTCCTGATGCACGCGGCCATTTTGGTGTGCATGGTGGTCGATTTGTCTCCGAAACATTGATGAGTGCGTTGCTGGATTTAGAAAATCTCTATAACGGTTTAAAAGGTGATCCTGAGTTTCGTGCCGAGTTCGATCGTGATTTAGCTCATTATGTTGGCCGTCCATCGCCGTTGTATCATGCTGAGCGTTGGAGTCGTGAATTAGGTGGTGCTCAGATTTATTTGAAGCGCGAAGACTTGAATCACACAGGTGCCCATAAAGTAAATAACACTATTGGTCAGGCCTTATTAGCCAAGCATTCAGGTAAAACCCGTATTATTGCCGAAACAGGGGCTGGTCAGCATGGCGTTGCCACGGCAACGATCGCCGCTCGATTGGGTATGGAATGTGTGGTCTATATGGGCGCTGAAGATGTAAAGCGCCAAGCCATGAATGTTTACCGCATGAAGTTGTTAGGTGCTACGGTAGTGCCTGTGACATCAGGTTCTAAAACACTCAAAGACGCTATGAATGAAGCGATGCGTGACTGGGTCACTAATGTTGATAACACCTATTATATTATTGGCACCGTTGCTGGTCCGCATCCTTATCCGATGTTGGTACGTGATTTTCAATGTATTATTGGTCGTGAAGCCCGCCAGCAATGTTTAGCGCAAACGGGTCGTTTGCCTGATGCCTTAGTGGCTTGTGTCGGTGGTGGTTCAAACGCGATAGGGTTGTTTCATCCGTTTCTCGAAGATGAAACGGTTGCTATGTATGGTGTTGAAGCGGCTGGTGATGGCGTTGATACCGGACGACATTCAGCCCCGTTAAGTGCGGGCAAAATAGGCGTGCTACATGGTAATCGCACATATTTAATGACCGATCCCAATGGCCAGATAATTGAAACGCACTCTATTTCCGCAGGGTTGGATTATCCAGGTGTTGGCCCAGAACATAGCTGGTTAAAAGATATTGGTCGGGTAAATTATGTCGCTATTACCGATGACGAAGCGCTGACAGGATTTCGCCATATTACCAAAACTGAAGGTATTATCCCGGCTCTAGAGTCTAGCCATGCAGTGGCCTATGCCCATAAACTCGCACCAACGATGGCGAAAGATCAAATTATTATTGTTAATTTGTCTGGTCGTGGTGATAAAGACTTACTAACCGTTGCCAAATTAGACGGTATTGTCGTTACTTAATGATACTGGACTTACACATTACACTGAGATTAACGCTTTTTGATAAAC
>CANBZV010000101.1 GCA_947373945.1 Moraxellaceae bacterium
ATCATATCAGCAAGGAACTGTAAACGCTCTAAGCGCCGTCCCATCATCAAAAAACGCCAGCTATTGTCTTGGGTCATATCATCCATCGCAAAGCCCGCCAACGATGATAATGTCATCAACAAGCGATCAACAAAGGATAACGCTTTGCCCAGTTCGAGTGTCTCTGGTTGCAGGTCATCGGCTTCTTGTTGCAGTTCGACAATCGCGCTCCAGTTTTCTTGCGATAAACGGCCACGCACCTGTGCGGCAGACCAAATTAAACTGCGTAAATTACTCACTAAGCTACTATGACAATCATGGTCGCAAATGCCCGCCAAGAGTTGTTCGCTGATATCTGCACTGTCGGGAAGTATTTCTAAAAACTCGCAGCTATCGAGTGCAATTTGCAGGCTTAAATCACTGTCGCCCGCCAGTTCGATATGCCGTGACAACGCCGAGCGCAACAAACGCGCGTAGTTGTCACAACGTTCGGAGTAACGTCCGAGCCAAAACATATTTTCGGCGACGCGAGAAGGCAAATACGGGTCTTGACGCAATAAATCACGGACGCCAATAATACGGCTGCGCGGTTTTTCGACACGGGCATTGCTGCCAAAACAGACCCACGTGTCTTTACTAATACCACCGCGCTGCATGGATACGACATCGGCAGTGTTGTCACTCGCGACCCGCGTCAAACCACCGGGCATCACCAAATAGCCTTGTTCTGTGGCGACGGCATAGACGCGCATACTGGTTGCTTGAGCGGTAAACTGTCCTGTCGCAGCTTGCCACACTGGCGATTGCGCTAAGGCAACACGCTCTTGGGCGACATAGGTATACGGGCGGCGCTGTAGGCGATTACGCATCGCCGCCAACGCAGCGGCATCCAAGGTTTTGGCAAATACCGGTTCAAAGCGTTGTGTTGGAAACGTCGGTTTGATCACCAGTTTGTCGAGCTGTGTCAGTGCTTCTTGCAGGACTGGTTCTTCTCCACACCACCATGTCGCGACGGAGGGCAGTTTTAACTCTTCATGTAATAAATGACGGCAGATTTTAGGTAAAAACCCCAGTAAGCCCGCTGATTCAACAACACCTGAACCGAGGGCATTAGCCACCAATACATTGCCAGCGCGCACCGCTTCCAGTAAGCCAGCAATACCCAACGCAGAATCGCTACGCAGTTCTAAGGGGTCACAATAATCATCATCCAAGCGCCGTAAAATGGCATGAACACGTTTTAAACCATTTAAGGTTTTCAAATAGACGACGCCGCTGCGAACGGTGAGGTCAGAGCCTTCAACTAGAGGAATACCTAAATGGCGTGCGAGATAAACGTGCTCAAAATAGGTTTCGTTAAAGCGGCCTGGTGTTAACAGCACCATCAATACCGGTTCGCCTGCGCCACTGGGCGCAAGTCGAGTCAATGTTTGTCGCAGGGTGAGAAAATACTCGGTCAGCGACTGTACTTTTAGTTGGCGATATAATTCAGGAAAGGCACGGGCAATAATTTGGCGGTTTTCGAGCGCATAACCCGCGCCGGATGGCGTTTGGGTGCGATCAGCCATGACCCACCAGTTGCCTTGCGCATCGCGCGCGACATCGGCGGCATAAACATGCAGGTAGGTGTTTTTGGCTGGTTTAATACCCTGACAGGCGCGTAAAAAATTAGGATGGCCGTAGATTAACTCAGCAGGCAGTAAACCCTGACTAATCAGTTGTTGTTCGCCATAAATATCACCGAGCATGGCATTGAGCAGGGTGGCGCGTTGGGCAATACCATCAGCCAAAATTTGCCAGTCGTCAGCAGGGATTAAGTTGGGCGTAGGGCCTAAGCGCCACGGACGATTAGTGCCTTTGGGGTCAGCGTAAACATTGTACGTGACGCCATTTTCATAAATTTGTTGCGCAACTAAATCGGCGCGTTGTTGCATTTGTGCCGTCGTCATGCCCGCTAAGCTTTGGGCAAACTGTTGCCAATGGGGATGAATAGAACCATCGGCCGCAAAAATCTCGTTATAGCGGCTAGGGTCAACCATGTAGGAATCAAACAACTTAGGCATGTGTTTTTAAAGCTTTAGACTGTGGGAAAGTAAGGAAAATGGTCAATGGCTATTCTTTTTCGGTCAGGATTAAACCCTTCCCCGGAAGGGAAAGGGTTAAACGTCAGCTAAAGCAGCACATTATTTTCGTCGTAAGTCTAGCATGAAAGGATGGTCGGGGTTAGGTGACAATGGTTTAACTTGCACCTTATTGGGGCTATGGCCCATGCGCACAAAACGCGCCAAGCGGCGACTTTCGGCCTCATACGAGTTGATGGGGAAGGTGTCATAACTACGGCCACCAGCATGAACGACGTGGTACTGACAGCCGCCTAACGAACGACTCATCCACGTATCGACCAAATCAAAGGTCAATGGCGAGTGTATGCCGATCGTGGGATGCAAGCATGAGGGCGGTTGCCAAGCCCGATAACGGATACCTGCAACAAACTCACCGACATTGCCCGTGGGTCGTAGCGGCACGGTTTCGCCATTACAGGTCAGCACATAACGTTCTGGTGCCAAACCGGTGACTTTGACTTGCAAGCGTTCGACCGACGAATCAACAAAACGCACCGTGCCCGCAGCCGAACCTTCTTCACCCAAAACATGCCACGGCTCAAGGGCGTGACGTACCTCTAGCTCAATGCCTTTGACGGCATAATCGCCATGCTTAGGAAAACGGAAGGAGAAATGCGCAGCAAACCAATCCGATTGTATCGGGTAACCCGCGTCCTGTAGCTCGCTGATCACATCGTTAAAGTCTTGTTCAACGAAATAAGGCAGCATAAAACGGTCATGCAGCTCAGTGCCCCAACGGGTTAGGCGCTCTGGGCTATAGGGTGTTTTCCAGAAGCGAGCAATTAAGGCGCGAATCACCAGTTGTTGTGCCAAGCTCATTTGCGCGTGTGGTGGCATTTCAAAAGCGCGCAGCTCCAATAAGCCCAAGCGTCCGGTGCTGCTATCAGGCGAATACAGCTTATCAATACAGAACTCGGAGCGATGGGTATTACCGGTAACATCGGTCAACAAATGACGCAATAGTCGATCTATCAACCACGGCGCAGACGATTCGCCTTGCGCTGGAAATTGTTTAAACGCGATTTCCAGCTCATACAGGGCATCATTACGAGCTTCATCAATACGGGGTGCTTGTGAGGTCGGGCCAATAAATAAACCAGAAAACAAATACGACAACGACGGATGATTATGCCAATAGGAAACCAAGCTGCGTAACACGTCGGGGCGGCGTAAAAACGGCGAGTCGTTGACGGTCGCACCGCCCATCACCACGTGATTGCCACCACCAGTGCCGGTATGACGGCCATCGGTCATGAACTTTTCGCTGGTCAGGCGTGACAAATGGGCTGCCTCATAAAGGTGCGTGGTGCGCGCGACTAATTCATCCCATGAACTCGACGGATGAATATTGATTTCAATGACACCAGGGTCGGGCGTGACGCGAAATTGCGACAAGCGTGGGTCAGAGGGCGGTTCGTAACCTTCCAGAATCACTGGTTGATTCAGCGCGGCGGCAGTGGCTTCAATGGCGGCCACCAGCTCTAAATAATCGTCCAGCGCCACTAGCGGCGGCATAAACAAATACAATTTGCCGTCACGAGGCTCGGCAGATAACGCAGTACGCGTGACTTCACTCGCCGATTGATTGATTGCCGGTTTGCTCGCCGCTTTAGGGGCGGCTTTGCTTGTAGGTGATTGTTGGCTCAGCGCCGTATGCGCCTTGAGCGCCGGAAACGAGGCACTAGGATCAGGCGGGTTGATATAGGGGAAATCGGCTTTGCTGACCCAAGGTTGTGAGTCCAAAGGCAAGCGATAACCCATTGCCGAATCACCTGGATGCAAATAACAGTGTTCCGAGCGCAAAAACCATGACCCTGTTTGCCAGCGGTTTTCTTTGCTATGACGGCTCAGTGGCATGACATAGCCAACAATATGCTTCAGGCCCGCACTAAAAACTTTGGTCAGTCGTGCGCGCTCCAGTTCATCATCTAAACGCGAGTTATAGGGGTCAACATTGCTGGGTAGCTTACGCTCGCGCCACAAGTAGTAAAACATATCTTCAAACGCCGGAAAGATATGCGAATCATCGACAGAAATACGCGCTGCCACTTGCTGTAGAAAAGTGACGGCTAGCGCAGCATCAGCACCATACTGCTTTTTTTCATCGGCGTATAAACTCGGGTCTAGCCAAATCGGTTCGCCATCTTTACGCCAAAAACAGTTCAACGACCAGCGTGGCAATTGTTCGCCCGGATACCATTTGCCTTGGCCAAAATGACACAGACCTTGGGGCGCATATTGGTCACGTAAGCGGTTAAAGATTTCTACGGCGCGTAGGCGTTTAGTGGGGCCGAGGGCATCAATATTCCATTCGGCGCCATCAGGGTCATCGACGGCAACAAAGGTGGGTTCCCCGCCCATCGTTAGCCGCACATCCATGGCCTTAAGGTCAGCATCAACCAAATGACCGAGTTGTTCAATCGCTGTCCATTGGGCATCACTATAGGGTTTTGTCACCCGTGGCGCTTCCCAGATGCGCTCGACACTCATGTGATGTTCAAATTGACATTCACACTCTTCGAGTAAGCCAGTAATTGGGGCAGCCGACGACGGTTCGGGGCTACACGCTAACGGAATATGGCCTTCGCCCGCTAATAAGCCCGAGGTAGGATCAAGGCCGATCCAGCCCGCACCAGGTAAATAGACTTCACACCACGCGTGTAAATCGGTGAAGTCAACTTCGGTGCCTGACGGGCCATCTAGCGACTTAACATCCGCCGTTAGCTGAATCAGATAGCCAGAGACAAAACGTGCGGCGATGCCTAAATGCCGACATAGCTGTACCAATAACCATGCCGAATCACGACAAGAACCTGAGCGTTTTTCCAGCGTTTCTTCCGGTGTTTGTACGCCTGCCTCCATCCGAATCAGATAACTAATATCGTTGCAAAGTTTGGTATTGATCGCGACTAAAAAGTCATTAGTGACTACCGGTTTGAGGTCAATACTGGCGATATATTGCTTGAATTCAGGGGTAACGGGCAGTTTAACCAAATAGGGCGCTAGCTCTTGGTTCAGGCTTTTGTCATAAACAAACGGAAACTTTTCGGCATATGGCTCCAAAAAGAAATCAAAAGGGTTGAGTACCGACATCTCGGCGACCAAATCGACTTCAACGCGAAATTCCGTGGTTTTTTCGGGAAATACTAAGCGCGCCAAGTAGTTAGCTTGAGGGTCTTGTTGCCAATTTACAAAATGTTGCTTCGGCGAAATGGTTAACGAGTACGACAAAATTCGCGTGCGACAATGTGGTGCAGGGCGTAAGCGAATAGTTTGTGGCCCTAAGTTAATAGGGCGATCATAGCGATAATGAGTCACATGATTAAGGGCAACATGAATAGACACCAAAAGTCTCCCTGTAGATAAACGCCGCGAATAAAGAATAATGGCCTGCTTATTGCGCCACAACAGTTAGTTGTACAGCAATAACCCACGATAACAACACCGTATGTCAGGATGACTTCAAGATTAGTAGCAATAGTTATGCCATGACTGAAACGATTGTCTCTATTTGCGGTTGAAGCATAGATAATCGTTTGTCTAAGCAAAAATAATTTTTTGTCATATTGTCAGCGTCGTGAATTGTTCTTTATCGTCAATATGGGAACTGGACTTAAGTGATAAGTCTGTTACAGCATAGATTTAGGATGATGAGGAACGAATAGTTATGCAGGCACAAGTTGCAGTGCTCGATAGTAATCAACGCCAAATGGAACCTCAGCGTAAAGAGCGTAAAGTATTTAAAGAACGGATTCTAGCCTTAAAAGCACTCGGCTGGCGGGATATAGAAATTGCCCGCAAATTAAAAATTTGTCGCCGTTCGGTACAACGAGCGGTGAGTGAATATCGCCGTGATCAGCAATCCAATGACATGCTCCCTGCTGAAAATGAAGATTAAATAGCACCGCGCTAAACAAGAGTGCTTATGATGCGTTATCATAGGCACTCATTCAGCGGGTGTAGTTTAATGGTAGAACGGGAGCTTCCCAAGCTTTCGGCGAGGGTTCGATTCCCTTCACCCGCTCCACAATGTCTGCCTCATGCCTAACTCAGAGTTGACGTCCCGTTTTTTGTCCGAGTAATCGTTATGCAGCACGTGAAGCGTTGGCTACAGTTAATTGCTGTGGGTCATATCGTCTTGGGGTTGTTATTGCCAGTAATGGTGCAGTTTGACATGGCTTTACCGTATTTTCGGCTAATGGCGCGAGTATTTGCTGTCAACGAACACGAAAATATCGCGCTAATGCGTTTTTTGATTGGCATTTTTGGCCCGACAGTCGCGAGTTGGGGTGTGTTGTTTTGGGCGGTTGTCACCCAGTCTTTTATGCTGCGCAGCAAAAGTGGTTGGTGGCTGATGATGGCAGCCAGTGTTGTGTGGGCGGTCTATGACAGTGTGTTTTCAGCCGTTTATGGCTTGTGGATACATGCAGTGCTAAACGGTGCAGTGTTTCTCGCGATTGTCATACCGTTGTGGTGGGTGCGTAAAGAGTTTGATTAAAAAACCTCTCCCATGACAGGAGAGGTTAAAGATACTAAGACTTATGACTAGCTAAATTTTTATTATTATCAGCAAGCTGCATTTGTTGTTCGTATAATTTAGTAATGGTTTGCATGTGCTTGAGCAAGTTTTCGGTGGTATTGCAAATGGCAGTAGGCACAAATAAATCTTCGCTAGAGAGTGCAAAACCGGCCTTGGAGAAGTTCCAGATGCGTTTGACTTGCGCCAAGCCGTCTTTGATTTCAGCCGTGTTTAGATCGCTACCACTGAGTTCTTGCAGTGTCGTTTCATATTCGCTAATCGCGACTTGCAAGTCATTATTCAAGCCATCGTAGTTCAAACCCCAGCTTTTGGTGAGGTACAACTTGCCAATGCGTTGACTGAGCATCCGTTGCCGACCTGAAATATTGACCAAGCGGGCACTAGAGACTTTGCTGTAGTCTTGAATCATCTTGACGACTTTTTCACTCAGCGCCAGCACTTCGTCACTTTGGCGAATCACCGTCAATGCTTCCGCTTTCGACGGTTGAGTCAGTACGCGCTTTTTATAGCCCGACCAAACGCCTTCGACTTTCGTCAGTCCGGCGCTGATGTCGGGGGTAGGCGCATATTCTTTTAGCGCGCTCAGGTTGCTTTCAAACAAAGCGACACTTTTTTCACGTTGTAGACGAGCGTCCTGCACACTGACTTGTTGACCTATCATCAGGTAACTTTTGGCAATCCGTTGGCTCAACATACGCTGTAAGCCCGACATATTGACGGCTTCAGCATCAGATAATTTAGCCCATGCAGGTACACACAAGCTGCAGATAAACAACAAAATCAACCCTTTGGATAATAATCGGGATCGCATGGCAGTAACTCCTCAATGGCTCGTCTCGCGGTTGATAGCTTAGCAGTGGAGTGTGGCCAGACTAGACGGCTATCAAGCCGTGAGACATCGGAAACGAAACATAAGTGGCTTATGTTCCAAGAGGACTAATGCAAGAACTACACCGTAATGGCGGGATTTTGGCTTATTAACACTTTTTTGCGGGTTGTGTCACAAAAAATAAGGGCAAAGGTCAATACTTTGCCCACTTTTCGTGTGTTTAGCGCTGCGCTAGGCGTTGTTTGATGGCGTTTTCTATGCCTTGGGCATCTAAACCACAAGCAGTTAACATCTCACTGTGTGCCGCATGCTCTATAAAAGCATCGGCAATGCCCAAATTTAATACAGCTTTGCAGAGGTTGTGCTGTGCCAAAAACTCATTCACGGCGCTACCGGCACCACCCATAATGGCGTGCTCTTCAACGGTGACCAATAAATCGTGTTCGGCGGCCAGTTGTTGAATTAACGCGCCATCGAGTGGTTTGACAAAACGCATATTGGCGACCGTAGCATTGAGATTTTCGGCGGCAATTAAGCTGGGTGCAACCATGCTGCCAAAGGCCAAAATAGCCACTTTTTGACCTTGACGTTTGATTTCACCTTTGCCAATGGCTAGGGCGGTCATCTGTTGCTGAATGGCCACGCCGGTGCCGGTGCCGCGTGGATAACGTACGGCGGCACAGCCTTGATGCTGATAGGCGCTATAAAGCATTTGCCGACATTCGTTTTCGTCGCTAGGGGCAAAAATAACGATATTGGGAATGGTGCGCATGTAGGCATAATCATAGGCGCCCGCATGCGTTGGCCCATCTTCACCCACTAAACCGGCACGGTCGATACCAAAAGTGACATCTAAATTCTGTAATGCGACATCATGTACCAGTTGGTCATAACCGCGTTGCAAAAACGTCGAATAAATCGCGACAACCGGTTTTAAACCTTCACACGCCATACCCGCAGCCAGTGTCACCGCGTGTTGTTCGGCAATGGCAACATCATGATAACGCTCGGGAAATTGCTGGGCGAACTTCACCATACCTGAGCCTTCACACATTGCTGGGGTAATGCCAACCAAACGTTGATCCGCACTTGCCATATCACATAGCCATTGACCAAAAACGTCAGAGTATTTCAGTTTTTTTACTACTGGCACTAGACCGCGCTCAGTGGCTGGGGCGATTTTAGTAATGGCATGATAGCCAATGGGGTCGGCTTCGGCGGGGGCAAAACCTTTGCCTTTAGTGGTGTAAATATGCAGTAATTGTGGCCCAGGTGCGGTGCGCAGACTACGTAGCACCTCAACTAATTCAATGACGTCATGGCCGTCAATCGGGCCAATGGTATTAAAACCGATGGCTTCAAATAAAGTGCCAGTAGACGCAGTAAGATGTTTCATACTTTCTTCGGTGCGACGGGCAAAGTTCCATGCCGCTGGCATCGTCGCCAACACTTTTTTGCCGCCTTCACGCAGCGAGATATAGTTTTTGCTCGCCCAAATGCGCGCTAAATAATTCGATAAACCACCGACATTATTGGAAATCGACATTTGATTGTCATTTAATACCACCAACATATCGGCTTTGTTATGAGCGGCATCATTTAATGCTTCAAACGCCATACCTGCGGTCATCGCGCCATCACCAATCACCGCAACCACTTTACGACCTGAGTTTTGCTGACGTGCCGCCAGACTCATGCCGAGGGCAGCGGAAATAGAGGTGGAAGAGTGACCGACCCCAAACGTGTCATAAATGGATTCCGCGCGATTAGGAAATGC
>CANBZV010000102.1 GCA_947373945.1 Moraxellaceae bacterium
CTTTTGGTGGTGGATGCCGCGCACGCCGAAGCTGTCAAAGAAGTGGTGGCTCGTCTGGAGACGCTGGATGCCGCACAGGCCGTGCAGCACCGGCTCGTCGCCCGCCCCTGGGGCTGGTATGACAGTGTGGACGTGGGTACGCGCCACCAAGTCAAGCGCATCACCGTCAAACCAGGCGCAACGCTGTCTTTGCAAATGCACCACCACCGCGCTGAGCACTGGGTGGTGGTCAGCGGAACGGCCGAAGTGACCAATGGCGACAAAGTAACATTGCTGGCTGAGAATCAGAGCACCTTCATTCCCTTGGGGCAAATCCACCGTCTCTCCAATCCCGGCAAGATGCCGCTCGAACTCATCGAAGTGCAGTCGGGTAGCTATCTGGGGGAAGATGACATTGTGCGGTTTGAAGATAGTTATGGGCGAGGCTGAACATGGCAACCGTTCCTCCTTTTGGAGCCGACTTTCGGTGGTTTGAAGATATGAACAGTGGCGTTTTTATCGACAAGCTTGTTTATGAGAACCCATTTAACTAAGGACAGACATGATTCACGCAGCAAACTCAGCAGAAAAAATCTACGTTGCTGGCCATCGTGGCATGGTGGGGTCGGCCATTGTGCGAACGCTATTGGCCCAGGGGCACAGTTCGGATCGAATCGTCGGTCGAACCCATGCCGAGCTGGATCTAACCAACCAACGAGCCGTGAATGATTTTTTCGCACAAGAAAAACCCAACCAAGTTTACCTGGCGGCCGCCAAAGTGGGGGGCATACACGCCAACAACACTTACCCGGCCGAGTTCATCTACCAAAACCTGATGGTGCAGGCCAACGTGATCCACGCGGCGCACACGCAAGGCGTGCAAAAGCTGCTGTTTTTGGGGTCTAGCTGCATTTACCCCAAGTTGGCACCCCAGCCCATGGCGGAAGACGCCTTGCTCACCGGCCCGCTGGAGCCGACCAACGAACCCTATGCCATCGCCAAGATTGCCGGTATCAAACTCTGTGAAAGCTACAACCGACAGTACGGGCGCGACTACCGCAGCGTCATGCCCACCAATCTGTACGGCCCGGGCGACAACTACCACCCTGAAAACAGCCACGTCATCCCGGCGCTGATTCGCCGCTTTCATGAAGCCAAGGTCAAGCGGTTGCCGAGCGTCACCATCTGGGGCAGCGGCACGCCCCGACGCGAGTTTTTGTACGTGGACGACATGGCAGCAGCCAGCGTGTTTGTGATGAATCTGGACGTTGCCACCTACGGCGCACACACCCAGCCCATGCAAAGCCTCATTAACGTGGGGTTCGGAAGCGATGTCACCATTACAGAGCTGGCGCATGCCGTGGGCAAAGTGGTTGGCTTTGAGGGGCAGATCGTCTTTGATGCCACCAAGCCAGATGGGACGCCACGTAAGTGGATGGACAGCCAGCGTCTGAATGGTTTGGGGTGGCTTGCGAAGGTCGGACTAGATGAAGGCCTGACAAAAGCGTATTCAGATTTTATGCTGACAATACCAGCATATTCTTGACCCCTGATCAGGATCGAGCGATCAACTACGCACCTCATTAAGACCCCCCGTTTAGCAACTCTTTTTTTGAGTAGGGCTTACTGTATGAATTAAGAAGTGAGACAGCATTTCGTAGATATAACGCAAATATAATAGCCTCATGTTTATACGCCCAGAACACAACTATTCAATTGATGATGCAGTAGTTGATGGCATCTTGAATGATGACGCCCAACCACTTTGCCAAATTGCCAAGATGTTACCTGAGGCGGCAACAGTACTTGATATTGGCGCTGGTAGCGGGGTTTTAGGCCGTGTACTTATGCACGCCGGAAAACATGTGACCATAGATGGCATTGAACCAAATGCCTTTGCAGCCAAATTGGCTAAGCCATTTTACCGAACAATATATACTGGATATGCGCAGGATAATTTACAAGCTATTAAAGAGTCTTCTTACGATTACGTCGTGTTGGCGGATGTTATAGAACACATCCAAGACCCTTTAGTCTTCTTAACAGAACTGCTAGGAAGTATCCCAGAGTCAACTCGGTTGATCATATCAATACCAAACATTGCTTTCGGCGGAGTAAGGCTGGCCTTGATGAATGGGTTTTTCGACTATGTCGACTCTGGACTACTAGAGCGGACTCACTTGCGGTTCTTCACCTTTGCCACTGCGCAGAGACTTTTCGACATACTGCATCTTTCGTCCGAGCGAATTTTATTTCTTGAACGTAGCTTCTATCGGGTAGAGTTCGCGCGTAAATATCTAACAGCATCGCCACTCAAAATATGGATGTTGGCAAACAAACCTGATGCCCGTGCTTACCAATATCTTTTTGTGCTTACACGAACACCAAGCCATGCGCCGGTAATTGAGAGCAAAGGGGTATCTGCCCTAGGTATCTTGATTGACGCGATCGTGGCCTGGCCAGCAGTAAAGCGGATAGTTCACCGTTGGAGAGGGCGTTGAAAATGCCGCGTCTTTCAATTTGCATTCCAACATACTGTCAGATTGACTTCCTGAGGGAAACATTAAGCTCTGTCAAGGCGCAGGACTTCAATGATTACGAGCTAATCGTCTCCGACGACTCACCTGATGACGCTGTAAAAGAGTTGGTAGAGTCGTTTGATTTTGACGGTAGATTGCATTACCACCGTAACCCAGTTCCACTCGGCTCGCCTGAGAATTGGAATGAAGCGGTTCGTCGCGCAAAAGGTGATTACATCAAGTTATTGCACCACGATGACAGACTTGATCATTCTGGAGTACTGAGTGCTTTTGTACGTTTATTAGATGAGCATCCGGAGGCGAATTTTGCTTTTTGTGCAAGCCGTGTTGAAGATGTTATTGGCAGAGAAAATCGTATCCATCGGCTGAGCGAAGATCAATTAAAACAAATATATCGCATGCCTGAAACGTTATTTTTTGGTAATGTGATCGGGGCGCCAAGTGCTACTATCTACAGAAATGGCCTTGGAATCGAATATGACCAGAGTATGAGGTGGTTAGTTGATATTGATTTTTATATTCGTATATTGCAACAGAGCCCTAGCTTCGCCTATACGCCAGAGGCTCTTATTATCACGCCAACCAATGCGGCGCATCAAGTAACAGAAATATGCAAGAGCAATGCAGCGATAGAGATATTTGAGTACATTCTGTTGTATCAGAAAGTTGCGCCCAAACTCTTATGTGATCCAAATACGCGGTTTGTATGGTTTCGTTTATTTGAAAAATATGGAATTTACTCACTTAAAGACTTTAAGCCTCTTGGTGTAAAGTTACCATCGGCCGAAAGTATTTTGGCACCCTTTTTAATGGCCTATCACCGAGAGCGTCTGAAACGTACCCCTTATCGGATTTACGCATGCTTGCCAAAGTCGCTTAAGCTCGCAATCAGATATTTACTTCGACGCCGTCTCCTGCGTAACCTCAGTTGAAAATGTTGCGAGTTACAGTGGAATTACGATCAGATTTTTTTTTGGTGGTGTTTGGGCGACTAGCGACTGCTTTGATCGCAATAGCGAGTCTGCGCATCATGACGACCGTGCTTGCACCCAGTGACTACGGGCAGTGGGTCTTATTGGTGGCGTTTCAAACTTTTTGCGGATTGTTCCTGATCAATCCTGTGGATCAGCATGTCTTTCGACATGCGCATGCCTGGTGGGATGATGGGACGTTGATGGGACATCTTGCAAAATTTGACGGGTTCATTAGGTTAGTATCGTTATTCATTACCGTTGCAGTTGTGTTGTGGTCGTATTACAGGTCAAGTGGGGGTGGCAGTAATCTTGCTCTCGGATTGGGGGAAGGGGTGACGGTTGGAATTATTGTTTATTTAGGAACATTGAGCACAGTTTTTTCTACGTTACTGAACGTACTTGGTTTTCGTGTTCAAAGTGTAATTTGGGTGATTGTTTCAACATTAGTGGGGTTGATTTGTTCAACTTTGCTTGTGGCTGAATATTCGCACGCTATTTCATGGATATTTGGACAAGCAGTTGGCGCGGCAGTTGGCGCGTTGGGGGCATGGCGAACGTTGTTTCGCCATTCTAAAAAAAATAGTGTTGATAGCCAACACATTGCTTTTACGGACTTTCTTAATCGGGCCACAGTTCTAAGCTTTTGCCTTCCTTTAGCTGCAGCTACGGGTTTCATGTGGCTGCAAAATACCGGATACCGTTTCTGGGTTGGCGGTGTTTGGGGTGTGGCAGAACTTGGGATTTTGGCTGTGGGTTTGGGGGTGTCTGCCCAATTGTCGGGACTCATTGAAAGTCTTGCAATGCAATTTCTGTATCCTTACTTGGCACGATGTATTAGTAATGCAAAATCAGATGCCCAGACTGGTTCGGCACTGTCGGATTTGATGAATGTTCTTGCTCCGATTTATGCAATATGGGCTGGTTTTAATGCAGTCTGTGCTGCCGCGTTACTAGAGATTCTTACCGATACACGATATCATGTTGCTGCACCCTTTGTGATATTTGGTGCAATGATTGAATTTACGCGTTGTACAACGAATTTATGGTCGAATGCCGCTCGTGCAATGCGTCGAACCAAGGGGCTGATTTATCCTTATGGGCTTGGTGCGGCCGTTGTTTGGCTGGGAGCAATTGCAGCGGCCCATTTTGAAATGGGTCTATCCGGACTATCCGCCGTGCTGGTGATTGCGGGTCTTGTCACCTGCGGATCAATGATAGTTCTGATGCAACGGTTGTTGCCTATATCAATCGATGTTCCTCGCTTAGCACTCGGGATGACTGTCATGGGCGCGTGTTTTGCTGCGGCGCTCGTTACCCCCATGCAAACGATGGGGCTGTACCAAAATTTGGCATTGCTCCTGCTGGGCGGGACGGTTGCCAGTCTACTCATGGCTGCAACGCTTTGGCGTAATCATGCACTCACTAGATTGCTCTCAGTATCCTTAAGATCAAATTGAAGAAAATGATTATCACCAAAATTATTGGCGGTCTTGGCAACCAAATGTTCCAATATGCGGCTGGCCGCGCGTTGTCGCTGGAGCGCGGGCAACCCTTTCGGCTGGATGTCGCGGGTTTTTCTGACTACGGCCTGCATAACGGATTTGAGCTTCAACGGGTTTTCGATTGTTCTACAGAAATCGCTACTGAAGCGCAGGTGCGTAGCGTGCTTGGTTGGCAGTTCTCACCTGTTGTGAGGCGGATTGTGGCGCGTCCCGGTTTGAAATTATTTCGTCGAGATGGTTTTATCGTGGAACCTCACTTTGACTATTGGTCGGGAATCAACGATGTGCCGAAGGATAGTTACCTATCCGGCTATTGGCAGTCGGATAAGTATTTCAAAGAGGTGGCAGACATGATTCGTTCTGACTTTGAATTCAAACCCTCAATGAGTCTGCGTAATGCTAAGCTTGCGGAGCAAATTGGACAAGTCAACGCGATTAGCCTACACGTGCGACGTGGTGACTATGCAAACAATCAAAAAACAAACGCAACACACGGTTTGTGCTCTTTAGAGTATTATCGGTTAGCAATTGAGTATGTGGTACAGCATGTCGAAAAGCCGCATTTCTTTATATTTTCGGATGATCCAACTTGGGCTCATCAGAACTTTCATATTGACTTTCCAAGTCAGTATGTTGACCATAATCAGGGAACTGAAAGCTATAACGATATGCGCTTGATGAGCTTGTGTAGGCATCACATTATTGCCAACAGCTCATTCAGCTGGTGGGGGGCCTGGCTTAATGCGAATCAACAAAAGATAGTTGTCGGTCCAAAAAAATGGTTTGCCTCAAATCAGAATACGAACGATCTATTGCCGTCAAGTTGGGTGACTTTATGACTTGTCTAACAAAATTCAACTTTTACTTTGGTGATATTTTGTAATGCCAGTCATTTCTGTTGTCATTTGTACCAATAGAATCGATGATTTTTTTTATCGAGCGATTGATTCAATTTTAAATCAAGAATTTAAGAGCATAGAAATTATTCTGGTTTTGAATGGCGAAGCCACTAAATCTTTAAATATTCTTGTGGATCGTTTTGATGTGTACTCACAGATCAGAGTGATTGGCACAAGTATCGCTTATCTGAATCATTCTCTGAATTTGGGAATTGAGAATGCCCTCGGGAAATACATCGCTCGAATGGATGCAGACGACATCGCTTACCCGGATAGACTGGCAATTCAATTTGAGTTCTTGGAAAAGCACCCTGAAATTGCTGTTTGCGGCACTTGGTTTTCCCTAATTGATTCAAAAGATGCTCCGTTTGAACTAGTTAAGTTGCCGATCGACGATGCGGCCATTCGGCGGTCTGCATTTATGAGGAACCCGATGTGTCACCCAACGGTAATGTTCCGGCGTGATATTGTCGGTAACGCTGGGGGCTACTTGGGTGGGCTCTATGCTGAAGACTACGACCTTTGGCTGCGGTTGATGGCCACTCCTGGCGTTCTGTTTGCCAACATACCTCAGGTTCTGCTAGGTTATCGTGCAATACCGGGGGGCATGGCCAGGCGATCTGCGCTGGCCTACGCCTCCGTTGCGGGGGCACAGTGGGGTTCTTTTGTGCGCAGTGGTGATCCGCGCTGGTTACTGGCAGCTTTGCTCACGTGTGTGAAGCGTTGGCTATTTGCTCGTCGCTGAGGGACTGGCGTTGTCGCATTCTGACTTTAATTCAAGGAAAATTTGCTTCGTAGCTACTATTGCGAGCAGCCTGAGGTTATTCATGGGTCCCCATGTGGTGGAGTTGTCCAAGGCCCATGACATAACGCTTCTGGCTCGCGGTGACGCCTCGGAGTTGGTGGCTCTGTCTAATGATCGAGTGGTATTTCAACCTTTGAATATTGAACGGGAAATATCACCGATACAGGATTTCCTCACGCTCCTCACGCTCATCAAGTTGTTTCGTAGGCATAAGTTTGATTGCGTGCATTCCATCATGCCAAAGGCGGGGCTGCTCGCGATGGTTGCTGCACGTGTAGCGGGGGTTCCAGTTCGGGTTCACACTTTTACCGGCCAAGTTTGGGTGAACAAGACAGGTTTCAGGCGCTGGTTACTGAAGCAGTTAGACAAAGTCATGGTCTGGGCCGCAACGGATTTAATTTCAGATGGATTCGGCCAGGCTGATTTTTTGATCGATGAAGGTGTTGTGAGGAACGATCAAATTAGAGTTCTGGGTAACGGTTCTACCTGCGGTGTCGACTCCGCGCGATTTGCACCCAATGAGTCAATTCGCAAAAAAATCCGGCGCAAGTTTCATATCGCGGATGAGGCAATCGTGATTTTGTATTTGGGGCGCATCAAGCGCGACAAAGGTGTGACTGACCTTTGCGCCGCTTTCGAAATAGTTGCTGACTTGAATCCATGGGTTCAATTGTTGGTGGTTGGGCCAGATGAAGAGGGGCTTGAAGAGTGCGTTAATCAGATTGCCATCAAATTTCCTGAGCGAGTTCATCGTGAAGAAGGCGTTACTCAAACCCCCGAACACTTTATGGCAGCGAGTGATATTTTTTGTCTACCCAGCTATAGAGAAGGATTAAACGTGACCCTTCTTGAGGCTTCATCCATGACATTGCCCACGGTTGCCTCGCGAATTTATGGAGTCACGGAGGTGGTGATTGACGGAGAAACAGGCCTATTGCATGAGAAGGGCAACGTTATTAATCTTGTCGCAGCACTCCAAAAAATGGTGACAAATCGTGAGCTACGGATCCGCCTGGGCATGGCTGCGAGGGAGCGGGTGGCAAAACTTTTTTCGCAAGTGCTTGTTGTGAAGGTAATGTCGAAGTTTTATTCAAGTAAATTAGCACAGCGTGACATGAAAAAAGCGGGTAACTCATGAACACCCGTGGAGGTGATTACGCTATTTTGATCACTGGTGCCTCAGGTTTTGTTGGCCGAGCCGTGTACGCCGTGCTGATTAAGATTGGATGTGATGTACGTCGCGCCATTCGGCCTTTGAGCAGCATTGAATCTACAGATATCTACGGTGTAGATTGCGTTGTCCACCTTGCCGCCCGTGTGCACGTCATGCGCGACACCAGCGCTGATCCGTTGACCGAATTCCGTGCGGCCAATGTCGATGTCACCCTGAACCTGGCCCGCCAAGCCGCCGCAGCCGGGGTGCGGCGTTTTGTGTTCCTCAGCTCCATCAAGGTCAACGGCGAAAGCACCGCACCCGGACGTCCATTCACTGAAACCGACGCGCCCAATCCACAAGACGCCTACGGCCAGAGCAAATACGAAGCCGAACAAGGCTTGCGCCAGATCGCCGCTGAAACCGGCATAGAGGTGGTCATCATTCGACCGCCCTTGGTCTATGGCCCAGGCGTGAAGGCCAACTTCTCAGCCCTGATGCGCGCCGTGCAGCGGGGTTGGCCTTTGCCTCTGGGTGCCCTCACACACAATCGTCGCAGCTTGGTGGGGCTGGACAATCTGGTGGATTTAATCGTGACCTGTATCGCGCACCCATTGGCAGCGAACCAGACATTTTTGGTGAGTGATGGGCATGACTTGTCCACGACCGACCTGGTGCGCGGCTTGGCGCGGGCGGCTGGCGTGTCTGCTCATTTATGGCCCGTGCCGCTGGTATTCTTGCGCATGGGTGCGTCCTTGCTGGGTAAAGGAGCTGCGGTGCAGCGTTTGTGTGGTGATTTGCAGGTGGATATATCTAAAGTCCGGAATGTGTTGGATTGGACGCCACCCATCTCGGTTGAAGAAGGTTTGCGGCGTACCGTTGCGGAGATGACGACATGAAGAGGCTGTTTGATTTCATGCTGGCGATACTGGCGGCAAGTTTGTTAATGATCCCTGTGGTACTGGTTTCACTGGCAGTGCGTCTGAGCTCTAAAGGCCCCATCCTCTACTGGTCTGACCGCGTCGGACGTCATAACGTCATATTTAAAATGCCAAAATTCCGCAGTATGCGAACAGGCACACCAGCGCTAGCAACCCATTTGCTGAGTAATCCGGACGCCTATCTCACCCCCATTGGCAGTTTCTTGCGCAAGAGCAGTCTGGACGAGCTTCCCCAGCTATGGAGCATCCTCAAAGGCGACATGAGTTTTGTGGGGCCTAGGCCGGCCCTGTTCAATCAGCAGGATTTGATCGCCTTGCGCACCCAGTGCGGCGTACATGAATTGATGCCGGGTTTGACGGGTTGGGCTCAGATGAATGGACGCGAT
>CANBZV010000103.1 GCA_947373945.1 Moraxellaceae bacterium
GTATCGTTGGGAGTAAACGCGGCATTAAGCACCTGCTCAACCACAGGATGACGACCTTGCTTAATATCGACACTAATATCATCAATCAAATGGGGTTGCACCCAATTAAGATGCTGCGCTCTATCCGTTAACGCCACTAAAACATCTAGCTCAGCCAAGGCCAAACTCATTTGTTGCAAGGGCGATAGATGGTGCAGCAAATCAGCCAATAACTGCTCATACAAGAACTTTTCACGCGCTAACGCACGCGAAGCGGCCGATAGTGCTTTGTCTTCAAAGACTTTTAATTCTGGGGTGATAAAACGCTCGGCATTTTTTAACGTTTGACGACGGATAAAATGCGCTGGCGCGTTATCTGCTTGCGCCCGTGATAGCTCAATATAATAACCACTGACTCGGTTATAGCCTATTTTTAAGGTTGGAATCCCTGTTGCTTCACGCTCTTGTATCTCTAGTTTCAGCAAATAATCACCAGCATTAGTGCTAATGGCGCGTAACTCGTCTAGCTCAGCGTCAAAGCCTTCAGCCAAAACACCGCCATCACGAATCACGACTGGCGGGTTCTCAATAATCGCACGCTGCAATAAGTCGTGTAGCTCAGGAAAGTCACGAATATCATCGGCTAGCTGACGTAATTTGGGTGCTTGTAATGTCGCCATACTGTCTTGTAACGCTGGTAACTCAGCAAACACCTCCCGTAAACGACTCAAATCGCGCGGACGAGCCGTTTTTAACGCCACTCGTGCCAGAATTCGCTCACAATCGCCTATTGCCTGTAAGTGCTTTTGCAAAACTTCATACTGATAATCTTGTCCCAACTCAGTAATGCTTTGCTGACGACTCAATAGCGTCGGTTTATGACGTAAGGGTTGATGCAGCCAGCGCCGCAACAAACGGCTACCCATCGGTGTTTGACAGGTATCTAATACCCACGCCAAGCTGTATTGAAACTCACCCGCTAAGGTTTGCGTCAACTCCAAATTGCGGCGTGTGGCGGCATCCAAGTAGATGAAATCTGAGGCCAGTTCAACACGAATACCCTGTAAATGTGGTAAGGCGCTGCGTTGGGTGTCACGGGCATAATGTAATAACGCACCTGCGGCAATAACGGCGGCAGGCAGCTGCTGGCAACCAAAACCCTGCAAGTCTTTGACTTGAAATTGCTGACACAAAATATGGTTTGCCGTGGCTAACACAAACTCCCAAGGCTGACGTTTAGTGATTGGCCGACTGTCTAGCCACTCTAATAACGGTGAATCATCGGCGATGAGAATTTCAGCAGGATTAAGTCGCGCCAATTCCGCAGCTAACGCGTCACGGGATAATTCACAGGCCAAGACACTAAAACGACCACTGCTTATATCAAGAACTGCTAAACCCAGTTCTTGTTGGTAAAGATGAATCGCTAACAACAACACTTCTTGTTTAGCATCCAATAATGCTTCATCAGTGACCGTGCCGGGGGTAAGAATACGCGCGACTTGTCGTTCTACAGGCCCTTTGCTGGTTGCAGGATCGCCGACTTGCTCAACAATCACCACCGCTTCACCCTGTTTGACTAGCTTCGCCAAATAGCCTTCGACAGCATGAAAAGGCACCCCCGCCATAGGGATTGGTGTTCCTGCACTTTTGCCACGATACGTTAAGGTAATATCTAATAGCCGAGCAGCTTTACGGGCATCATCAAAAAATAACTCATAAAAATCGCCCATACGATAAAAGAGCAGTGCATGAGGATGTTCAGCCTTAAGACGCAGATACTGCTGCATCATTGGCGTGTGGTCGTCGAAATTTGACATAAAAAGCCCCAGCATTTTTAGGACTCAGGCGTGATGGATATAACAATGCACAAGTCCAGATTCAGGGGCGAGATAGTAGCGGATTTAGTTTTTCAACAAAACAGGCATTTCGCCTGTTATCTCTTCAGAGCGCGGAAAACGTGGTCTGCTATTAGCCGTATTTCCGCTCAATCGGCCAATTCTTCACTATCAACCAGTGAGATCATCGAGCTCTTTAATAAACGCTCAAACTCCAGTGCTGGGATGGGTTTGGAAAACAAATAGCCTTGGCCATAATCACAACCTGCACTCATTAGCAGTGCACATTGCTCTGAGGTCTCAATGCCCTCTGCCACCACTTTGAGACCTAATTTATGTGCCATGACAATTATGGCTTCAGACAAGGCCAAATCGTTGGGATCGGTCGCCAGATCACGTACAAAGGACTGGTCAATTTTCAAATAATCAACCGCAAATTTTTTCAGATAGGATAATGACGAATAGCCTGTGCCAAAGTCATCAATCGACACCAAAATACCTGCATCGTGCAGCCTGACTAGTTTCTCGCTAATCGCCATATCCGCCTGAAGAAGAATCCCCTCAGTTATTTCAATAACGACACTATGCGGCGGTAACCCTAATTCCCGTAAATGTGCCAGCCAGATATCCAGACTGTAATCATGAGCATAAAACTGTATGGGTGAGACATTGATGCTCATTTGCAGCACACCGGGATACCACGACAGCCATTTTTTCAGATATTGCGTAGCCTCTTTAAATACCCAATCACCAATTGCATTAATCAAACCTGTTTCTTCGGACGCGGTAATAAACTCAATCGGACTGACAATGCCACGTTGTGGATGACGCCAGCGAATTAATGCCTCGACTTTGACCACTCGTTGACTGGTCATATCAATAATCGGCTGAAAATACAGACAGAATTGATTAGCCATCAACGCAAAACGCAAATCCTTAACCAAGACTTGTCGGGCTTGAGCCAGAATCTGTAACGACTGGGTAAAATAACTAAACCGATTGCGCCCTGTATTTTTGGCAACATACATCGCCTGATCGGCATTTTTGAGTAAATTGTCTGCATCTGTGGCATCAGTAGGATAGAGGGTAATACCAATACTGGCAGAGACGTAAATCACTTCATCATCAATGGTAAACGACTGGCCCAACGCTTGAATAATTGATTGGGCAATACGCTCGACACAGCCTGTTTCCGTGAGCTCGGCCAAAATAATCGTAAACTCATCACCACCTAAACGTGCCACCGTATCGGAGTCACGGACACAGGCACAAATACGGCGCGCCGCCTCAATCAATAACGCATCACCGACATGATGACCTAAGGTATCGTTAACCTCTTTGAATTGATCCAGATCAATAAATAACAGAGCCAAACCACAATTTGCCCGATGCGCTTTTTTAATTTCATGCTCTAGGCGATCACGCGACATGCGTCGATTCGGCAACTGGGTTAAAACATCAAAATTTGCTTGCCGCCAAATGATTTCATCGGACTGTTTTTTCTCGGTAATATCAGAAAACAAAGCAACATAACGATGAAGCATTCCCTCGCTATTTGAAATCGTATTAATAGTCAGCCACTCGGCAAACTCCTCACCATTTTTCCGACGATTCCACACCTCGCCCTGCCATTGCCCTGTCGTAGATAAAGACAACCACATTAGTTGATAAAATGTTTTATCGTGACGACCCGAACTCAACATCCGTGGATTTTTACCCATCACTTCATCACTGTTATAACCCGTAATATGAGTGAATGAGGGATTAACGGCGACAATGCGATTATCAACATCACAAACCAGCATTGCTTCACTACTGTTCTGATAAATCATCGATGCTAATTGCAACGACTCCTCATTACGATGACGCTGAATCGCAATGCCTACTAAATTAGCCACATGCTTAATAAGCTGAATATCATCCTGATTCGGCCGACTGGGCTTACGATGGTAGATAGCGAACGTACCCAGCACATTACCTGCAACATCAATAATAGGTTCAGACCAGCAAGCGCCTAATTCGGCTTGTGCCGCTACCTCTCGATAGTTAAGCCAATAAGGATTTGTTTGAATATCTTCTGCAATAAAACGCTGTTTGAGATAGGCGGCAGCACCACAGGAAATAACACCTGCACCTATCTCTATACCGTTTATGGCTTGACTAAAAAACACGGGCATACTTGGTGTAGCCGCAGCATACAGACGCTTCTCTTTTTCATCCAATAATAGAATTGTGCATAACGACGAAGGCCGTTCAGTTTCAACACCTCTGACTACCGCATCAAGTAAGACGGCTAATGGCTCACCTTTTGCCAGCAGTTCAAGCACATAATTACGCCAATGCTCATGTAACTCACTTTGCTTTCGTTCCGTAATATCTACACTTACGCCAATCAAATAAAGCGATCGATTCTTGTTATCAAAAACTGGCTTTTTAAATGTATGAACGATCCTGTTTTCACCTAGAGAAGCACTCCAAGCCGTTTCTTCAAAGTCAATTAGTTCTTTGCCAGCAAAAGCTGCTTGATCACGAGCCAAGAACACTTCCATTTGATCAGGGGGAAAAAACTGACTTGCCGTTGTACCTTCCAAGTCAGTGAATGACATTCCCCATTGCTCTTCACATGCCCGATTCATTAAGGTGATACGACTATCGGCATCCTTAATAAATAAGCCTACGGGGATCATATTAATAATTTCATGCAACCGTTGCTCACTCGCCTGCAACGCCTTTTCACTTTGCTCATGATACTCGAGTTCAGCACTCATTTTTTGCGCTGCACGCGTGGCACGAATACGCGTCGTCACCAAAAACCAAAATAGCAACGAAAGAATTGTTGTTACGCCAGCCCCCACTCCTGCAACCAAACGCGGTCGATCACTGTTGACTTGCGCTTCAAACGCAGGCAACGAGTGTGCTTTGATTAGCCAAGTATGGCCCGCAATGTCAATGTGTGTGGTGGTATAAAAACGTGGCGTGTGGCGCTGTTGCTTGCTGTGGCTATCATCCGAGTCATAAATTAAGGTCGGCTGAGCCGAGTCACCATCATCAAAAATTTCGACATTGATATCTGCTACCTGCTCCTGTAGCAACGCTACCATTAAATCGTTTAGACGGAACGATGCACCGATCCAGCCCTTGATACTTGTGCGTCTTTCAGCCTCTGAGGTTGGTGTGATGCCATGCTGATAAACGGGCAAATAGATCAAAAAACCTGAAGTGGCCTGTTGTGTCGCCATTTCAATCGGGATTTGTTGCAGGCGAGTATCTTGGAGTAGAGCTATTTTACTAGAAATGGTGGCATTGCCACTATCACGTGCCTGCTCCAGTGTCGCGCGACGCACTGGATCCGCAAAAACATCATAGCCGAGCATACCTTCGCTACCTGGACGAAACGGTTCCATATAAACTATGGGCACATAGAAATCACGCTGCTCAGTCGACTGGATGGTGTATTCTGTAAAACCTTGTCGGCGCAACTCAGCAACATGGTTACTTTTATCGACATCGGCAACAACAAGGTTATAGTTAACACCCAGTAACCGCGGGTAATTTTCACTGAGGCGTAGCGTATTGATATAGTTATGAAAAACTTCACGATTAACATTGCCTGTCGCAGTGAACAAGCCATTGACCCCGCGAAGCAATTGCTCGTATGCCAACATACGTTGCTCAATGAGCTGGCTAAGCTCACGAACCCGAAACTCGAAATCATTCGCCAGTTTCTGGCGTGCATCCATTTTGGCCCCTTCCCAGGCCCAATAACTAACAGCAAAACCAAAAAACAGGACTAGAACTGGCAACAGTAGCTGCACAAGATTCAGCAATGAAAAGCTTTTCATCTCTTTTGACAGGGCAGAAAAGTACGCTCGTGGCGCATCAAATGTATTTCTTTTAATTTTCGACACGTGCAAAACATCCCCTGTTAACCATCTATTTAGACAACCATCTCGCCCAAAAGACAGTAAATTATTGTCAACACTCATTGAGTTTAGACAAATAAACACCATGAATGACAGGTTAATCTTATTTAACGTTCTACACAAACAACGAAGAGTTCAGACAAATAATACTACCTAGCGAATGCCTATGTTGCAAAACTAATTAGAGCAATAATCATTCACAAGCCTGCAATCAACAATAGCGACAATTAACGTCGCACGACAATTTTTGACCTCTAGCCAATGAGCTTTTAACCTGCCAAGATAAGCCCATTCCAACCACATAAACCCACTCTAAATTTAGGAGAACAACATGGATGACAATAAACGTAAAGCACTCGGTGCCGCTTTAGCCCAAATCGAAAAACAATTTGGTAAAAACACTGTTATGCGCTTAGGCGACCATACGGCTGAAGTCATTGGCGCTATTTCCACTGGCTCTTTAGGCTTAGATATTGCCCTTGGTATTGGCGGCTTACCCAAAGGTCGTATAGTCGAAATTTACGGCCCTGAATCTTCAGGTAAAACAACACTGACCTTACAAGTGATTGCCGAATGTCAGCGTCAAGGCGGCACGGCGGCGTTTATCGACGCCGAACACGCCCTTGACCCTACTTATGCGCGTAAACTCGGTGTTGATACCGACAACTTATTGGTCACTCAACCTGACAACGGTGAGCAAGCCCTAGAAATCGCTGATATGTTGGTTCGTTCAGGTGCAGTTGATGTCATCGTCATTGACTCCGTTGCTGCCTTGACGCCTAAAGCCGAAATCGAAGGCGAAATGGGCGATTCGCACATGGGTTTACAAGCACGCTTAATGTCTCAAGCGTTGCGTAAAATTACCGGTAATGCCAAACGCTCCAACTGCCTCGTGGTATTCATCAACCAAATCCGGATGAAAATTGGCGTGATGTTTGGTAGCCCAGAAACAACGACTGGCGGTAATGCCCTGAAGTTTTACGCTTCTGTGCGTTTGGATATTCGTCGTACCGGTGCCGTCAAAGAAGGCGATGAAGTGGTTGGCTCAGAAACCAAAGTCAAAGTTGTCAAAAACAAAGTGGCGCCGCCGTTCCGCGAAGCATTGTTCCAAATCATGTACGGCCAAGGCACTAATCGTTTAGGCGAGTTAGTTGACTTGGGTGTTGATCAAAACATTATCCAAAAAGCCGGTGCTTGGTATGCGTATCAAGGCAACAAAATTGGCCAAGGCAAAGCCAATGCCTGTAAATATTTTGAAGAAAATCCTGCGGTTGCCGGTGTTATTGAAGCGGAAATTCGCAATCGGCTGCTAGCTGTTCCTGCACCCGCTGCGGCAACGGAAGAAGAGGCATTGGACGCTCTTGTCGGCGAATAATTCTAGCTCCGTACTCAGCCCGACTGCATTACGCAGTCGGGCCTTGGCTATGCTAACCCGTCGTGAACATAGCCAAGCCGAGTTGCGACAAAAATTAGCAGAACTGGGTGGCGAGCCAGAGATTATCGAAGCGATTATTAACGAACTAAGCAGCCAGCAATGGCAAGATGACCGTCGTTTTACTGAGGTCTTTGTGCGTTCCTATGCGCGTAAAGGTCAAGGCGAATTGTCGATTCGACAAGAATTAAAACAACGCGGCGTGGACGCCGAATTAATTACTGAAATACTCGCTGAACATGATTGGTTTGCATTAGCCAAAAGCACGCGCGAACGTAAATTTGGTGAAGCCATTCCCCAGGATCGTAAAGAACAAGCACGGCAACTGCGCTTTCTCCAATATCGTGGCTTTAGTAGCGAGCAATGTTGGGCTAGCTTAAAAAACACCGACTAATATCTGGCATTTCATGCCCCCGCCGCCTTTTTAATACACAAGCTACTAGCCCCAACGTAATAACACGCTATAATCTCGCCCCTTAAATATCAAAACCATTACTCGCCACGGAGTTGCCATGCACAGCAGTGCCGACATTCGCGAAGCTTTTTTACGTTTTTTTGAAGCCAAAGGTCATACCCGCGTTGCTTCCAGCTCACTCATTCCCGCGAATGATCCTACGCTGTTGTTTACCAATGCTGGCATGAACCAATTCAAAGACTGTTTTTTGGGCTTGGATAAACGCGCCTACACGCGTGCGGTCAGTTCGCAAAAATGCGTACGTGCCGGTGGCAAGCATAACGACTTAGAAAACGTCGGCTACACAGCCCGTCATCACACCTTTTTTGAAATGTTGGGCAACTTTAGTTTTGGTGATTATTTCAAACGTGATGCCATTGCTTATGCATGGGAGTTTTTGACCTCACCAAGCTGGTTAAACATCCCCAAAGACAAATTATGGGTCACCGTTTATGCCACTGACGACGAAGCTTACGCGCTTTGGAAAGATGAAGTTGGCGTACCTGCCGAACGGATTATTCGTATTGGCGACAACAAAGGCGCGCCCTACGCTTCCGATAACTTTTGGGCAATGGGCGATACAGGCCCTTGTGGTCCTTGCACAGAAATTTTCTACGATCATGGTGCCGATATTTGGGGCGGTGTGCCCGGCAGTGCCGAAGAAGATGGCGATCGTTATATCGAAATCTGGAACAACGTTTTCATGCAGTTCAACCGTACTGCAGATGGCGTCTTGCATCCCCTCCCTGCTCCGTCTGTTGACACGGGTATGGGCTTAGAGCGCATCAGCGCGGTGATGCAGCACGTACATAGCAACTACGAAATTGATTTATTCCAACATTTACTGCAAGCCGCAGCCGATGCCATTGGCTGCGTTAACGAACAACAAGCGTCGTTAAAAGTTGTCGCTGATCATGCTCGTTCATGCAGCTTTTTGATTGCCGATGGTGTTGTACCCAGCAACGAAGGCCGTGGTTATGTGCTACGTCGTATTATTCGTCGTGCGGCCCGTCATGGCAATAAACTCGGTGCCAGTGAGCCGTTCTTCTACAAAATGGTTGCCGCTTTAGCTCAGATCATGGGCACTGCCTTCCCTGAGTTAGTTGAACGCCAAGCTCTTATTGAAAAAATCTTAAAACAGGAAGAAGAGCAATTTGCCCGTACCTTGGAGCAAGGCTTAAAAATTCTGGAGCAGGATTTAGCAGATCTACAAGGCCAAACCATTGCTGGCGATATCGTCTTTAAACTGTACGACACATACGGCTTCCCTATGGATTTAACGGGCGATATCGCTCGTGAACGCAACTTAAACATTGATGAAGCGGGTTTCAACACCTGTATGGAAGCGCAACGTAAGCGCTCGCAAGAAGCGGGTAAATTCGGCTTTGACTATAACAGCGTCATTAAAGTTGATAGCGAAACTGTGTTTACGGGTTACGAACAAACTCAAGGTACAGGCAAAGTGATTGCCATGTTTATGGGCGAAGATAAAGTTGCCCATGTCAACGAAGGTCAACAAGCCGTTGTTGTCCTTGACCAAACACC
>CANBZV010000104.1 GCA_947373945.1 Moraxellaceae bacterium
TTGTTAAACGTCGTAGAAATCATCAAAAAGATGATTAAAAACAGTAAACAGTCAATTAGTGGCGTTAGATTAATCTCTAAGCTTTCGGGTTGGGGACGACGAAATTTCATGGTTGAGAAACCGTCTCTTTAAAATCAACTTCGCGATCACCATGAACAATATCAACCAGTTTAATGGCTTGTTGTTCCATTTCTACGGCCATCGTCGAGATATGACGAATATAATAACGATGCATAATCATCGCCGGAATGGCCACAAACAAACCACCTGCGGTGGTAATCAGCGCCTTGGAAATACCGCTCGCCAATAAAGCTGGATCACCCATACCGGAGCTATTAATGGCCATAAAAGCTTCAATAATACCGACGACAGTTCCCAGTAATCCCAACAATGGCGCAATCATCGCCAATGTCCCTAAAACACTCAAATAGCGTTCCATGTGATGAATCACGACATTCGCTGACTCTTCGATGCTCTCTTTCATAATCTGCCGACCATGACGGGAGTTCAGTAAACCTGCGGCCAAAATCTCACCCAATGGCGAACTGTTTTTTAGTTGACGCAGCTTGTCCGCATCTAATTGCTTATGACGAATCCAGTCCCAGACTTCGGCGAGTAATTGTGGTGGCGCAACCCGACTGGGTCTTAGTGCCCAAGCACGTTCTAAACTAATTGCCAAGGCCAGTACAGAAGCGACTAGCAACGGCAACATTAACAGACCGCCCGATTTCACTAATTCCCACACGCTATAATCCTCGGCTAGAACACAAAATTGACTGCCTTATACCCAAGCAGACAAGCCAGACTCACGCCCTAACGTGAAGTCCTGAAAATGACGCTTACTTTAACGATTTAAGGCGCGTTTAGCCAGTAATGACCACGCTCTCGCCCCACTTCCTTTTGTAGTGATGATGTTGGCGACAGCAAATAAGTCAGTGTGCCTTGGTTAATTGTATTATCAATGGCGATGTGCTGGGTCGTTAAGCGCTCAATCACTGAAGGCGATGGATGATTAAACTGATTTCTATAGCCTGCCGAGACTATCGCCAGTTGAGGCTTGACTGCCGCCAGAAACTCAGGACTTGACGATGTTTGACTACCATGATGGCCCAATACCAACACCTGACTAGCGAGCGGCTGTTGTGATGACAGCAGTATTTTTTCGGCAGGTATTTCCATATCACCCGTTAATAACAGGCTATAACCCGCACCGCTCACGCGTAAAACGCACGAGCGATTGTTATCTTTGTCGTAATATCTCCCTGCAATGGGAGAAATGACGGTGAAATCCACCTGCTCCCACTGCCAATGCTGCCCTGCCTGACAAAACTGCTGCTGCGTGGATGTCGGTAACGAGTAACCTTCGGGAATTGCGCTGTAGAAAGCTTGTCTAACGGGAATTTGCGACAATAACGCATCCGCGCCTCCTGTATGGTCGCTATCATTATGACTAATCATTAAACCATCGAGTTGACGTACTCCCGACCCACGCAAATACGGCGTAATAATGCGTTCGCCAGCATTCATATTCGCGCCTGTATCATAAAGCAGACTGTGTTGACCTGTTTGTAAGAGCACGCTCAGGCCTTGTCCAACATCAATAACACTCAGCCTTAATGAGCCATCGGCAATTTCAGGCAAACGAAAACCCACTGGTACCAACAACATCAACGCCAAATAGCGCGGCAGTAGCCCTTTAGGCAATAGCAAGACGCTAATCGCCAATGTCAAAAAAACTAATGTCAGTGGTGAAAACACCCAAAACTGTTGGCCATCAGGGAGTTTAACTAACCAAGTTAATGCGCTATTTAATCCGTTCAATACCTGAGTCGCGCCTTGCCAAGCCAGCATTTGCAAATCGGGTGAAAACAAACCAGCAACTAAACCCAATAAATCTAGTGGTACAACAATAAAGGTAATAACTGGAATCGCCAAAAAATTGGCGATTGGCGACACCAACGACAGACGGCCAAAAAAACATAGCGTGACAGGCACTAACGCCAGTGTTAACCACAATTGTAAACGACCAAACGCCAGCCATTGATGCTCTTGACGCTGCCAACCCCCCCATAGCACCAGCAAAGCGACGGCAATAAATGACAACCAAAAACCAATGGCATGCACACTTAAAGGTTGCCACAGAGTAATAAACACAAACGAGCGTACTAAAATAGCAACGATAGATGCTTCTCTTTGCCACCATGCCAACGCAACGCTCATCATCACCATCACCAAGGTGCGTAACGTCGGTAGTGACAGTCCCGCGAGACTGCCATATGCCAATGCTACGACGAGCACAATAGGCAACCGCAAACGCTGCATAGGTATATGAACAAAGACAAAGGGAAATTTCTTTAATAAATAAATGAATAGCCACGCGGCTGCCATTGCCGCCAACATGACATGAGTCCCCGAAATAGCCATTAAATGGCTGGTGCCCGTTGCAGCATATAAATCCCACGCGGTATCGGGTACTAAGGCACGATCACCCGTCAGCAACGCCAATGCCACACCAGAACCTGTACTAACACCAAAGTGTTGCTGAAAACGCTCACGCAGTTGTAAACGCCAACCATCAATAGACCAATCAGCATCCTGCACGACAATGGCACGTGAAATTTTCCCAGTTGCAGTAATGCCTTCACTCAGCAGCCAGCCTTCATAATCAAACGCCCCCATTGAAGCCGTGCCATGAGGCCGTTTTAACGTCACCGTCATTTGCCATTGCTGACTGGGGCGAAAAGGATAAATTTTGTCACTGGTTAATTGCCAATGGCTCTTGGCAGGCAAGTCATAGGCTAGTTGCGAGCGTAACGATAGGGGTTTAACCCTCAGCTTTTGGCCAAAGCGCGTATATTCTGGCAAACCATCAATTTGCACTAGCACCCTAAAAGCCTTGCCTTCGATATCAGAGGGAACACGTTGATTTAAATACTGCTGTGCATGATAGACAGACCATGACATCGCCATCAAAAACAGGGCTAATGGCCTTAACATCGACCATTTCAAGCTTAACAACAGGCAAACTAACGCCAAAAATAAAACATAGCTACTGTGGGGTAAAACGGGAAGGAATATCAGGGAAACCGCACCTGCGGCCAGAGCAAACCAGCATTTTTCCATAACTTAGTAACCATTCCATGGTATTAATTCAGACAACAGACAATCAAGATGATTGCGAAAATGTCACAGATAAGAAACAATCGCCGACCTTACATTAAGACAGATTAGAATGGTATGCCTAAGCGTAGCTTGCGACGATTCTTGCCAAGCCCTGAAAAGATAGCTGATATCAAGGGCTTAGGCTTTTTGCGTCATCGATTGCAAGACCCTAGTTTGTGGCACTTAAATCGACGTTCGGCGTCTGGTGCCGTTTTTTGGGGGTTATGGTGTGCTTTTTTGCCTATGCCTTTCCATACTATTCCTGCGGTATTGGCTGCGCTTTTTTTCCGATTTAATTTACCGCTCTGCATTTTGCTAGTTTGGGTCAACAATCCACTCACATTAATTCCGATTATCTATTTAAGCTATTTTGTCGGCAGTGCCTTTTTACCGCCGAAACTGACACAAGTATCGGCACCAAGTCTGCAAGACATCAAACTGATTATTAGTAATTTGTTCAGTCATCACACGACCGCTGTGCCGCCTGTTCATATTAGTGCCTATTTGGAGCCTATTTTATTGGGCATGCTGATTACGGGTTTTGTCCTTGCTAGTATTGGTTATGTCGGCATGAACTGGTATTGGCGATACCGAGTGATGAAGTCGTGGCGCAAACGGCACGAAAACACGAACTGACGCTTTATAACTCGTTTTTTGTCGTCCATCTGTGAGATATTGTCCGACAAGCTTGTTTTAGATTGCAGAATAGCCCTAAATAAGAAACAATCCTGCGCCCTTCATTTTGTGGATGTCGGTATGCCCAAGCATATCATTCGTAAATATTTGCCTGACCCCGAAAAAATTGCCAACTTGCAAGGTTTGGGCTTTTTGCGTCACCGTTTGCAAGATCCCAATTTATGGCATTTAAACCGACACTCTGCGTCAGGTGCGATGTTCTGGGGAATGTGGTGCGCTTTCCTGCCCATGCCTTTTCAAACAGTTCCTGCGGCAATTGCGGCACTGCTATTTCGCGTTAATCTGCCCCTTTGCGTAGTACTTGTCTGGCTGAGCAACCCGCTGACCTTAATCCCAATGGTCTATATTTCCTATTTTATCGGCGCATCACTATTATCGAAACCCATGATTAGCAGTACAGAAGTTCATCAATTAGTGAATAATTTAAGTGATTTGATAAAAAGCATTTTCGATAGCCACGCTGCTCAACCATCCATTGATTTGAGCAGACACATAGAACCTTTTTTGTTGGGCATGCTGGTGACAGGATTCTTGTTTGGCTGCTTGGGCTATTTAGCCATGAACTGGTATTGGCGTTTTCATGTCACACAGGCATGGAACAAACGCCAATTACGCCGAGCAGCCGCTAAGTCGGGCTAGGTTAACACGCCGCTTTGCATGGTCAGCACGCGATCTGCCGTTTCCGCCAAGCGCAAATCATGAGTCACAATCACCAAACTCATGCCTAGCTCGCGTTTTAACTCTTGAAATAACGCCTGTACTTCTAAAGCCGTATGATGATCTAAATTACCTGTTGGCTCATCGGCTAAGACCAAATCAGGCTTAGTCACCAATGCCCGCGCTAACGCAACACGTTGGCGTTCACCACCTGACAATTCGGCAGGTTTGTGATGCAAACGATGTCCCAAGCCAACACGAATCAATAAATCAGACGCTGCTTTTTCGGTTTTGGCAATCGCATCATCTCGTAGCAATAACGGCATACAGACATTTTCCAACGCCGTAAACTCTGACAGCAAATGATGAAACTGATAAACAAAACCTAGATGACGATTGCGTAGTTGGCCACGCTTAACCTCGTTAAGCTCGCTTAGCGGCTGTCCCATAATTCTAACGACACCACTTGTTGGTGTATCCAAGCCACCCAGTAAATGCAGCAAAGTACTTTTGCCCGAACCGGAACTGCCAACAATCGCCACAAACTCGCTGCGGTGAATAGTCAAAGCAACATTATTAAGAACATCAACAGCTTGAGCACCTTCATTAAAGCGCTTTGTCAGATTTTCAGCGGTTAAAATAATCTCACTCATAACGAAGCGCCTCGGCAGGTTGAACTTGTGCGGCTCGGCGCGCAGGATAAATCGTCGCTAAAAAACTTAAAACACCCGAAACAAGGCTAACCCATAACACATCATAGCCACTCAATTCTGAAGGTAAATAATTAACAAAGTAGGCATCAAACAATGACTTGCCAGTGACATGCTCCACCCAAGTCATAAAACCGCTAATATTCAGCGCGATCAACACGCCCAGAATGACACCCGATACCGTACCCACTAAGCCAATCACCGCGCCCTGTACCATAAAAATGCGATTAATCGTTTGCGGCGTGGCACCTAACGTTCTTAAAATCGCAATATCCGCTTTTTTATCGGCGACAACCATCACCAGGCTTGAGACAATATTAAAGGCTGCAACGGCAACGATGAGTAGTAACAGCAACGCCATCATGGCTTTTTCCATTTGAATGGCACTAAATAAATTACCGTGGGTTTGTGTCCAGTCATGCGTCTCAAAGAAATCAGGCAATTGAGTTAAGATTGAATCAGCCACTGGTTTGGCCTGAAAAATATCATGCAGCTTCAAACGTACACCCTGTACTTTATCGCCGATATGCAGCAGTTTGCCCGCATCGCTAATGTGTATATAGGCGAGAAAACCATCCACATCTGCCCCTACTTGAAACACACCAACGACTGTAAAGCGTTTGAAACGAGGAATAACACCAGCTGGCGACAAAGAAGCTTCTGGTAATACCAAAGTCACTTTATCGCCCACAGCCACGCCCAAATTGTTCGCCAGCGTTGCGCCCAAAACAATGCCAAAACCATCGGCACGCAAATCATCTAAACTGCCTTGGCCATGTTCGCTATCAATATGCTGACTAACAATCGACACTTGCTTTTCATAAACAGGGTCAACGCCGGAAATCATGGCTCCCGTGACTTGACCATTGGCTGTTAACATACTTTGTAACTGCGTATAGGGCGCAACCGCAATAACTTGTGGATTTTTTTTAGCAAAGGATGCTAACTTCTGCCAATCGTGAAATGGCTCGCGGGAACTGATGGTCGCGTGGGGTATCATTCCCAAAATACGATTTTTTAATTCGCGATCAAAACCATTCATAACAGACAGAACGGTAATGAGTACTGCGACCCCTAACATCAAGCCAATGATTGAAGTTAGCGAGATAAAAGAAATAAAATGATTGCGACGTTTGGCGCGTGTGTAACGCAAACCGATTAACAACGAAACTGGCTTGAACATGGTAGAAGTTGAACCATACTATTAACAAAACAAAATGGCAGTATGCCCTAAGAGTTGAATATCATGACGAAATCGACCACAGATAATCCTTTAGAGCGGCGTTTACTCAATCGTGTTGACTCAACACTATCCTTACATTATCAACAAATTAGTAGTGCAGAATCGTTAAAAGACCCTTACGACACGCAATTTTCGTTACCACGCTACTTTACGTTATTCAGCGAAATTGAACAGGTTAACAGTGTCCAGCGCGGACAAATGCAAATGCTCGAACGCGAAAATGAGCGTTTACATGGTCTTTTCCAAGCAGTCAATTTAAAAATCGAATTATTAACGGGTGCCATTTACGATGGCTTGGCCAAACTACTGTCGCCGATTCCCCAACAAGTCAATCTAAGTGAAAGCGGTTTGTCATTTCATGCCATTGAAGCACTTGCTGTTGGCACGCATTTGCATTTAGCCATTAGTCATCTTGAGCATCACTATCACATCGCGGCGACTGTACGCGTTGTCTATTGCGAAGATGAAGACTTGGAAGGCTTTAGAACAGGCGTTTATTTTATCAATATCAATCCGAGTGATCGAGCGCGTCTGTCGCAAGATATTTTCCGCAAACAACAAGCGCATGAGGCCTTAGAGCCGTTTGAAGATCCTGAGGTTTAATAACCCAGCCTAACCCTCCCCCTTGTCAGGGGAGGGAAACAATACTACTCTTTCACACCCCACGAATCGCGCAACGCTACCGTTTTATTGAACACCAGTTTGCTGTCTGTACAATCTTTTAAGTCCGCGACAAAATAGCCTTCACGTTCAAACTGAAAACGATCTTCTGGTTTAGCCATAGCTAGACTTGGCTCGACAAGTGCTGATACCACTTTAAACGCTTCAGGATTGATGCAGTCTAAAAAGCCTTCGCCCGCTTCAGGATCAACCTCACTAAACAAACGGTCATATAAACGAATTTCAGCGGCAATGCCTTGCGTCGCCGATACCCATTGAATCACGCCCTTGACCTTACGGCCTTCAGGATTTTTACCCAAGGTGTTCAAGTCTGCGCTACAACGTAACTCAACAACCTCACCGGCTTCGTTTTTAATGACTTCATCACAACGAATGACATAACTATGACGCAAACGCACTTCGCCACCTAACACTAAGCGTTTAAAACCTTTAGGTGGGTTTTCGCTAAAGTCAGCGGCATCAATGACGATTTCTTGGGTAAACGGAATATCGCGCGTACCAAGCTCCGGCAAATTCGGGTGACACGCCGAATTGAGCGTCAACACCTCATCACCAACATTGGTAATCACCACTTTCAATGGATTGAGTACCGCCATAGCGCGTGGGGCACTGCTTTCCAAGTGATTACGAATACAGAATTCCAGCAAGCCAAAATCCACTACGCCATCGTTTTTGCTGATACCAATACGGTCGCAGAAATCGCGTAATGATTCAGGGGTATAGCCACGACGACGCAAACCGGCAATAGTCGGCATTCTTGGGTCATCCCAACCACTGACTACACCTTCATCGACCAACTTCTTCAACTTACGTTTACTGGTGACGGTGTAATTGAGATTCAGACGCGAAAACTCAATTTGTTGCGGGTGCGCTGGCGTGGCCAAGGTATCCAGTAACCAGTCATAAAACGGACGATGGTCTTCAAACTCCAAAGTACACAAGGAGTGGGTGATGTTTTCCATGGCATCAGAAATCGGATGCGTGTAGTCGTACATGGGATACATCAGCCACTTAGTACCCGTTTGATGATGCTCGACTTTTTTAATGCGATACAACACCGGATCACGCAAGTTGATATTGCTCGAAGCCATATCAATTTTGGCGCGCAGCACACAATCACCTTCATTGAACTCGCCGAGCCGCATTTTTTCAAATAGCGCTAAATTTTCTTCAATCGTACGCTCGCGGTAAGGTGAGTTAAGGCCATCACCAATCAATGTGCTACGACCTTTACTAATTTCTTCGGCACTTTGCGAATCAACATAGGCTTTACCCATTTTGATTAGCTGTACCGCGTAGTCATACAACGCATCAAAATAATCGGAGGCAAAACGAACATTGCCCGCCCATTGGAAACCCAACCAAGTGACATCACGCTTGATGGCGTCGATATATTCCTGTTCTTCTTTTTCAGGATTAGTGTCATCAAAACGCAAATTGCATTCACCCTGCGCCTCTAACGCCACGCCAAAATTCAAGCAAATCGACTTTGCGTGGCCGATATGTAAATAACCGTTGGGTTCTGGCGGAAAACGGGTAATAATTTTGCTATGTTTAGCACTGTCTAAATCAGCGACAATTTGTGCACGAATAAAATCTTTGGCTTCCATCTGGGGAACTCGCATGACAAGCGTGAGGCTAGCCCCTATTATTGGCGGCCAGCAAATTAAGACAGCGAGTCTAGCGATTGCGCGCCGCTGTCTCAAGTATTAGTCCCAACCTTTAACCGAATAACAGGATGACAACCATGAAAGTTGCCTTAAATACCAATTTTGGCCGTATTGTTTTAGAACTTGATGAAGTTCATGCCCCTAAAACCGTCGCCAATTTCGTGGACTATGTAAAGAGCGGCCATTATAGCGGCGTCATTTTCCATCGCGTTATTAAAGACTTCATGATTCAAGGCGGTGGCTTTGATAAAAACATGAACCAAAAACC
>CANBZV010000105.1 GCA_947373945.1 Moraxellaceae bacterium
GATTGACCTGGAGTGATGATACCAGGGCAGTTAGGGCCAATCATGCGTACATCACCTTTGCTGACGATGTATTCTTTGACATATAACATATCAATCGTTGGCACACCTTCGGTGATACAAACCACTAATTTGATACCTGCATCTACAGCTTCCAAAATCGCATCTTTACAGAGTGGAGCCGGTACGTAAATAACCGTTGCTTCAGCACCAGTTTTGGCTACAGCTTCAGCCACAGTGTCAAATACGGGCAAACCTAAATGGGTTGTACCACCTTTACCCGGCGTTACACCACCAACCATGTTGGTACCGTATGCAATAGCTTGTTCGGTATGTAAATTACCTTGTGAACCAGTGATACCTTGGCAGATAACTTTGGTGTTTTTATCAATTAGAACGCTCATTATCAGGCCCTCGATTACACTTGTTTAACGACTAATTCGCCAGCTTCATTTAAGGAGGTGGCTGCAATGATGTTCAAACCACTTTCACGTAGTTTCTGAGCGCCTAATTCGGCGTTGTTGCCTTCCAAACGCACAACAACAGGTACTTTCACACCTACTTCTTGCACTGCACCAATGATGCCTTCAGCAATCATGTCACAACGGACAATACCACCGAAGATATTAACCAAGACTGCTTTAACGGCACTGTCTGAAAGAATGATTTTGAACGCTTCAGTCACACGCTCTTTAGTTGCACCACCACCAACGTCTAGGAAGTTAGCTGGTTGGCCGCCTTTGAGTTTGATGATGTCCATAGTAGCCATCGCTAAACCAGCACCGTTAACCATACAACCAATGTTACCTTCCAAAGCGACGTAGTTTAGTTCCCATTCAGCGGCACGACGTTCACGGTCATCAGACTGGCTCGGGTCATCCATTGCCTTCAATTTTGGCTGACGGAAAATCGCATTGGAATCGACAACAATTTTGGCATCCAAACAGTGCAAATTACCGTCTTTAGTGACAACCAACGGATTAACTTCGATCATCGCGAGATCGCACTCTTCAAACATTTTGGCCAAACCTAAATAGATTTTGACAAATTGTTTGGTTTGTGTGGCATTTAAACCCAATTTACCAGCGACTTCACGACCTTGGTAGGCTTGAGCACCAATCAATGGACTAATAGTAACTTTGAAGATTTTTTCTGGCGTTTCATGCGCTACTTTTTCAATTTCCACACCGCCTTCCGTAGACGCCATGAACACGATGCTACGGCTAGCGCGGTCTACGACAGCGCCTAAATACAACTCTCTAGCGATATCTGTGCAAGTTTCAACCAAAATCTTGTTGACAGGCTGACCTTTGCTATCTGTTTGATAGGTGACCAAACGTGTGCCTAATTGAGCTTTGGCGAACGCTTCGACCTCATCTAACGTCTTAACGAGTTTCACGCCACCTGCTTTACCACGACCACCTGCATGCACTTGGGCTTTAACTACCCAAACATCGCCACCAATTTGCATAGCCGCTTGACGGGCTTCTTCGGGCGTGGAAGCAGCAAAACCTTTAGAAACGGGCAAGCCGTATTCAGCAAATAGCTGTTTCCCTTGGTATTCGTGTAAATTCATTGTCTCACCTTTTTATTAACTGTTAAGCGCGTGTTGCGCTTTGCTTAACAAACAAAAAACGCGGGTTCTCCGCGTTACTGTTGATTATTTACGTTTACGTTGGATAGCGTGAATAGCACGACCATCCACCGATAACGCGGCTTCGTGTACGGCTTCCGATAAAGTCGGATGCGCGAATGTCATTAACTGTAAATCTTCGACGCTGGCAGCGAATTCCAAGGCAATCATACCTTGATGCACCATGTCGCCTGCCCCTGCACCTATCACTGACATACCTAATAAACGGTCAGTTTTGGCATCGGCAACAAACTTCACCAAACCTTGAGAGTCGTTTGCTGCTAACGCACGACCATTGACTGCAAACGGGAATGATCCTGTTTTAACATCAACGCCCGCCGCTTTGGCTTGCTCTTCGTTTTGCCCAACCCACGCAATTTCAGGATGCGTGTAAATCACACCAATAATGGTGTCGTAATTAATTTGGGCATAATGACCCGCAATAATGTCGGCTACCATTACGCCTTCTTCCATGGCTTTGTGCGCTAACATCGGGCCACGCACCAAATCGCCAATGGCATACACACCAGCTAAATTGGTACGGCACTGATTATCAACGACAACAAAGCCACGTTCATCTTGGGCAACACCGCTATCATCAGCTAACAGGCCTTGCGCATAAGGACGACGACCAACAGCAACAATCAGTTTGTCAAAGTCAGCAGTTTTTTCGCCATCTTTGTCCTGATAAGTGACCGTTATTACACCATTATTGATGGTCGTTGCTGTCACTTTTGCGCCTAAACGTACATCCAAACCTTGTTTGGTCAGAATTTTTTGCGCTTCTTTGCTGATTTGTTTATCAAGCATAGGCAAGAAGGTCTCTAGGGCTTCCAAAACGATCACTTCTGAGCCTAAACGACTCCAAACCGAACCTAACTCCAAACCAATTACGCCTGCACCAATAACGCCTAAACGCTTCGGTACTGACGTAAAAGCCAATGCCCCAGTCGAATCGACAATGACATCATCCGTTAGCGGCGCTGAAGGAATGTTAATCGGCGTAGAACCTGCCGCTAGAATGACTGACGTCGCTTGAATGACTTCGGTTGCGCCATCATGAGCAACAAATTCAACCTGTTTATTGGCTAATAATTTGCCTGCGCCTTGTAACCAAACAATACCATTGCCTTTGAGCAACTGCGCAACACCGCCCGTCAACTGCGAAACGACAGCATCTTTACGAGTTTGCATAGTCGCGATATCAATATTGACTTCGCCCACGCTAATACCGTGTGCTGCCAAACCTGCTTTAGCGTCGTGGTACCGATGTGACGAATCCAGTAACGCTTTCGACGGAATACAACCAACATTCAAGCACGTACCACCCAAACTTGGCTTGCCATTATGAATGCGCTTTTCGATACAAGCGACTTTTAAGCCTAACTGTGCAGCACGAATCGCAGCTTCGTAACCACCAGGACCGCCGCCGATGACGACGACATCAAACTGTTGAGACATTATTTAAAGTCCTAAATTTTAGCCCTCACCCCAGCCCTCTCCCTCAGAGAGAGGGAGTAAAGTCCTCTCTCTCTGAGGGAAACGACTGCAAAGATGCAGTCGATAGAGCAACGCAGGAGCAGTTGCCGAGAGTTAGAGTGAGGGTTCAGCTTACAAATCTAACAACAACAAGGCTGGGTCTTCTACCAAGTCTTTGATGGTGACGAGGAAACTCACCGCTTCTTTACCGTCAATCAGTCGATGGTCATAAGACAGAGCCAAATACATCATCGGCAAAATCACTACTTGGCCATTAACAGCCATAGGGCGCTCTTGAATCTTGTGCATACCCAAAATTGCCGTTTGCGGTGGATTCAACAATGGTGTTGATAACAACGAACCAAACACACCGCCATTAGAAATAGTAAACGTGCCACCAGTAATATCGTCCAAAGACAACTTGCCATCACGCGCTTTTTTGCCGTACTCAAGAATGTTTTTCTCGATTTCAGCCAAATTCATACGCTCGGCATCTCGGACGATGGGCACAACCAAACCACGTTCAGACGACACGGCGACACCAACATCATGGAAACCATGATAAACAATATCGTTACCATCAATAGAAGCATTCACCGAAGGAAAACGCTTTAGCGCTTCCACAGAGGCTTTGACGAACAGCGACATAAAACCCAAACGTACACCGTGACGCTTTTCAAAACGTTCACCATAGGCTTTACGCATATCCATAATCGGCTTCATATTGACCTCGTTAAAGGTAGTCAACATTGCCGTACTTTGCGAGGCCGATAATAAACGCTCAGCTACTTTGGCGCGTAAACGTGTCATTGGCACACGCTTCTCAACACGCTCGCCGACCGCCAAACTTAATGCAACTGGTGCTGTAGCAGCCGCTGCGGGTGTTGCTGGCGTTGATAGATGTGCAGTGACATCTTCCTTAGTAATACGACCACCACGACCCGTGCCCGCAATTTGGTTAGCATCCAATTGATTTTCAGCAACGGCTTTGCGCACCGAAGGCGCTAAATCAGGCGTAGCAGCTGCTGGCGTAGAAGCTACAGCAGCGGCGACAGGAGCAGCAGATACTGGCGCAGCCGCAGGAGCCAAGGACGCAGCACCCGTTTCAAATACCGCTAATACTTCTTGGCTAAGTACAGTTTCGCCTTCGCCTTTGATGATTTGAGTTAATACACCATCTGCAGTTGCCACAACTTCTAACACTACTTTATCGGTTTCAATATCAACTAACACTTCATCACGAATAACTTTATCACCCACTTTTTTGTGCCATGTTGCCACCGTACCATCGGCAACGGATTCGGGGAAGATTGGAGCTTTGATTTCAATAGCCATGTTCTGTAATCCTTATTGCTGTTCTGGGTTAAAAGCCGCTGCGATTAGGGCAGCTTGCTGTTTGGCATGAAGATAAGGCGAGCCACACGCTGGGGCTGCCGATGCAGGACGACCTGTGTAACGAATGTCAATTGTCGGATTCCATGCTGCCGACACACGCTGGAAGCGATGACGCGTGCTGTACCATGCGCCCTGATTCATTGGTTCTTCCTGACACCAAACCGCACTCTTGGCATTGGTATAAGGTTTCAGGTAGTCAATCAATTTTGCTTCAGGGAATGGGTACAACTGTTCCACACGGATAATGGCTACATCAGTACGGCCTGTTTCACGACGCTTTTCTAATAGGTCATAATACACTTTGCCGCCGCATAAAATCACATGCGTCACGTCATCAGGCTTAATCGAATCCACTTCAGGCAATACCGTTTGGAAACCGCCAGTGGTCAATTCCTCAAGTTTAGAAACAGCCAACTTATGACGTAACAAACTTTTAGGTGTCATAACGATTAATGGCTTACGTAACGGACGTACCGCTTGACGACGCAACAAATGGAAAATTTGTGCTGGAGTCGTTGGAGTACAAACCTGCATATTGTGTTCAGCACACAACTGCAAGAAGCGCTCTAAACGAGCTGATGAATGCTCTGGGCCTTGACCTTCAAAACCATGAGGTAACAGCATCGTCAAACCACAGATACGCTCCCATTTGGTTTCGCCGCTACATATAAACTGGTCAATCACCACTTGCGCGCCGTTAGCAAAGTCACCGAACTGGGCTTCCCACACAATCAATGAATTGGGATATGTCGTTGCATAGCCATACTCAAACGCTAAAACCGCTTCTTCTGACAACAAAGAATCATAGAGTGCAAAATTAGGTTTTGGCGCAGTGATTTTACGCAAAGGCACATAAGCAGAAGCATCTTTCTGACTATGCAATACCGCATGACGATGAGAGAAAGTGCCACGACCAACATCTTGACC
The DNA here is from genome assembly GCA_947373945.1 of Moraxellaceae bacterium. GTDB lineage: Bacteria > Pseudomonadota > Gammaproteobacteria > Pseudomonadales > Moraxellaceae > Agitococcus. Next base: position 5,432 of record CANBZV010000105.1, read on the forward strand.
CGTCAAACGCACCAAGAAGCTCTCATCAAGCAGCGTAGCGTAAGCCATCACCTCAGCTGCCCCCCAGTTCAAATCCATTTTCCCTGACCACATTTGCACACGGTCATCTAACACTTTTTGTACTTGGCGCTGGACAACAAAACCTTCTGGCAAAGGCTGCATTTGTGCGGCTAGTGCATGTAACTTCTCAACAGAAACACCGGTAGGCCAATCATCTTCAACTTTGTGGCCTAAATAGGGAGTCCAATCAACGTGTAAAGCCCTGTTAGGCTCACGCACCAATGATTTGACCACGTGCTGACCATCTTCCAACGCCTGACGATAATCTTCAACCATCGCTTCCGCTTCGCCACGAGACAACACATTCATAGCGACTAATTTATCGGCATACAGGGTACGTGTCGTCGGCAGCTTGGTAATTACCTGATACATCAACGGTTGGGTTGAGGATGGTTCATCAGCCTCGTTATGGCCACGACGGCGATAACACATCAAGTCAATCACAACGTCTTTTTTAAATTCCATACGGAAGTCTAAAGCAAGCTGGGTGATAAACAGTACGGCTTCAGGATCATCGCCATTAACGTGGAAAATAGGTGCTTGCACCATTTTGGCAACGTCAGTGCAATACTCGGTCGAACGCGCATCTTCACGTTTGCTGGTGGTAAAACCGACTTGGTTATTGATGATGATATGGATAGTGCCGCCAGTGGTATAACCACGCGTTTGCGACATCTGAAAGGTTTCCATGACCACGCCTTGGCCGGCAAACGCGGCGTCACCATGAACAATCACTGGTAATACTTTTTTACCAGCAACATCTTCACGACGAACCTGACGGGCACGGACTGAACCTTCAACCACTGGCGAAACAATTTCCAAATGCGATGGGTTAAATGCCAAGGCCAGATGTAACTCGCCACCAGCAGTCATGACATTCGATGAGTAACCTTGGTGATATTTAACGTCACCCGAACCGTATTTATTGAAGGTCTTGCCTTCAAACTCATCAAACAAATCAGCAGGATTTTTACCCATGCTGTTGACGAGTAAATTCAAGCGGCCGCGATGCGCCATACCAATGACAATTTCTTGCGTGCCATTATTGCCCGCGCGTTGAATAATTTCATCCACTAACGGAATAAAACTTTCGCCACCTTCCAAACCAAAACGTTTGGCACCAACGTATTTATTACCTAGGAATTTTTCTAAGCCTTCAGCGGCTGTGAGTCGTTCTAATATATGTTTTTTTGTTGCAGGAGAAAAATTAGGATGGCCACGTGTGCCTTCTAAACGACTTTGAATCCAGCGCTTTTCGGCGGTATCCACAATGTGCATATATTCTGTGCCAATTGACGCACAATAAATGGCTTCCATTGCTTTAACCATTTCGCCCAAGGTGGCTTCGGCTTTATTGATAGCCAAATTACCCGTCTGGAAAACAGTATCAAAATCGGAACGTGATAGGCCGTGGGCGGCTAACTCTAAATCGGGAACGTGTTCCCGTTGCATCAATCCTAATGGATCCAGTTTAGCTTTTTGATGACCCCGATTACGATAAGCAGCAATTAACTGCAATACACCAACCTGTCGCTTCTCATGAGCAGTACTAACACTGCTCACGGCCATCGGTTGAACACGGGTGCTGTTGCGTGCCAGCAACAAAAATTGCTCACGGACGTTTTTGTGCGGCATATCTTGTTGGCCGCCATTCACCGTAGGCAACTTCTCAAAATAGACACGCCACTCTTCGGACACTTCTTGCGGAGCAGTCAAATACTGCTCATATAACTCTTCGACATACGCTGCATTTTCAGCCGACAGCTGGGACAAGCTAATCTGCTGTTGCATTAGGCCATTTTGCATGGTGTATCTCGCTCAAAGAAACAGATGAACTGTTTTTTCATTCCTTCATCATACGATACGCAAACGACTGGGTAAGTCACCTGCAACCATAGTCGAACCAGATGTTTCGCGGACGACCGTTTATTGTTGGTTGTTCTTGTCTGTTTACAAACAAAAGACGACCAGTAACAGAGAATACCGCATGGCATTCCATTAGCTACCAGCATTGGCAGAGACTAAGCAAAAAAGGACGGGAAATAAAGAGACAAGTGCGACAAATGACGCTTTTCTTGACCTACCGACGTTGGCAGGATTTTGAAGGCTTAAAACTTAGCCGTATTAGAGTGATAACTCGAAAAATACGGGCCATGTCCATAACAACAAGCAATTGCTGTGCCAAAAACACGCGGCATATCATATTACGAATGACTTGCTGCGGCAATCGTTACGTTTCAAACAAAGCCGCTAATTTATCCAAGTCGAAAAAATCATCGACATAAAAAAGAGGAGCTATCGCTCCCCTTTCTTCTCAAACAAACGACTGGAATAAAATCAACTCGCTTGCTCTAACAACATATTACGGATATGGCCAATCGCTTTGGTTGGATTCAACCCTTTTGGACAAACGCTGACGCAGTTCATGATGCCACGGCAACGGAACAAGCTGAACGGATCATCCAAATTCGCCAATCGTTGTTCGGTTTGGGTGTCACGGGTATCGGCCAAAAAACGATACGCCTGAATCAACGCCGATGGGCCCAAGAACTTCTCAGGATTCCACCAGAACGATGGGCAACTGGTTGAACAGCATGCACACAAAATACACTCATATAAACCATCCAGCTTTTCACGGTCGGTAGGCGACTGTAAACGCTCTTTAGGTGGGGGTGGCGTATCGTTGACGACGTATGGCTGCACTTTTTCGTACTGGTTGTAGAACATGCTCATGTCAACAACCAAGTCACGAATAATCGGCAAACCCGGCAATGGGCGAATGACGATTTTCTTTGGCAAATCGTGCATGTTGATTAGACATGCCAGACCATTTTTACCATTGACATTCATACCGTCAGAACCACAGATCCCTTCGCGGCAAGAGCGACGGAAACTCAAGGTTTCATCCATTTTTTTCAGTTTCAGCAAGGCATCAAGCAACATACGCTCGTTACCTTCCAGCTCTAACTGATAGGTTTGCATATACGGCGCGTTATCTTTATCTGGATTATAACGCAGCACTTCAAAGGTACGGACTTCACTCATTTCAATTCTCCCCTAAGCGTTGCTTTAGAATGTACGCTTTTTAGGCTCTACGGTTTCTACGGTTAAGGGAATCATCTTGACAGGCTTATAATCAAGACGGTTGTTATCCTTGTACCACAAGGTATGTTTCATCCAGTTCTTGTCGTCACGCTCTGGGAAGTCATCATGGGCATGAGCCCCACGACTTTCAGGACGCGCCGCCGCAGAAATGATCGTCGCTTTGGCAGCTTCAATCAGATTGTATAATTCTAAAGCTTCAATACGCGCAGTGTTGAAGACTTGAGATTTATCTTTCAAATGGATGTTATCCAAACGCTTTTCGAGCGCGAGAACTTGACGAACGCCCTCTTCCAACAATGCTTGTGTACGGAACACGCCAGCATGAGCCTGCATGATACGACGTAAGTCATTGGCGATATCCTGAGCGTATTCACCACCAGTGGAGTCATCTAATTTCTTGACTCGTGCCATGGTTTTTTCCAGCACATCAACAGGTAACTGTTTTTCAGACGCGGGCGTATTACGCACGGTGTCGATGATGTGATTAC
>CANBZV010000106.1 GCA_947373945.1 Moraxellaceae bacterium
ACCGCCACCGTCGATTTGTTGTCTTTGAGCGAAGACTCAATATCAACCAAACCATCAATTTTGTGCATACCATCGGAAATTTCTTTCGAGATACGTTGCAGTTCTTTGAGGTCTGACCCTTGGACACTAAGCATAATCGGCTTCATACCACCCGATACCGACTCTTTAGCGGCGGATACCGAGGTCAAGGTAATACCCGCAATTTGTCCTAAGCGTTGACGAAAGACATTGGTTAAGGCTTTTTGGCTTAAGGTGCGTTCTTTTTTCGGCTTCAATAACACGCGAATGGTGGCGCGATTTCGGCCAGGGTCAGAACTAGTGTTGAGGGTAGCGTAGGTACTAATGACTTCGGGATAGGAACGGACAATGGTTTCGGCTTGATGAACTTTGCCTAAAGTATATTCAAGCGAGGCATCAACCGGCGTTTCAAATTTAACGCCAATCTCACTCAAATCCGGCTCTGGAACAAACTCTTTACCGATTAAACTCGATAATGAAAACGCGCCGAATAAACTCGCGACGGCAATCATCAAAGTAATACGCCGATGACGTAATGCCCAACCAATCAACAACACATAAACATCACCCAACTTATCTAACCAGCCTGAGAATGTATCGAGTAAGCCACCAAAACCACGACGTTTTTCGCCCTGTTTATGGGTGTCTGGCCATACTGACGACAACATCGGATCTAAGGTAAAACTGACAAACATCGACAGCAATACCGCCGAACTAACAGTGACACCAAACTGATAAAAGAAACGGCCAATAATGCCGCCCATAAAGGCCACCGGCAAAAATACGGCAATAATGGTTAAGGTAGTGGCAATCACAGCCAAACCAATTTCGGACGTACCATCCAATGCTGCTTGATAATGGCTTTTACCCATTGCCGCATGACGAACAATGTTTTCGCGGACGACAATAGCGTCATCAACCAGCAAACCAATACACAACGACAGCGCCATCAACGTCATTAAATTGAGCGTAAAGCCAAAAAAATAGAGTGCAAACACTGTTCCCAACAACGATATCGGCAACGTTAAACCAGTAATCACTGTACTGCGCCACGACCCTAAAAACAGTAAGACAATCAAGATCGCTAAAATGGCACCTTCCAATAAAGTTTTTTGCACGTCGGCCAAGGAGTTACGAATGGACTTTGAACTATCAGCAACTACTGTCATGCTGACGCCTGCGGGTAGTTGTGGGCGAATTTCAGCTAGTACTTCATTCGTTTTATTCACCACATCAATCACGTTTGCGCCTGAGCTTTTAATGACATCTACCGAGACCGCAGCCTTACCGTTAATAAGGGCAGCAGACTCTAAGTCTTGTTCACCATCAACAATATCAGCGACTTGTTCTAAATAAATCGGCACACCTAAACGACGAGCAACAATCAAGCGCCTGAATTGCTCAGGTTGTACTAAACGGCCTTTAATTTGCACCACTTGTTCTTGGTTGCCGGATTTAATGGTTCCTGACGGCAACTCTGAGTTTTCGGCTTTTAGCACCCGCAATACTTCATCCATACCGATGCTATAGGCTTGGAGTGCTTGTGGTTTCAGATTAATACGGACTTCTCGTTTAACCGCACCGAGAATTTCTACTTTACCGACACCCGACACTGTTTGCAGACGTTTACTGATTTTTTGGTCGATATAGGTACTTAACTCACGCATCGGCAAGGTAGTCGAGGTAAACGCCAAGGACAACACAGGAGTCGAGCCGGGATTATATTTTTCGATAATAGGGTCTTTGATTTCGTCGCGGAATTCAGTTTTAAGTACTGCAATTTTATCGCGCACATCCTGCACGGCTACTGGCACCGGCACATTCAAATAAAACTCAATGGCAATAAAAGATCGGCCTTCATACGACGTCGAAATGACGCGCTTTACACCGGAAATGGTATTAACGGTATCTTCAATTTTACGGGTGACATCTGACTCAACGACTTCAGGCGAAGCACCCGGATAATTTGTTGATACAATAACAAAGGGAAACTCTACGTTGGGAAACTCTTCAACACCCAAATCTTTATAGGCAAATAAACCTAACACCATCAGCGCGAACATCATCATCGCAGCAAAAACAGGGTTTTGAACACTAATGCGGGTCAGCCACATAATTGCTTACTCCGCCATCTTAATGGGCATATTGGCGACTTGTGCCGTCAACTGCGCCAACACCACGACATCACCGGCGTTTAAACCCGTTTTCACGAGCGTCTGATTCAAGGTGTTATCTACCGTGCCTAGCGTAATGACTTGTTTGATAAGCTTTTTCTGCACCAATGTCCAAACATAAGGCTGTTTTTGTTCATCATAGCGAATCGCGCCATTTGGAATGACCAATCCTGTTTCGGCATCTGCAACCGCTAGCTGTCCTTGAACAAATAATCCGGCTTTTAATGTCTGATGAGGATTAGGAACTTTGGCATAAAACGTCACTGCACGCGTCCCCGCCTCGGCAACTGGATTCACACGACTGACTTTACCGGTAAACTGCTGACTAAAACCTTGAACAGTAAATTTGACTTGTTGGCCAACCTTCAACGCGGCGACTTGTTCGGCTGGAATAATGGCCGTCAACTCCAACTCACTCAGATCAACGATATCCAGCAATGGCGCATTCATCGCCACCGTTTGCCCCGCTTGAATATAACGTTTAGCAATAATGCCGCTCATGGGTGCAGTGACTACCGCATCGTTTAAGGCTTTGCGAGCAATCGCTACCAACGACTGTTGGGCTTTGACATTTTCAGCACGCGCATTGGCTTCGGCAGCGCCACGCTTATAATCAATATCGGAGACATAGTTTTCTTTATGCAGTTGTTCGTTACGCTCTTGAATAGCATTAGCTAAAATAGCTTCGGATTTTGCTGAAGCTAATGCCGCCTCGGCTTGACGTAGACGCGAGGTCAAATCTTGCGTCGCTAACTGCACCAAGATCTGCCCCGCCTTGACCGCTTCCCCTTCACGCACCAGCACATTTGCGACATTCGCTCCCACCTGAGCTTGCACAGTCGTATGATTAAAAGCCTCCAGTTGGCCAGTTATCGACACTCCAGCTTGCAAGGTACTTTCGTGTACAGTGGCTATATCAGCCGATGCCAGTTCTAGACTAGGTGTTACGGGTGTTGTCGGTGCAGGTGATTTTGCTTGTGATGATTCGCCACAGCCCGTGATTAAAACCGTAGAAATTGCTAGTACTAGTGCCGTGAAAACAAACTTATTGGTCATGGAGATTGCCTTGCAAGGATGATGGGGCAAGCCCTTGCCATAAAATAGGAATAATATCGTGAGCCAGCTTACTGACATCAAGCTGGGGATTAGCGATGGCTGCCAACATCACGCCATCAAAAATTGCGCACCAGAGAATAGCTAAGGAATGTGGTGGAATATCTGTACGGGTTAAACCCCCAGCTTGCATCGCCTGTACAAACTCTGAAGACATTTGCCAAATATGTTCATACAACGCCTGTAAACGCTGGGACATTTCTGGGTCACGCGCTTGGCTCATCACTTCTAGAAATAAACGCGGCCAGTCACGATCGGCACTACAGCGCGCCCATGCCGAGCTAAATAAATCGGCTGTCGCCGCCATCGCTGCGCCTGTATTAGCCTTCTCAATTGCTTGCTGGATTTCTGCCGTTACCGGCGAGGTATCACGTTGTAAGCGCGCATCCAACAGGGCAAAAAATAAATCATTTTTATTGCGAAAATGCCAATAAATCGCACCTTTAGTCATGCCCGCAGCCGAAGCAATTTCATCAAGCGAGGTTTTCTGCCATCCTTTTTGGGCAAAAATGCACATAGCTGCCGTCAAAATGCGCTCGCGGGTGACATTCGGCTGTTCAAAAGCCACCAAGGCTGGATAGTTTTCGGCGGTACCAAGGGTTTTTAGTACCATATCAACAGGCACATGAGCTACGTCAGCCAACATTTCAGCACTAATTGCCGCTAACTCATGGTGATGACTTAGATGTTTGAGAGTAGAAATCAGTTTATCGCGCATACAACATACTCACTGGTATGGGCATACCTTAGAGTATGGTGTCATTATTGTCTAGTCAGCAAAGAAAATGCCTGACGAAAACCACAATAAACTAGACGACAACATTTATACTGCACAGTTTACAGAATGACTATTTGACTAGGGATTGCCCCATGAGACTGCATAAGAAAATTATCACCTCGCTACTTGTTAGTATATTGGCGGGATGTGGCGGTGGCTCTGAGTCTGCTGCACCGACATCGCTTACCGTGACTCCTTCGTTAGGCAAAGTCACAGGTGCTGAAATACAAGTTTTCGATTTGGATAATCACCTGTTAGCTAAAGGAACGATGGCAGACCTAGGGCAACTCAGCGTTAACTTACCTGCCAATTGGCATGACGGTGTTATTATTGAAGTCGAAGGCGGCACCAATGTCCAATATTATGATGAAGGCATGGGCAAAATGCGGCCATTACTGGCAGGGCATAAACTGCACGCTATTAGCATTCCATTTCGTGCAGAGTTGAGTGTCACAGCACTGACGGAAGTCATCTATCAACGAGCAAAATATCTAGCCGCAAATGGCAAAATCACGTCGGCTATCGCTCAACAAGCCAATAATGAAACTGTCGCTGCTTTTGCCCCAGATTTTGCGGACTCGCCGTTGATCGTACCTGACACCATTGAGAAAAATACTGATGTTCCCAGTGACTCAGCCAAAGGCACTTATGCCAGCATTCTCGCGGGTTGGGCACAACACGCGTATGAGAAGAAATTACCAGCTAAGACTGACTGTATAGAGCACGATGATTGTGCCCCTTTATTAGATATGATTGATGATATTGCCGCAGATTTTTCGGATGGCGCATTGGATGGCAAAGTCGGTAATCTTGCTAGAGCAAGCATTTTCTTTGATGCCACGATTTCCCAGCCACTTGCGACGCTACGATCTACGTTAGTCTCGGCTAAAGACAGATACTTTAGTAGCGCTCAAAACAAGGTGACTGGTCTAGCACTTGCTGATCAACGTATTGGTAAATACTTAGCTGGCTCGTATGATTTGACTTGCCATCAAAGTGCTCCTGTTGCCTCAGCAGATAATCTCCCCGCAAAGCTTGTTATTACCCATGACGGCAACTTGATTGCAACTAGCTCCTTTGGCAATGTCACTCTTCTGGCAGACGCGGGTTATTCTGAGATATCAACATTTAACAACCAGCTACTCTTTAGTCACACACTATACACTTACCGTGCCCCAGCATCTGCTAAAACCAAGCTCAATAAGGATGGCATACTCATAAACGTCCTTCTGCCCGTTATAGCTAGTAGTGACCCACTACATGATTATCATCTTGAAAAGATAAGTAGCATAGGCGATGGCTCTGTAACTATTTCCATTGAAAGCAACCAATGGACTTGTTCAGGTTTTCCGCAGGTAACTTCCGAAAAAGCCATTGCCGATACTCAGCTATCGTTATGGTTGCCCGATGGTGATTATATTTGCCAAGATGAGAAAATGCTGAGCATTCGCAATCAAGTGATGACTTTAGGAAACCAAACCCGAAATATATCAACAGCGAATATTACGACACAAGATGCAAGGGAGGAGTGGGCTTACTTTATGAGCTCCTATCCCCCTCAGATTAGGGCTATAATTGCCAAAAGGCCTAACTCTTTTCCAAAACTTGGCTTGTTGGATGTGACTTTTGCAGACGGAACAGCATTAAGTATCACACATAGTGGCAATTCCGAGCTTGGCTATTTCGACGTAACTTCCGACAACTATAAGCAATGTATTAATACCGCCCTACTAAAATAAAACCAAACGCAGTCACTTGCTCTCGTTAGCAGGTTACTGCGTAACAACCCGCCACACCGCATATTCGGCAACTTGCGTCACTGCAACACCATGTTCATCAGACACTTCAATATGCAACTGCGCCCGTCCTCGCCCTCTATGGTTGAGGGTTTTCTGTAGCTGCACCAACGCATCGCCATGTGGCAACGTGGCTCGCGCTTTAAAGTCAGTTAGAATCGGTTTTTTATAGTGAATATCAGCATGAGAAACCGCCACCTGACATTCGCCATAATGTTCTTTTGACCATAGCATCAACGCAGCCCAACCACAGACAGTGGCGAGACTACTAATGCTGCCAGCAAAGGCCGTCGATTTGTCATTATGGTTACAGGCTAATGGCGCTGTTAACGTCAGGTGTAAGCCATCGTAAGGCTCAATACCAACTTGCATGGCCGCTGCCAACGGGATGTGCTGATACAAAAACACTTTTAAATCGGCTGTAGCTGTATCCATATTAGCGCGACCACTGCTGAACGAAATCACTAACAGTCAATGGCGTCGGCACACGTGGTGCATTTGCCGCCGACCCCAGATAAATAAACCCAGCAATGCTTTCGTGCGCCGCCAAACCCAACGCCGCTTGAATATGGGCATGGGTCGTCACCCAACCTGTGCGCCACATACTGGCGAAACCTTGGGCATGAATGGCTAACAGAAAGTTTTGTACTGCTGCGCCCGTACTTAAAATCTGCTCAACTTCAGGTACTTTGGGGTCGTCTTTGGTCACGGTGATCGCGACCACAATCATCGGTGCGCGTAATGGCATTTTTAACAAGCGCTGTTGCTCGACATCTGACAATTCAGGATTATCCATTAATCCTGCTTGTAGAAATAACTCACCAAGTTGTTGTCTCGCATCACCCTCAATTACCAAATAACGCCAAGGACGCAATAAACGATGATCAGGGGCACGCAATGCAGCTTGGAAAGCATGATTTAACACGTCGGCCGATGGTGCTGGCTCAGTCAATGCGCCTTGGGAAGTACGGGTAATTAACGCGGTTAAAGCATCCATAAATTCTCAATACTCGTAAAATAAGGTTAACATTTGCCAGTGTAGCGCCAGACTGCACCGACGTTATAAGACCATACCTGCTCTCTGTACAGTATATTTTAAGTTACAATCCCAAACCGATAGAGCACGTATCGCTTTGAATCAAGACTTTATTAGGACTTACACTGGGCATGAATAAACAAAGCCGCTGGTTAAATACATTTTTTGCATGGGTAAACAAGGAAGTCGATGCTAGCGTATATGATGCCTATCAACGGGCTGGCACTGTGGTGTTTGACCTCATGCTGCAAGCAGAACTTCAACGCCAGCGCTTTCAAGACCAAGGCTTAACACCATGGACGACCCCTTTAAATCATCAAATTCAATATCTGTGCTTATGGAATGCCTTTACCTTACAAACTTTAGGCGACCAATTACTATCAACAGATTATCGACTCAATCCCTCAACCGCAGGCTATGTTCCTCCGTTAACAGCTCGGCAGATAGAAACCTTTTATCAACCTATTGAAGTATGGTTAAGCAGTGCCTACCAAGCCCAGCAAAATCCACAGTTTGATATTCCCGATTTAGGCATAGCCACTCCAGTAACATTACCGCAATGGTTAACGCTGAAAGAAATGCTCAACGGCAAAAGCTACAGCAAAGAATTAGAGCGTTATCTAGAAGGTTTACTCAATGCCGCCGTTTTTTTATCGTTACACATTAAGTCAGCACTCGCTTTGTTTGAGCCTGAGGCCACGAATCATAAACTCCATCAATTACATGCTGATGCGGTGACGACACAAGACTATGTGATGCAATTATGGGGTGAAGCGCGCTCGGAAGGTCTGTACGATAAAATTGAAAACGGCATACGCTATGTCATTGAAGCCTATTTTTTATTGGGACAATTACTGTCTATGCCATCGTTAATCGAAAAACTTGATGATAGACAATGGCCCTTTCGTCATAAATTGGCCCATACCGCACGGCAAACCACACCAACTCACCCCCCATCTCTAACATCTACGCCCCCTGAAAACCAACCACGTATAGCCCCTGCTACTACTGAACTGGATATATGGTGCTTGACCTCTTCTGTGGCACGTAGCCTCAAAGAAAACAACGCTGCGGCCATAATTTGCTTAAAGCAAATGTGGGAAAATGACCTGACGCCACAACAAACACTTCGGGTACAACAACAAATAGCACATGCGTTGGCACAAGGATATATCGTCGATACTTCAGTCGAAGAACAAAGCTACTTCGCTCAATGCCCATGGTCAGCTATTTATCTAACCAAACGGCCACTGATCATTGCTGGTGACCCATTGCGAGTGAACCAGCGATTTACTTATGTTTGCAATGTGGATGGTGCTTTTGATACCACGGTAAAAACCTTTGGCAATCGGATCTTACGTTTGTAAACGCCCAGAACTCAGTCATCCAGATTGGCACTCACGGCACTACAATCTAATTTAGCTTGTGCATACTCTAAACTGGCCACATTTAACAGCAGATGCAAATCCTGACGGGTAGTGGCAATACTAACGCTTAAGGCTTGAAGCTGCGACTCGGCACGCATGATTCTAGCTTGCAGATTATTGAGTTTGTCTTTTACTTCAGTGGACTCGCCGCCCTCTTTTGCTAGACGCTGATACTCACTGCACAAAAACAGTATTTTCTTGCGCTTATTAATAAAAACATCACTACTCGCCTCCTTTTGCCAGCGCAACTGTAGTTGATTAAACACTTTCTTTCTTATCTCAAACACTTGCAGGCGCGGCCTAGACTCATTATTCATTAGCCATAACGTTAATGGCAAACTCACGTTTACCGATGTAACCACTAATAAACTTAGCATAATCGCCACCCAGACCATGCCCGCAGCCAAAAAGCTTAACGTTGCATCCAAAAACAGCATCAAACAAAAACCAGCAAAGGACTCCCAGAAATCATGGGGAAACAGGTTGGGCCCTATAATTACGGTAATGATGTATAGCCCCCAAAACGACCAAGCAAACGGGGTTGGATTAGGGGATAACTCATTATGCGTAAATATTGGCACATCCATTTGCTCAGGCGCTTTGATGGCGTTAATTGTCTCAATGACCTGCAACACATCAAAAGTAGTAGACGTTGACTGGGCATTTCCGATAAACAAAGGTGTTTTATACTGGGCAAA
>CANBZV010000107.1 GCA_947373945.1 Moraxellaceae bacterium
GTCGCGTGTAACCAGGAGACTTGAAGAATGGCTCGTTATATTGGTCCTAAGTGCAAGCTCTCCCGTCGTGAAGGCACGGATCTTATGCTCAAGTCTGGCGTTCGTGCGCTGGACTCTAAATGTAAAATTGAACAACCACCTGGACAGCACGGTGCTTCTCGTAAGGGAAAACTGTCTGACTATGGTACGCAATTGCGCGAAAAGCAAAAAGTTCGTCGTATTTACGGCGTGCTTGAGCGTCAATTCAGCAACTATTACAAAGAAGCCGCTCGTTTGAAAGGCGCTACCGGTGAAAACTTGTTGCAACTTTTAGAAAGCCGTTTGGATAACGTAGTTTATCGTATGGGTTTTGGTGCTACTCGCTCTGAAGCACGTCAACTCGTTAGCCATCGCTCGATTACCGTTAATGGCCGTCGCGTGAATATTGCTTCTATGCAAGTACAACCAGGTGATGTCATCGCGGTTTACGAAAAATCCAAAACTCAATTGCGTATTAAAAGTGCAGTTGAATTGGCTGGACAACGCGGTACTCCTACTTGGATAGAAGTGAATTACAGCAAAATGGAAGGTACTTTCAAGGCGATGCCTGAACGTTCTGATCTTCCTGCTGAAATCAACGAAAGCTTAATTGTTGAGTTGTATTCTAAGTAAGGTATTAACCTGCTCCAGTTTTAAGTGGTTTTGAGGTGGCATTCCATGACGCGCACCAACGAGTTTTTGACTCCCCGCACTATTGCAGTTAATGCATTTAGTGCGACCCACGCTAAAGTGACACTAGAACCGCTTGAACGCGGTTTTGGCCACACGCTAGGCAATGCCTTGCGTCGTATTTTGCTTTCATCGTTGCCTGGTGCAGCGGTTGTTGAAGCAGAAATCGAAGGCGTGGATCATGAATACAGCACGCTTGAAGGTTTGCAAGAAGACATTATTGAATTGTTGCTGAACCTGAAAGGCTTGGCGATCAAACTCTTTGAGCAAAATGAAGCTGTTTTGACCGTGGACTTTAAAGGTCCTGGTGTTGTGACAGCGGCAGACTTGAGCTTGCCGCACAATGTTGAATTGGTGAATACTGATCACCATATTGCAACATTGGGCAACAATGGTCATTTGAAAATGAAGCTGAAAGTGGCGCGTGGCCGTGGCTATGAGCCTGTAGATGCGCGTTATGCGGAAGGGGAAACCCGTCCGATTGGCCGTTTACAACTTGATGCAAGTTACAGCCCCATTAAGCGTGTAGCTTATGTGGTTGAAAATGCTCGTGTGGAACAGCGTACAGATCTTGATAAGTTAGTTATCGATTTAGAAACTAACGGTACTATTGAGCCTGAAGAAGCTATCCGCCGTGCAGCGACAATTCTGCAGCAACAAATTGCAGTGTTCGTTGACTTGCAAAAAGATCATCAGCCGGTTGCTAAAGCGGAACCTGAGACCGTTGATCCAATTCTATTGCGTCCTGTGGACGATTTAGAGTTGACAGTGCGCTCGGCGAACTGCCTCAAAGCAGAGAATATTTACTATATCGGTGACTTGGTTCAACGTACTGAAGTTGAATTGCTCAAAACGCCAAATTTGGGTAAAAAGTCTCTGACAGAAATAAAAGATGTGTTGGCTTCTAAAGGCCTGTCGTTAGGTATGCGTTTAGATAACTGGCCACCAGCTAGTTTGCGTGCTGACGATCGTTTTGCCTATCGTAGCCGCTAATCGCTTAACTTGATTTTAGGAAGTTTTAGCCATGCGTCATCGTAACAGTGGTGTCAAGCTAGGTCGTAACAGTAGTCATCGTCATGCAATGTTTCAAAACATGGCGATTTCATTGTTCGAACATGAGCTTATTCAAACTACTTTACCTAAAGCTAAAGAGTTGCGTCGCGTTGCCGAGCCACTCATTACTTTAGCCAAAGTAGATTCCGTTGCTAACCGCCGTTTAGCCTTTGCTCGCACACGCAGCAAAGATATCGTTGCCAAGTTGTTTAATGTACTTGGTCCACGTTATAAAGAGCGTAATGGTGGTTATTTACGTGTGTTAAAAGCAGGTTTCCGTGCTGGAGACGCTGCTCCAATGGCTTACGTGGAATTGGTCGATCGTCCAATGCCAAAAGCTGCTGAATAAGCACAAGTAATGTGAGAAAGCCGACTTTATGTCGGCTTTTTTATTTGTATCATTTTTGGGTTTTTGTTACATCATCCTTTCTGTTGGTCTTCAAATTGCCATATTTAATCATTAAGTCTTTCTTTGTGGTTGTTTGAGTGTCGCTCGTGTTTATTAACATTTCTCTAGCAATTTTCTGTCGTTGATGAGTGTACGTTTCAGTACACTTCTGTTCTTATTGTGCATATTATTTTATGGACAACTGAGCTTGTCTTTTGCATATGGGAGAAATATATGTTTGCTCAGGTAAAAAATGCCACAGTGTTGATGCTGCTGAGCGCTTTCTGGCCGTTTGCTTCGGTGCACGCGGCGACTTCAGAGCAAAAAAAAGCTCCTCCGACAGTTGAGGTTATGCCAATAAGTCGATCTACGGTCACGCAGACGTTTACGGCGATTGCGACGTTAAGAGCAAACGAAGCAATTACGTTAAAAGCTGAAGTTGCGGGTAGGGTTACTGCCATTAATTTTGTGGAAGGACAACAGGTTAAAAAAGGTCAGTTATTAGTTACTTTGGATAATGATTTGCTAACGGCTGAGTTAGCGACTGCTCAGGCCGGGTTGGATTTAGCACAGGCAGAGTTTGGGCGTTATCAGTCTTTATTCAAAGAACAGCAAGTGTCCGCATTAGATTATGAGCGCAAAAAAGCGGAACTTGCTCAAGCAAAAGCAGCCATGAGTTTAACGCTGGCGCGATTAAAACAAAAAGAAATCCATGCCCCTTTCTCTGGCATTATCGGCCTACGATTGTTTAGTCTCGGTGATGTTGTGCAAGCAAATCAGTCGTTAGTGAGTTTGACTAGTTTTAGTCCATTAAAAGCAGATATCAAAATCCCCGAAACGAGTAGTGGTCAAATTAAGTTAAAGCAAACGATAACGTTTGCTGTAGATGCGATTCCAGATTTAATTCTTAAGGGCCAAGTAGCAGCGTTTGAGTCTAGCTTAGATTCAGGGACGCGCGCGGTGATTATGCGTGCGATGATCCCTCAAAGTGATCGTCGCGTAAAGGCAGGCATGACCGCGCGCGCGACTATCCAATTGCAGTCTACGAACGATATTGTCATTCCCGAGCAGGCGTTAGTGGCACAAAAAGGGAAGTTTGTCGTTTTTATTCTTAAAGGAAAAGAGGTTACTGCAACGCCGGTCACCGTTGGTCAACGTCAAACAGGAACGGTCGCGATATTAAGTGGGTTACATGATGGTGACGTGGTGGTGGTCTCTGGGCAAAATAAATTACCTAAACCAAAAATGACCATTAACCCCGTGCTAATGCAGGGAGGTCGATAATGCAACTACCCGTTTTATGCATTCGCCGTCCTGTGCTCGCGACAGTAATGAATTTACTGCTGGTGCTTGCAGGCATGTTGGCATTTGAACGACTGACAGTACGTGAATATCCCAATATTGATATACCAACCGTGACTGTGGCGATTGATTATCCTGGTGCTAGTGCCGCGATTATAGAGTCGACGGTGACTAAGGTTTTAGAGGATTCTTTATCGGGCATTGAAGGCATTGATTATCTGTCATCGATTAGTCGTTCTGGTCGTAGTCAGATTACCTTGGCATTTAAGCAAGGTCGTGAAATTGATAGTGCCACTTCAGATGTCCGTGACCGTGTGTCTCGAGTCCGTGGACGTTTACCTGATAGTGTTGATGAGCCTGTCATTACTAAAACCGAAGCGGATGCTCAACCGATTATTTGGCTGGCTTTTTCTTCGGATAAACATACGCCTCTACAAATTAATCAGTTTGCCGACAAACAAGTTAAAAATCGTTTACAGACGTTGGCAGGGGTTGCTGATATTCGTATTTTTGGTGAGCGTAAACCTGCGATGCGTGTCTGGCTCAATGCTGAACGTTTATCTGCCTATGCCTTAACCCCCCAAGATATTGAAGCGACCTTACGCGCACAAAATGTCGAGATTCCTTCGGGACGCGTCGAAAGTACAGAGCGTGAATTCTCTGTTTTGGCGGAAACGGATGTTAATACCCCTGAGCAATTTGCCCAGTTGATTGTTCGGCAACAAGAGGGCTTATTGATTCGTTTGGGTGATGTGGCACGGGTCGAAATTGCTCCAGAAGATGTCCGTCGTATTGCTCGTTTTAATGGTGAGCCTGCCGTTGCATTAGGGGTGATTAAAACATCAACCGCGAATCCATTGGAGGTATCGCAAGAGGTTCGCGCTGAGTTGCCGCGTATTGAAAAAAGCCTTCCTGATGGTATGAAAGTACGTTTGGCTTATGATTCTTCTGTGTTTATTCAGGAGTCCATTAACTCGGTACAAAAGACTATTCTCGAGTCGGTGGTACTGGTGGTTTTGGTGATTTTCTTCTTTTTACGTAATTTGCGTGCGACCTTGATTCCGTTGGTAACTATTCCTGTGTCATTAGTCGGCGCATTAATTTTCATGCAGTTATTTGGTTTTTCCATTAACACACTGACCTTATTAGCAATGGTGTTGGCGATTGGTTTGGTGGTCGATGATGCGATTGTCGTGCTGGAAAATATCTATCGACATATTGAGGAAGGCAAAACGCCGATGCAGGCGGCAGTTCAAGGTTCTCAAGAAATTGGTTTTGCAGTTTTAGCAATGACTTTTACCTTGGCTGCGGTATTCGCCCCGATTGCCTTTACGGAAGGACGTACGGGCAAGTTGTTTGCTGAATTTGCGTTAACGTTGGCATCGGCAGTAATTGTTTCAGGTTTTTGTGCGCTGACCTTATCTCCTATGATGAGCTCTAGATTATTGCAGCCTCATCAGGGGCAGGGTAATGCGCTGTATCGTTTGATTGAGCGTGGTTTACAGGCATTGACGTATGGCTATCAAGTTGCACTTGCACAGATGTTGAAATTACGTTGGCTGGTGATGGTATTTGCATGCGTCGCTATTGGCACGATGTTAGTGATTTTTCGGACCTTGCCGTCTGAACTATCACCCACCGAAGATCGCGGCGTGATTGTATCTATTGGTATTGGCCCTGAAGGATCGACACCTGCTTATTTTGACCGTTACGCGCAACAAGTCGAAGCTATCTACGCCAAACTGCCAGAATTGGCCTCAACCTTCCTGATTATCGGCTTTCCTGACGAAACGAAATTTATCAGTTTTAATCGTTTTAATCCGTGGGCGGAGCGCCAACGAAGTACACAAGTCATTGTGCCGAGTTTGATGCCGCAGTTGGGCAAAGTGCCTGGGGTGATGGCATTGGCGACGTTACCTCCTTCACTGGGCCAAGGCACATCAAGTTCTCCCGTTGAGTTTGTTATTCAAACGACGGGTAGCTATGCGGATTTAGGTAATGTCATTGGCAAACTAATGGATAAGATTGGCAAAAATCCAAATATCGTCAGTCCCATTCCTGATCTAAAACTCAATAAGCCGCAGTTATCATTAACGGTCGATCGCGATAAAGCGGCGTTGGTGAATGTGGGGGTTTCCGATGTTGGTAGGGCGTTGGAGACACTATTGGGTAGTCGTAAAGTCACAACCTTCAAGCTTGATGGCGATCAATATGATGTCATTTTACAATTAGAGGATGATGGTCGTCGTACGCCCGAGCAATTACAGCAAATATATGTCCGCAATAGCCAAGGACAGATGTTGCCGTTATCAACCGTTTTGACGATGAAAGAAACTGTGAGTCCTGCTGAGTTGAATCATTTTAATAAACTACGCTCAGCAAAAATTACGGCGAGTCTTGCTGATGGCTATGCTTTGGGTGACGCAGTTAAGTTTATGCAGAAGTCCATGGAAGAAATCAATGATCCTGCAACGACCTATGATTGGGGCGGTCAAACACGCGAATTTCTTGCATCGGGCAACGCGTTGGCAATGGCTTTTGTGTTGGCAGTGTTATTTATTTATTTGGTACTAGCTGCGCAGTTTGAAAGTTTTCGCGACCCGTTAATTATTATCTTCTCAGTACCATTGGCGATGTTAGGGGCGGTACTGGCGTTGAAGCTGACGCAGGGGACATTAAATGTCTATAGTCAAATTGGATTGATTACGCTAGTTGGTTTGATTACTAAACACGGCATTTTGCTGGTGGAGTTTGCCAATCAATTGCAGGAAAAGGGCCATACTAAGCTTGATGCGATAATCGAGTCGGCATCGTTACGCTTGCGGCCCATTTTGATGACGACAGCGGCGATGGTACTAGGTGCATTACCATTGGCGATGGCGGTAGGAGCTGGTGCCGAAGTGCGTCATCCTATTGGTTGGGTCATTGTAGGTGGTATGACGATTGGCACATTTTTTACCTTGTTTGTTGTTCCTTGTGCCTATATGTTGATAGGTAGAGTTCATACACATCAAGAGCACTAGAACGGGTAAATCAAGATGGATGCCATGCTATGACGACAAAATCCTATTTCATCCCAAGCAAGACGGTGACGGGGGAGGTGTGGCAAAAACCGCAAGTCAACATTGTTGCTCCCCATTTTAATGGCCAACGTTTTTTCAATCCGTGGGAACGGGAGGAGCGTAATCAGGCGGCGTTATTTAAATGGATCTTAACTCGTCAAAGTCAGACATGGCCTCGCTGGTGTCAGAATCAACAGTTCAGCGTGCCGCCAGTTCGCTATAGTGACAGCCTGAATGCTTGGAAAGTGTGGTTTGTTGGTCATGCCACATTGTTGTTGCAAATAGGACCATATAATTTTTTAACCGATCCGGTATGGGGCGAGCGTTGTAGTCCGTTTAAAAATGCTGGCCCGAAACGGGTGCGAGCGGCGGGTATTGCGTTGGAAGACCTACCGCCTATCGATGCTGTATTACTTAGTCATAATCATTATGATCATCTGGATACCGCGAGTCTGTTATGGCTGCATGAACATCATCAAATGCCCATTATTACGGGGCTGGGTAATGGCGTGTATTTGCGCCAACATGGCATCAATGTCGTGGAATTGGATTGGTGGCAGTCACATGCATTTGCGGAGGGCGTTGATATTCACTATCTGCCTGCTAAACATTTTTCTGGTCGTGGTGTGCGTGATCGTAACGCCGCACTGTGGGGTGGATTGTCTGTTGTTACCCCACATGGTCATGCTTTTTTTGCTGGTGATACTGGCTATGCACCGCATTTTCAGGAAATCAAACAGCGTCTGGGAGCGCCGCGTGTCGCCTTATTGCCAATTGGAGCTTACGAGCCGCGAGAGCTAATGAAGCAAGTGCACATGAACCCAACAGATGCCGTTCAAGCCCATAAAGATTTGGCGACGCGTAACTCAATCAGTATGCACTTTAATACCTTTCAATTAACCGATGAAGCGATTGATGCCCCTGCTCAGGCATTAACAGAAGCTTTGTTCAAGCAGCAAGTACCTGAGCACGAGTTTGTGGTGATGTTGGAGGGTGAAGGCCGAGTTTGTTAATTAGTGGTTCGGAACTTCGGCAAGTCATCATTGATTTGCCACCACTCGGCTTTACTGTTGCAATAGATATGATAGGACGGTGTGGCGGTAATCGGTGAGTCTAGCGTGCCAATCCGTAATCGTAACACCTCAGGTTTGTCGTCTCGTTGGCTATAAAGTGGGCTGCCGCAATTGCCACAAAAAACCCGCTTTTTAATGGCACTCGAATAAAACGTTTTTAATAGTGTTTCGCCTTGAGTGATTTGAAAATGCGCACTGAGTAAGGGGGCATTGGTCGCGAATGCCGACCCCTGTGCTTTACGGCATTGGCCACAATGACAGAGGGCGATTTCACTGATCTCGCCGTCATATTGATAGTGAACACCGCCGCATAAACAACTGCCTGTTAACATGATTAAGTCCCAGAGAATGAATGTTCGTAGGGCGAATAAATTCACCCTACGGTTATCACTGCAAAATAGCACTTCATCGGCCAATAAAAAATCCCTGCTCAGAAATGTTGATTATTTACATAAGAAATACTAATATGCGCGGCATCCGCACACACATTAATTTTTGGAGGTTTTTGAAAGATGCTTTTAATTAACAGCACACAATTTAATTAAGTTAACTCTTTCAAGAACAACAGCTTGAAGGAGTCTTGACCTTCAAGCTAGAAACTAAAAGCCCTAGCTAACCATGCTGGGGCTTTTTCTTTGGGCAGTCGTTTACTGTTTCTCACGAGGAGACAAAACGACCGTACGGATTACCCATAGTGGACAAAGCGCATCTACCCGCGTCTGTCCTGAAGAGATTTATCATGCCTATACAATTGGTTTTAAATGCCAACGAAAAAAATGGTCATAAACCCGTCAAAATCTTTACCGACGAAGTTGACCAACAAGCATTACAACAGCTACGCAATATCGCCAGCTTGCCGTTTGTCTTTGGCCATATTGCTGCCATGCCTGACGTTCATGTTGGTATTGGTGCTACCGTTGGCTCGGTGATTCCCACCCGAGGGGCGATTATTCCTGCCGCCGTCGGTGTTGATATTGGCTGTGGAATGAACGCGGTGCGTTTGTCGTTAAACGCAAAACAACTACCTGATAACCCCAAAGCGCTACGGACAGCAATTGAAAAAGTGGTGCCGGTAGGTTTTGAACATCATAAATGTGAAACTGTTAAAGCGTCTAGTATCAATGCCCTAGATGTTGGTATCGACAACATCGTCGCTAAGCATAGTGGTTTAATGAAGATGATGAAACAGTTCCGTCAAACATGGGCGCGGCAACTTGGCACCCTCGGTGGTGGCAACCACTTTATCGAAATTTGTTTGGATGAACGTGATGATGTCTGGGTGATGCTGCATTCGGGCAGTCGTGGCATTGGCAACTGCATTGGTCGTTACTTTATTGAGTTGGCTAAAAAAGATATGCACCGCGAATATGGTCATTTACCCGATAAAGACTTGTC
>CANBZV010000108.1 GCA_947373945.1 Moraxellaceae bacterium
TAATTAACTGCCGCCAAGCCTTTTTTTAGACTGTTCATCAACTTGGGCGAAACATTCTTTAGTCGAGCAATCCAATCGGGACTTGGCTGAGGAATGACGCTCCACACCACAGCATCAACAACTTTAACGGCTTGTTTCCACGGCTCTGACTCTGTCCCTTCTTTAAGACAGTTGATGTAAAGCACATGTTTCCAACCTTCTTGCATCAGTTTAACGACAACTAATGGCAATTGACGGCCCGTTAAACGACGATTCAAGGTTTGTTGTACCATTGCGCGCGCCATATCTGCACGAGCACGTCCTTCTTCCGCTTCGCGTGTCCGCTTATCAATAGAGTCTGTACGTTTTTGCTGTTGTTCGTAGAACTCAGTGAACTCTTTTAATAAGTCGTTAAAAATCGAAATATCCGAAATAAACTCATTGAGAATTCTAAAGACCACTTCTTCAATTTTGGTATACAGCGCATCGCCACCAGGGTCTTTTTGATTCCAGCCAATGCCCGCTTTTGCCAACAGATTCAACAATTGGCGAGCGTAGTGTTTTTCGGCATTAAAAAACGATTTATCAATAATGGCGACTTTCAACAGCGGGATTTGTAGCCGTCCCAACAGCGCTTTCATCGCCATCGGTAAATCATCATCATCCAAAATAAAATCGAACAGCATCGAGACTAAGTTAATAACGTCTTCATCGGCCTGATTAACTGCCTCAACAACTTTGTCATCGGACTTTAGGCCTTTACGAATGCCACCCCTTACTTCGGTTACGGTAGGAGAAGAGTCGTCATCCGCCAACTTGTTTTTTGGTTGCATTTCTTGCAACTTGGATAACAAACCCACTAGTTGCTCGGTTGCCAATGCGTGAACTTGCGCAGTTGCCGCAATATGCTCAGGCACAATGGGTACGGCGGCAACGCTACCACCCACCGCGGACGCAGGCAATAAACCAACACCACCACCACCTACATATTGGCCATCATGGTAGGTCGCACCAGTCATTGACGTGCTTGTACCCGAAGGGTGTGGCAAACCTTCAGCCGAGGGGCCGCTATTACCGATACTATGCACATCACGCAAGAAAGAAAAAATATCTTCGGTATCTAGTTTTTTATCTTCTTTTTTGGTTGAGCCATCGGCTTTATCTTTTTCCTTTTGTGCCATGACTGCGTCATAGTCACTTTCGCCTTTAGGGCCACTGAAAGTAACTTTAAGGTCAGGCAATACACCCGCATCAATCAATATTTGATTAGCTTCTTCAAGAATAGGCCACAATTGCGCCAAAAATTCTTGTTGAAACACCCGCAAAACCACCACACGCTGAGTAATACCCAAAGTGAGATGTTTAATCGCCGTTTGAAAATGTTGGGTCAATAACCCCGTATCAAGAGGAAAATTCTTATCGGCCAAATTAATATTGGGCAAGACATGTAATATACGTTGGCGTAATAAATTTAATAAATTTGAATAATCCAGACGAGTACGAGCAACCATGCTGTCGACGGTAATGGTGACTTCCATATCTTCGGCATCTACCAAAGACAAAGAATCAAAGTCGAACTTACCAAACTCACTCGTTTTCTTTGAACCATCAGTAGCAGGCTTCAGGAACGGCAACTGTAAAAAGCTATTGGCTATCGCCCGACTAATATCCATTTCAACTTGAGAGCGATGGCGACGCACTTCAATTACAATATCCATATAACGCTGCTGCTCAGCATCGCTTAAACCTTGGCACCATTGGAAAACGATTTCTTCCAAACGATTGAGCATGGTTTTGAGCAACGCATCTAGGCGTGTTTGCATAGTTGCACGTAAGCTTTCCAGTACTACAGGAAGCTTTTGTGGGCTATTCATCGGACTCTTTCCTGATTTATTTAATTCATCGGCCATGCTGTGGGCACTCATATTTCTTGGAGGCGGATTATCAGACAATCACGCTATTATTAAGGTTTACACAGATAACAACAGCTTATCACTTGTTATCCCAATTATTCAAAATTCTGTTTGATACTTAGGCTGGTTAGTTTGACATCTACAACAAATCACTCAGGTGATATGTGGATATCAAAGTCATTAAAATACCATTTAAAGCAAAGCCTGTATTTTTTCTTACTTTAACCGCCCCAAGAGCGTAGTTAAATACTGCAAAACTATTTTTTTAGGCTTATTGAGTGCCTATACTCTCATCTTTAACCGCCCAACCGAAAAGATGCCAAGAGCTATGATTCCGCAACCGTTATTACTAGAAGCCATTCAACACAATATTCAGTTTGCCTTGAGCGAGGACATTGGTAGCGGCGACATTACCGCCCTGCTGATTCCTGCTGACGCTCATGGCTGTGCCAAAGTCATCACTCGTGAGCCGATGGTATTAGCGGGCATACCGTGGGTAAATGCACTTTTTCAGCAACTAGACCCTTCCGTTACCGTGGACTGGCAAGCGCAAGAAGGAGACTTTCTTGCCGCAAATTCACCGTTACTCTTATTATCTGGTTCTGCTCGCAGCTTATTAACGGGTGAACGCGCTGCACTCAATTTTTTGCAAACCTTATCGGGTACAGCGACAAAAGTCCGTGAACTCGTTGGCCTTTTATCAGGAACGCATACACAATTGCTGGATACCCGCAAAACACTGCCAAACTTACGCATTGCACAAAAGTACGCAGTGAGTATAGGCGGAGGGCGTAATCATCGGCTAGGTTTATTTGATGCTTTTTTGATAAAAGAAAACCATATTATGGCCGCAGGAAGCATTCACGCCGCTGTTGCCGCAGCTCGGCAAATAGCAGCACATAAACCCGTAGAAGTTGAAGTCGAAACGTTTGATGAGCTTGAGCAAGCGTTAGCTGCGCAAGCCGATATTATTATGCTCGACAACTTTAGTCATGATGATATGCGCACTGCCGTTAAACACACCAATGGACGCGCCAAGTTGGAAGCGTCTGGCAATATTAGCTCTGCCACTTTGCGCCAAGTCGCAGAAACAGGGGTTGATTTTATTTCGATGGGTGCCATTACCAAAGATGTCACTGCCATTGATTTGTCGATGCGTTTTATCTAAAAACTGCTATAATTCTGTTTCTGGACTTAGCTACTAAGTCCTGTCTGTCTTTGGGGAGTAGTCGTTATTAGTGTGCTGAACACTAATAAGTGTGCGTCAACAAACTTGTTCCACAGAACATGGCGTACACAGCACTAGGGTGTCACCGACACCGCTTGGCGAGACCACAGACTTAACACATCTGACTACTAGTCGGCCAGATGCGTTGAGTCGTGGCTATTTGCCGACTAGGAGCTTGAATATGACCGCCTTTTTAATTTCTGCTGCTTTGGTTGCCTTAGCCGAAATGGGTGATAAAACGCAATTATTGGCGTTTTTACTGGCTGCCCGTTTTCGTCAACCCATACCCATTGTTCTTGGCATTTTTGTGGCGACCATTGTCAATCATGCTGGCGCAGGCGCTATTGGCGTTTGGCTGACCAATATCATTGGCCATGACACCATGCGTTGGCTGTTAGGTATTTCGTTTATCGCGATGGCAGGCTGGATTCTTGTTCCCGATCGTATTGATGATGAAGAACAGCAAAAAGAAGCACGTTTTGGTGTCTTTGGCACCACGGTTATTGCATTCTTTTTAGCAGAAATGGGCGATAAAACGCAAATCGCTACCGTTGCTTTAAGTGCTAAATACGCAGCAGAGTTTGTTTGGGTGATTGCAGGAACAACGGTCGGTATGATGCTTGCGAATGTGCCTGCCGTTTATTTGGGTAATCATTTTGCCCAGAAACTGCCGCTACGCTGGATTCACGGCGTTGTTGCTGTAATTTTTGCAGCGATTGGCATATTTATTTTAACGGGGACAACGGGCCTCTAAAATACTGAGGGCGATTCACTATCGCCCTTCTTTTTTGTCGATGTATAAACTTAACGCAACTCAAACACAGCCAATGTTTCGTTTTGCGCATTGAGCAAATACAAATGATTTGCGTCAATTTTCCAACCTGTTGTATCAGTCAGGGCCTCAATAAACATAGCCTCCTGCACAATACCGCCATTAGGGCAGAATATTTTAGTACTCGCAATTTCTGCTAATGACAACTCTGAGCCTGTTAACTGATAACTCCCCATTAACCGGTTACAACCTGTACTGCCTTTGACGCGATGGTCAGATGACTGAAAACTCAAAAATGCGCCATCTTGAATATTGTTCGTCCCCATACTTTGCGTGAGTGTTACCAGTTGCCATATTCTATCTTCCAATTGTGACGCTGGTAGTGCCTCAGCCTCAGGCATAGACGGCATCTTGGAGGTGGCAGGTGCTGCTATCGTCGATTTGGAAGCGACAGGTGTTACTGAAGAAGTTGCGCAAGCAGCCAGCACCATAACCAGTGTCGCCACGGACATTATTTTTATTGATGATTGGGAAATAGCCATACAGTTTCTTCCGATATTAAAGCGCTTTAGGCTGCAAACTCTTCGGCTATCCAATAGCCTACGACTGCCGCCAACTGTTGATTGATATAGAGTAAAGGAATACGTTGCCGTTGCCATACAGGAACGCCTTGCGCTTGTAACAGCTTTTTTAAATCATGATGATGCTGCCGACCGACAGGTTTAATCTTTTCACCACCTTGGCGAAAACGAATACTCAACTGACCTGATAGCCATAAAGTCGAGTCAATGCCTTGCTTAACGACATCAGGCAACAAACATTCCCCCGTCACTAATTTGAGCGGTTGATTTTTATCGAACCAAGGCATTTCTATCGTCAGGTCAGCATCGCTAAGCGGGCGCATGGCAAACAACTGCTGACGATAGCGCCTAACTTCCACACCTCGCCATGCTAACACAGGCTCCGCATCCATCTTAGCCAAACAGACCTCATGCCACACACGCACCAAATCGGCATAATCAGGCAACGCTAAAGACAGTCGAGCGAGCCAATAGCGCAACAGATTATTACGCCGCGCAATACTCAAGCCTGATAATTTACTGATATTTAATGTCGAATTTTGCTCTTGAATATCCAAATAATCACTTGCTGCCAGCTCCTGCAATAACTCATCCGCTTCACGCATGCGCTGACTAGTAACGGCTAACTGCTGACTGGCTTGCGGCCAACGCCGCTGCAACACAGGCATGACTTCGTGGCGAATATAATTACGATTAAACTGGGTATGACTATTCGACTCGTCTTCTATCCACGTTAGCTGATGCTGCTGGGCATAGTGCTGAATCAGAGCCCGGTTAATGGTTAACCAAGGCCGCCAACAAGGAATTGTTTGATTTTGAAACGGAACACTCCCTACTTCCTGCATTGCCGCTAAACCTCGGACACCACTACCACGCAGTAAACGCAACAATACCGTTTCAGCTTGATCTTGTTGATGATGTGCCAGTACCAGCACATCGCCCGCAGTTAACACCTGACTGAATGCCTGATAGCGAGCCTCACGTGCCGCCGCTTCAACACTGGCTGTATTAGCCACGCTGACTCTCAAAACCAGACAAGGCACATCATAATCACATGCTACTTGCTGCGCATGTGCCGCCCAATCATCGGCGAAGGGACTCAAACCATGATGTACGTGCAAAATAAGCAATTGTTTTTGGTGAATAGGTTGTAACGTGACAAGCGCATGCAATAACGCACTAGAGTCCATACCGCCGCTGTAGGCGATGACAATGCGTTGAATGGCATGGTGTAGATGGTTAAATAAAAAATGCTGTAGCTGGCTTAAAGGCATCATATGGTAATCACCGTAGCCGTTGCAATACAGGTCTAATAACCTGCATGCAGACAGGCTAGTTAACTACAGTTGGCAAAACTCATCTGACACCATAGGTCATCAATCGTTCAAAACGACGTTCGCATAACGTGCTTTCATCAAGGCTACGCAAGCGTTTTAACTGTTTCATTAATGCTTTACGCAAGGTATCGGCCATGAGCGCCATATCACGATGGGCACCACCTAAAGGCTCGGGAATCAAATCATCCACAAAACCCAATTGATTCAACCGTTGCGCCGTTAAACCCATTGCTTCAGCTGCAGCACCTGCTTTATCGGGTGTTTTCCATAAAATAGCAGCACAACCTTCGGGAGAAATCACAGAATAAACACTGTATTGCAGCATTAACAAACAGTCACCGACACCAATCGCCAACGCACCGCCAGAGCCGCCCTCTCCAATCACGGTAGCAATAATAGGCACTTTAAGACGCGACATCACCGCTAAGTTGCGGGCAATGGCTTCACTTTGGCCTCGTTCTTCGGCCTCAATACCTGGATATGCACCCGGTGTGTCAATAAAGGTAAAGATCGGTAGTTTAAAGCGTTCAGCCATTTCCATTAACCGTAAGGCTTTACGATAGCCCTCAGGATTAGGCATACCAAAATTACGGCGCGCACGTTCGCGCACATCACGGCCTTTTTGATGACCAATCACCATCACTGGCTCACCTTGAAAACGCGCAAGCCCGCCAACAATGGCAGGGTCATCACGAAAACTGCGGTCGCCGTGGAGTTCATGAAAGTCGGTAAAAATCTGGTCGATATAATCCAGTGTATAAGGTCGTTTGGGATGACGCGCCAATTGCGTTACTTGCGACGCACTCAAATTGACAAAAATTTCTTCCGTCAATGCCAGATTCTTTTGCTCCAGCCGACGAATTTCATCCCCTAACTGTAGACTGCTATTACTGCTCGCTAAGGCTTGTAGCCCTTGAATTTGACCTTCGAGTTCGGCAATCGGCTGTTCAAAATCCAGATAATTGGGGTTCATCTACTTTTTCTCGTTCCTTAGGGCTTACACAGTTATCGCTATTGGCACGCATCTCAACGGCTTTTGGCTATTTAATGCACACAAAACGCGCTAATTACGGTGTGTGCGTAAGCTCTGCTTAGTACACAAGGCGCAATGACGCCGAACCATACACTTGCTTGAGGCGTTTCAGCAAGTCGTCATGTGGATATACTCGCCAGTTATCCCCACACTGTAGCACGGCTGTAGCACTTGAGTGTTGACAGCGCAGGTGCAAATTGACGCTTTTTTGGCCACTTGTGGGTAAATGTTTGGCAATTAGCTGGCGCAAATCGGGAATCGCGGGTGCCGCCAACTGCGAAAGATTAAGGCACAACTCCAGAGTGCGCAAAGAATTCACACGCGCATCCATCAGCGTATATGCTTTTTTCGCTGTTACCCGTAGGCCGCCCTTAAAGTCATCAGGACTGACTTCGGCCTCGACCAAAATGACATTATCAACGATCAGTATGTGTTTGACTTGCTCATAAATCTCGCCAAAAAAACTGGCTTCAATACGGCCACTACGATCATCAAGCAACACCACTGCACGTGTCCCGCGTGGCCCTTTAAAAATACGTACATCCATCACCAAACCGGTAATGACTTGCGTTTGCCCACGACGAGTTGCCTGTAAATCACATAATTTGCAGGCGACATAACGTTTGAGCTCATCATAGTGTTGATCAATCGGATGGCCGGTTAAATATAAACCGAGCGTATCTTTTTCACCTTGTAAACGCTCGTCATCGGTCCATTCCAGCATTGGCGTATATTGATTATTTGGCGTCGCTTCAACAACATCACCAAACAAATCCATCATGCCCGCACTTTGATTACGATTTTGTTGTTCCGCTGCTTTTACCGCCTCAGTCAACGTCGCCATAATCGACGCCCGATGAACACCACTCATCTTGTCCATCGCGCCTGCGCGAATCAGACCTTCAAGGGTACGTTTGTTGGCTTTTTTCAGGTCGATACGGCGGCAAAAATCAAAGATATCTTTAAACGGTCCCTCTTTGCGCGCCTGAATAATCGATTCGATGGGCCCTTCACCAACACCTTTAATCGCACCCAGACCATAAACAATCGTTTCTTTCAGCGGCACAAACTTATATTGAGAGTTATTAACATCGGGCGACACTAACGGAATACCCATCGTGCGGCACTCTTCGATAAAGTGGACGACGCTGTCGGTATTGTGCATCTCCGCCGAGAGTACCGCCGCCATAAACTCAGCAGGATACTTCTGTTTTAACCACGCGGTTTGATAAGACACCAAGGCATAGGCCGCAGAGTGAGATTTGTTGAAACCATAACCAGCAAACTTTTCCATCAAGTCGAAAATACCGCCCGCTTGGTTGGCATCGACTCCGCGCTGACTAGAGCCTTCCATGAACTTGACGCGCTCTTTAGCCATTTCTTCGGGTTTTTTCTTGCCCATTGCCCGCCGTAACATATCGGCGCCGCCGAGCGAATAATTCGCCAGCACCTGCGCAATCTGCATTACCTGTTCTTGATACAAAATAACGCCATAGGTGTTAACGAGCACAGGTTCCAAATCAGGATGTGGGTAAGCGACATCGGCGCGACCATGTTTACGATTGATAAAATCGTCGACCATGCCCGACTCTAACGGGCCGGGACGATAAAGAGCCACCAACGCGATAATATCTTCGAAAGTGGAAGGCTTGAGCTTTTTTAATAGCTCTTTCATACCGCGCGATTCCAACTGGAACACCGCCGTGGTTTTGCCTTCCTGCAACATTTGATAGGTTTTTTTATCGTCGAGAGGGATTTTGTCGATATTCAGCGGCTCTTGGCCAAGCGCTTTACGTTTAGCGTTGATGTCAACCAATGCCCAATCAATAATGGTCAGCGTCCGCAAACCCAAAAAGTCGAACTTGACCAAACCGACCGATTCAACATCGTCTTTATCGAGCTGGCTGACCCATTTGCCATCTTCATCACAATAAACAGCAGTAAAGTCGGTGAGTTTGCCAGGCGCAATTAATACGCCACCGGCGTGCTTACCGACACCACGCGTCAAGCCTTCAAGTGTTAATGCCATACTCCAAATTTCGTTGGCATCCTCAAAGTCGCGCTCGCTGGGATTACTTAATAAATCATTCAGTTGTGCTTCTTCTTTACGCGCTTCTTCGAGGGTAATACCCGGG
>CANBZV010000109.1 GCA_947373945.1 Moraxellaceae bacterium
GCATTGGAGTTTTCACCTTGTCCGGAAAAATCCCACTCGACAAAATCAAAATCGGCTTTGGCACTGAAAAAACGCCACGACACCACGCCGCTGGAATCAATAAAGTGTTCAACAAAGTTATTCGGCTCAGTCACGGCATTACTTTGAAAGGTCGGCTGCGGTAAATCGTTCAAGCCTTCAAAACTACGACCTTGCAGCAATTCCGTCAGACTGCGCTCCAGTGCCACCTCAAAGCTGGGGTGTGCCCCGAACGAGGCAAAGACACCACCGGTACGCGTGTTCATTAAGGTGACGCACATCACCGGAAACTGACCACCCAGCGAGGCATCCTTCACCAGCACGGGAAAGCCTTGCCCTTCCAGCGCCTTAATACCGGCCAGAATGCTCGGGTATTTGGCTAACACTTCCGGTGGTACATCGGGCAGCGCCATTTCGCCTTCCAGAATTTGACGCTTCACCGCGCGTTCAAAAATTTCCGACAAACACTGCACTTGCGCTTCCGCCAGCGTATTACCGGCACTCATGCCATTGCTGAGAAAAAGATTTTCGATCAGGTTGGATGGGAAATACACCACCTTGACATCGGACTGACGGACAAACGGCAGCGAACAAATGCCGCGTTCTTTATTGCCCGAGTTGGTGTCTATCAAATGCGAGCCACGTAACTCGCCATCGGGGTTGTAAATCTTTAGGCAGTATTGATCGAGGATTTCTTTCGGTAGTGCATCTTTACGGCTGGGCTTGAACCATTTTTCATCGGGATAATGGACAAATTCGGCATTGGCGATATCTTCGCCCCAGAACTGATCGTTATAGAAGAAATTACAGTTTAAACGCTCAATGAATTCACCCAACGCCGACGCCAATGCGCTTTCTTTGGTTGCGCCTTTGCCGTTGGTAAAACACAGGGGAGATTGCGCATCACGAATGTTCAACGACCAGACATTGGGCACAATATTACGCCACGAAGCGATTTCAATCTTCATGCCCAAGTTCGCCACAATTGCCGACATATTGGCGATGGTTTGCTCTAGTGGTAAGTCCTTGCCCGCAATATAAGTCGCCGCTGCTGACCCCGAATTAGGCATTAGCAACGCCTGAGCATCGGCATCGAGATTTTCCACTTCCTCAATGACAAATTCCGGCCCAGTTTGCACTACCTTCTTCACGGTACAACGTTCGATGGAACGCAAAATACCTTGGCGGTCTTTGGCGGAAATATCTGCTGGCAGCTCGACCTGAATCTTGAAAATCTGCTTGTAGCGGTTTTCTGGATCAACAATATTGTTCTGCGACAGGCGGATGTTATCGGTGGGAATATGGCGAGTTTGGCAGTACAACTTGACAAAGTAGGCCGCACATAGCGCCGACGACGCTAGGAAATAGTCGAATGGCCCCGGCGCCGAACCATCCCCTTTGTAGCGAATAGGTTGATCGGCCACCACCGTGAAGTCATCAAATTTGGCTTCCAGACGAAGGTTGTCGAGAAAGTTGACCTTAATTTCCATGCGCGTACCTAAAAAATGCTTGGAGTAAACACTCCACCGCAAACTTAAAAATTGAACTGGAATCAGAAACACTGAAAGGTGTGACTAAGTGGCTGGGTGCTTGTTGGACTTGATGCGAAATTTAGGGGTATTTGCGGTATTTACATACGCCAGCTTCATTTCTTAGTGTAATTTATATTTCTACTAGTGCTGATTTTGTTTACATTTTTTCTGAAAGAACAAAGCAAGACCAGCAAGAACTATTACTACATTGAAAGCCGTAAACGCCAAATCATCTATGGGTGCGCAAATTATTAGCAAAAAACCAAAAAGATACACAATGCCTTTTTCAATACGCGGTTGGATTTCTAATTTAAAATTATGAGTGCATACCAACATATAAATCAAAACTAAAAACATCGTAACTTCATGACTTATTGCCATATGACACACGCCTTATCTTGCAGAGTTTTTCACAATCATTTTTTTCTTTCGATTTAAAACAACAAAACCCTAATTAATATTCTCACCCCAATCAGGATAAAATTTTACACCATCATAATGCCCTAACTATAAGTTTAATGAGCAATGCTCTACAACAAAATTAAACGATGAGAATACCCCAAAACCATAAAAAAGTGAACTATAATTGGCTGGGTAGCTATCGCATTCGAAGCGAAAGATAGGCGTTTTTAACGATGAAAGCCTCTTAAATGCTGGAGTGCAGCTTTTGGCGAGTTTTAATATATTTTCCGTATGTAATTTTCTAATAAACAACTTAAAAATGGGAGAGTAAAATGGGTATTACCATTTATGAGTATGACCGTGGTCATTATATCGAAAAGTTGGTACGTGCTAAAGTGCGAGAAAAATCTCGTTATTGGTCAGTTGACAAGTATGGTCAAGACAAAGCCTTGAAGTTGGCCAAAAAATGGCAAGAATCAATCACCAAGGAATTGCTAAAATCCGGAAATCCAGTGAGGCCATTAAAATACGCTAGTAGTGGCGTTGAGGGCTTATCGGTTACTTACAGCAAGAAAAATAATTCATTCAACGTGATAATTAACTACATCAATGAAGACAACGTTCGACGTAGTGCAACGTGTAGTTTGAAGCGCAATAGCGTTACGGTGGCTGCACAAAAGTATTGTGAAGTACGCATGCGTTACGGCTATAAAGTACCATCGTTGGAAGAGGTACAAAACGCCATAACCAAAGCCCACCATAAAAGAATGGCGTTGACTGATGGTGAGGCTGCTGGCTCTACTAAAAACGCGGTCTAGCAAAAGTGTTGGCGCAAAAAAGTCTCACTAATATTATCTATCCAAGCAGGGTAAAGTTTTACACCAACGTGGAACCTATTCTGCAATAAATTTACTGATTTCTTCTTGGTAGCGGGGAGTAATCAATCCCCCCCTATAAATCGAATTGATATTGCACTCGACAGCAGAATTGTCAACACGGCACTATTTACTAACTGTTTATATAAGATATTAAGTCCCTGTCTACAGCTCGTTCCCCAAGCACAACTCGTCCAAAACCATCCAAGTACATTCATCTTCTTAAAATCACACACTGACACTTGTCACTGCTATCCGCGAATTTGTTCGTGTACAACGGCTGAAAACGGGCGGCATGCTGATCAGCGTTAGCCGACGAAGTCCCACGATGAAGCACAAAAGCCATGATGACGATAACTGAAATCGCTGCCGACGTAGCCAAAAACTGGATGCTCTACGCCTCCATGCCGTTTATCGCCGCCGCTATTGGTTATCTCACCAAGATTATTGCCATTTGGATGATGTTTAACCCGGTTCAATGGTTTGGTCTGGAAGCGAAAATCGCGGGTTTCAGAGTCTTTGGCTGGCAAGGCATTGTCCCGCGCCGCGCAGTGTTCATGGCCGATGTTGCCTGCGATACCATGACCCGCGATCTGATTAAACCGCGAGATATTTTTGACAAGCTCGACTCGCAGCGTATCGCGCAAGCGTTGGAGCAACCGTTACTTGCCATTGTCGAAAAGCTGACCCATGAAGTGGCATCGCAATATCAACCCGGTTTATGGGAAGCGATTCCCGAGTCGATGCGGCAACTGGTGATTCGCCGTGTCCAGCAGCAAGCACCGACATTGATCAAACAGATCATGGATGAACTCAAAGACAATCTCGACACCATGTTTGATCTCAAGGCGATGGTCACCAGTCATTTGCTCAACGATTTAACGTTACTCAATCGTATTTTTACCGATGTTGGTCATGCCGAGTTCAAGTTTATTCGTAATTCTGGTTTGTTTTTCGGTTTTGTTATTGGCTGTGTACAGGCCATCACATGGGCGCTGACCCATAACCCGTGGATCATGCCGATTTTTGGCGGTTTCACCGGTTGGTTTACCGACTGGTTGGCGTTAAAAATGATTTTTGTGCCGCAGTTGCCGAAAAAATATCTTGGCCTGTTTACATGGCAGGGGCTGTTTCAAAAACGCCGTCTGGAAGTCGCGGCTGATTATGGTCGTTTGATCGCCACTGAGGTCGTTAAACCGAGCGCCCTGATTGACGCCTTGTTGCGCGGGCCAATGTCTGACCGCTTATTTGCCATGATTCAAAAGATGGTCAAGCAAACGATTGATGATCAAGCGGGCTTGGTTAAACCGATTGTCGTGCTGGCGGTGGGGGGGCGGAAATACCAAAAAATGAAAATCGACATCGCCGACAAAGTGGTGGCCAGTATGCCCGAGGCGATGAAACACATGGAAAAGTATGCGGCAGAAACCATGGATGTCGAAAAGACACTGGTGCAGGGGATGCAGAAGCTCAATGAAGATCAATTCGAAAAGTTGATTCGTCCGGCGTTTCAACAGGATGAATGGATTTTGATTGCCGTGGGCGCGTTACTTGGTTTTGTCGTCGGTGAGATGCAGGTGTTGGTCATGCTCCATGCGGCGGCGCATTGATGGTTGAAGATATTAAATAAATAAAAGAGGCTGTGCCATGAATCGTTTAATTTGTCGTTGCTTGGTAGTAATGGCCATGATGGTGCTATGCGCCTGTAGTACCCAGCGCAGTTCGGTAGAGCGTATGGGCGCGAATGTCGCGTTGCGTTTCACTGAAAATAATTTAATTGCACCGATGTTGACTAATGATGATGTCGGCATGGCGTGTGCGTCGGGCGAGTCGATGACACCGATGATTATGGCCTTGGGTGGCGGTTTTGGCGCCGATGATGATCAATTGGTGACGCTGCTATACACCATGGCTGCGCTCTGTGTTGAAGACCGTGCGTTAGAACAAGAGCTGCGTTATCTGCGTGCTTCGCGTACCAACAACATAGATGAAGCACAAGATGCGCGTATCATTCAGAAGCGTTTATCGGCATTGGCAGCCAAGCGCCAGTACAACGCCTATTTGCGTATTGAGCATTATTACGGCAATAAAAACATCATCCTTGGTGATAACTGCCCGACTTTTCAGCGTGACTTTGATGAGCTGGTCTTTATGGTCGGTTTGATTTCGGGCTTACAGGCTATCGTCAATGACATTAGCTCGCAAAATATGGTCGGTGTACCTAAAGATATTGCGCCCAAAGTAGATCGAGCGATGGCTTGTCTCAATAACGACAAATGGTTTGGTGTGCCGATGGCTACGCGAGCGGTGGTATGGAGCTTGTTGCCGGGTTCGGGGGCCAACCAAGATCCTTTGGCGGTACTTTCGCAGTCGATGCAGATTGGCGAACGCAAAGGCGTGCGTTTATCTCATGCCTTATATGCGATGGTCGTTTATACCAAAGAAGATGATGCTCATCTACGCGAGGTGTTCAAACGTTTTGCCGCCACGCAAAACAGTCCGAATTTTAAGCTTAATGCTTCATATCGCTTGTTAGATCGTATGGGTGAAACGGTGTTAATGGGTGTGGCTGATCGTTATTGGACGAGTCATACCAGTAGCCGTACACCCGATGATGGTTTGGAAAAATTCTGGGACGATCAACAAGCGCAGCAGAAGGATGTGGGGATAACAATTGACGATATTTTGTAGGTGTCAGAATGAGGTTTTAGAGGGAAGCCGCTAAGACCATAAAACAACAACAGGTATAAGCGTATGACTAGAACTAAGCACAGCCAGACTCTGTTTGCAGGCATATTGGTATCGTTATTGATCGTATCTTCCCCGCTCGTTTACGCGCAGGAGGACGACGATTTGTCTGAACTGCAGATGCGCATGACCAATGAATGGCAAATGGTGAAAGATGACCAGCGCCATCATATTAAAACCTATGCACGGATGGAGGACGGTAAACGTTTTCGCTCATTTAAAGCGGAAGGCATTGCTATTGGTGTGAAGCCAGCAGCGATCGTGCGGATGCTGTTGGATTTTGATAGCTACGGCAAATGGTTTTGGGAGGTGCAAACGTCCCAGCTGTTAAGAAAGGTATCAGCGACAGAATACTACGTTTATATGGTTCATCGCGCACCATTTGGTCTACCCGATCGTGACGTCATTCTCCATGCGCTGGTTGAGCCGCAGACCGACAGTAAAAACTACGCGGTGTTGAAAGTGAGTGCCGTGCCGGATTTTTTGCCCACCAAACCGCCGCTCGTGCGTATGAAAGCAGAAGATTTGGCGATCAAATTTACGCCATTGGATGAGCAGCGTATTTTGATTGCGGCAGAAGGTTATGTTGATCCCAGCGGTAAGGTGCCGACATGGGCAGCCAACTTTGTTCAGCGTAGTGCCCCGTATAGTGTGGCGTTAGGCGCGCTGAGAATGGTGCAAAGGGATGAGTACAGTCAGTCAACCGAGCCACTGCCATTCCCCGTCTATTCCTATGATTATTACCAGAAAAAAAATTGATGCGCCGCTCGGGTGGTTGAGCTGAAAAGATGACTTGCGTAGCGTAAGCCAGCTTATTTCGCTGTAAAGTCGAGACAGCACGAGCAGCTTTGTCGCTTTACAACGCCAACATGCGAATCAAGCCGAGCATCGTCGCGTGTGGCGCACGGCGCTGGACAAAATTCGCCGCCCACAATGGGACATTGCCACCCGGATCGACCCAGACTTCACCACGAAAATGGCTTTTCACGCTGCTGATGCTGTTGATTTCAATATCATTGTGCATTTTGGTGATGCGCACGATGCCTTTTTTCTCGGGCAGAAAGTCGTTAACAGCTTCGGCATGAATGGTGATGGTGCGTTGATCGGCAGACACTTGCCGAGTGTAGTGCAACACGACATCGCGATCCGGCAAGCCACCGGGCGTTTGAAACAGCAGATGGACAAAAAACTCATTCGCGGATACGCGACGCAGAATATTGCTCTTTTTTAGGCACCAGAACCATTTGGGATAGTTATCAAAATCAGCCAGTACATCACTAATGGCATTGGCAGTGGCATTCAGTTCGGCTTCGACTTTCATCGAGCGAATACGGCTATGTTCTTCTAATTTGCTATAGACGGTAATGTTGCGCAGCTGGTCTTCACGAATTTTTTGCCATTGGCCTTTATCCAGTTGTTGTAATGCCTGCAAATCATCATCGCTATTGATGTCGGCATAACTGCTGGCACCAGCGAGTAGCGTCAGCACCAGAATGATCAAGCGGGCAGGGCGATGTAACATACGCGGCCTCATTGTTATTATTAGCGTTTTTT
This sequence comes from Moraxellaceae bacterium, assembly GCA_947373945.1. Taxonomy (GTDB): domain Bacteria; phylum Pseudomonadota; class Gammaproteobacteria; order Pseudomonadales; family Moraxellaceae; genus Agitococcus. The sequence goes on from CANBZV010000109.1 coordinate 7,130, forward strand.
TTCCCTCTCCCGCTGGGAGAGGGTCGGGGAGAGGGGAAAGAAAGCGGTAAAAGCACGAGTATTATGTATATAACCAGCAAAAACCCTCACCCTAGCCCTCTCCCTGAGGGAGAGGGGACTTTCCACTAGCTCTTGTGTTGTTATCGTTTCGAGCGCGACTCTCTTTAGCATGGAGTCTGAACGCCGCCACCCGCGCCGGATTACGTGCTTCGTGAAACGCTTCACGCGCATACCACGCTTTTTTCAAGCGATAAAAAGGAATCGTTGGATAGAGATGATGAACCAAATGCCAGTTTTGATAGACCATCAACGGCGTTAACAACCATTCCCAGCCATCGCGCAGCATCGTTGCACCGTAAAAATCATCTTTCTGCATAATGTCGTGGGGATGATGGGGCAGAAAAACAAATACCAGCACAATCAGCGCTAAACCTAAACGCGACGCCAACACCCAGAACAGCAACAGTTTCCAGCCACAAAACCAAAACAGCAACGCCAACGCGGCAACACCAAGCGGTAATTGTAACAGCACCTGCCGCACTTCTTTTGCGGGACGTTGGCTCGCCAAATAAGCGGGCAAATACGACAACTCAAAAAAAGGCCACAACAAAAAGCTGTACCAATGTTTAGTGAGCAGGGCGTCGGGGTCTTTGCCGCCTTCATTAGTAAAACGATGATGTTGCATGTGGCCCCAACGCAGCACTTTGTGTGAGATATAGGGCAACAGCAAATTGACGGTGAGCATCGCCAGCGCATCATTGATTTTTTCGTTATTGGAAGCTGAACGATGAACAGCTTCGTGAATCGGCGTAAATAAATAATAGCCGATGATGCCTCCGACCAGTGCCGCCGGAACAGGATTCACCCATTCACACGTGACGGCTACAATCAAAAACAGCGCTAACGGCAAACAGACAGTGAGAATAGCGACGACAGGCCATGAAATGGGTGGTTTGACGTGCAGTTGTTTCAGTAGGGCGACATTATCATCGTTAGCAATAGGCGTTGTTGTTTGCGCGTTCATGACCAGTCAGCTTATGACAAGAATAGAACTTGATCATGGCGGAGGTTGTTGGCGAGCGAAAGGTAGAACGCTGCCATGCGCAGGGACAATGCTGCCAGTTATCAGTTATCAGTTATCAGTTATCAGTTATCAGTTATCAGTGTCGTGGTCGGCGTTTTGTTGGCGTAGCCATGCGCTGGGTAACATACCAAACCAGCGGACAAAGGCGCGCCGAAAACCCGAGGCATCACGATAGCCCAGTGCCAAGGCCAACGATTCAGACGTATGGCGGCGATCGGATAAATGGATCACCGCTTGGCGATGTAATTCGGCATCGTGCAAGGTTTGATAACGCACCCCTTCATCCTTCAACCGCCGCATCAGTGTGCGTGTCGATAAATGCAGCGCGTCGGCGACTTCAGGCAGTGTCCATAATTTGCCGGTATTGCTACGCAATAGTGCCGTCACTTGCGCACTAACCGCAGGTAGGTGTTGCAGGTCACGATATTGCTGCTCACATTGTTGATCGGCCTGTAGTTTGGCGACCGGATCAGCAAATAAGGATTGCAAATTGAGTAAGGCGCGGGGCAAAACCAGTGCCGTTTGTCCTTGGTCAAAATGGATAGGCATATGAAAGTAATCGCGATAATAGCTTTCGTGCGCGGGTGGGGGATAAGCCAATTCCAGCCGCGCCTGATGTAAATGAATGCCGGTAATAAATTCAATGGCC
>CANBZV010000110.1 GCA_947373945.1 Moraxellaceae bacterium
GACATCCATTACCGAAAAAGCAGTTTGTTTTTCTTTAGTGGCTGGGCTACTCGCACTAAAAACACTTATTGGCGAGGAGGCCAACACTGTTGCGCCCATACCCTGCAAAAAAAAGCGCCTGTTCATGCTATTTATTCCTTGCCAAAGAACGCATTATCCAAGAAGTTGCGCACTACTATCGTACTTGATCTGTACATCCGTAGACGCAACCTCAGATGGGACTCTGCTATAAGCTTATGCCTACACAAGCCTCAACTCTTTGACCATACCGTCCGATTAATATAATCGGTATAGCTCAGTACGACTCTGACGACCTGCTTGGAAACAGGGCCACCCTGATAGTCTTTGACAATAGGAATGGTCCGTTGGGAACGACTGTGTTGACTAGTAATGACGCGAACCGCATCTAATACGCGCTCTGTTCTGAAACCACTCATGATTAATGTCCCTTCATCCATACCTTCTGGACGTTCATGAGCATTACGAATCGTGATCGCAGGCAGATTTAGCAATGATGCTTCTTCGGTAATGGTACCACTATCTGACAACACACAATAAGCCGACATCTGCAACTTGATGTAATCAAGCAAACCATATGGCTTCACGAAGCGAATTAACGGATGATCTAAAGACTCACCCAGCAACTCAAGACGTTTGCGTGTGCGCGGATGCGTGGAAACAATAATCGGGTAATTATACGTTTCAGCAAGCGCCCGTAATGTCGTCAGCAAGTCACGTAAATTCTCTGGCGTATCAACATTTTCTTCACGATGAGCACTAACGACGAAAAACTGGTCTTCAACCAAGCCCTCGCGGTCGAGCACCGTTGAAGCCAAAATATTTGGCATATAGTGATTAAGCACTTCTTCCATATGCGAACCCGTTTTGATGATCGTCTCAGGGCGAATGCCCTCAGCAATCAAATAGCGACGGGCGTGCTCGGTGAGCACCATGTTGATATCACTCAAATGATCAAGCACTTTGCGATTCAACTCTTCGGGCACGCGTTGATCAAAACAGCGATTACCGGCTTCCATGTGAAACACGGGGATTTTTCGACGCTTTGCCGAGATCACCGCCAGACAGGTGTTGGTGTCGCCATACAACAGAATAGCGTCTGGTTTAACCAACTCAAGAATATCATCGGATTTAGAAATGACTTCCGCGATAGTTTTTGCTGCCGTCTCACCGACTGCACCTAAAAAGTGATCGGGCTTGCGAATACCTAAATCATCAAAAAACACCTGATTCAGTTCGTAATCATAATTCTGGCCCGAGTGAACCAAGACATGATCAACCTGCTTGTCCAACTCGGCAATGACACGGCTCATTTTGATTAGTTCAGGACGAGTCCCAACTAAAGTCATGACTTTAAGCATTTAATTCTTCCTGGATATAATCTAACTTCAACAACAACTCTTTAATACCTTGAATATCCAAACGCTCGGTATTATGAGAGGTGTAATCATCCAGTTCAGAAATATGCTGCTCGCCTTCGACAAAATACTTCTTGTAATTAAGGTCACGGTTATCCGCAGGAATACGATAATAACGGCCCATATCATCCGCTTTCGCCATCTCTTCGCGAGAAATCAACGACTCGTATAATTTTTCGCCATGACGCGTACCAATAACTTTTACCGCGCCCTCAGAACTGAATAATTCTTTCAGCGCTTGCGCAAGGTCGGCAACCGTAGATGCAGGGGCTTTTTGAACAAAAATATCACCTTGCTGAGCATGCTCAAAAGCATGAAGCACTAAGTCCACCGAGTCTTCTAGTGACATCAGAAAACGGGTCATATTTGGATCAGTTACCGTCAGTGGTTCGCCTGATTTAATCTGGTTAATAAACAACGGAATAACCGAACCACGGGAAGCCATGACGTTACCGTACCTAGTGGAACAAATAACAGGGCCGGTTTTAGGAATCATTCTGGACTTGGCAACAACCAGTTTTTCCGCCATTGCTTTGGAAATACCCATCGCATTAATCGGATAAACGGCCTTGTCGGTACTAAGAACAATCACACGTTTAACGCCAGTTGCAATCGCTGCATTTAACACATTTTCTGTGCCAATAACGTTAGTTTTGACTGCTTCCATCGGATAAAACTCGCAGGAGGGTACTTGTTTTAACGCCGCAGCATGGAAAATATAATCAACGCCAACCATTGCTTGAAAGACACTGTCATAGTCACGGACATCACCGATGTAGAACTTGACTTTGTCATTACCAAGAGCGATACGCATATCCTCTTGTTTCTTTTCGTCGCGGCTGAATACTCTGATTTCTTTAACATTGGTATCAAGAAAACGCTTCAGAACCGTATTGCCAAATGACCCTGTACCACCAGTAATCATCAATACTTTGTTATCAAACATGGTAATTATCCAATCCGAAAAAGTTAACGTAAATCGTGCATCATTTTGATTAGCTCTGCCCACGAAGGTGGCACATAGCCCGTTGCCGCACGGAAGCGGGATGAGTCGAGTGATCGGTCAATCACCAACTTTTCATCCGGCATAATCTGGATGCTCTTTCCATATACGTCTGCCACCAGTCGCAGTAATGACAGCTTATCAATGGGATCAACAGAGACATGATAAAGACCATGTAGTTCAGGTTTAGGCACAACCAAATCGCGCATAACACGCGCCAACTCAACGGTTGGCAGACCTGAGAATATCGCTTTAGAAAAACCTTTGACCGAGCCAGTTTGCGAGAGGAACCAATCGACTAAGGCGTAATGACTACCTTGCTCATGGCCAATAATTGACGTCCTTAGCGTGATCGCATGAGGAAGATCATGAAGCTCGCCAATATATTTAGATTTACCGTACAAGTCTTCGGCATCGGACATATCGGCTTCAGTGTACATCCCCTGACGACCAGAGAAGACACAATCGGTACTGACATGAATCAGTCTAGCGCCCGCCAACTGGCATAATTTAGCTAAACGATGGGGAAGCATGGCATTAATCGGCAACGCGGACAATGGATCCTTAGCATCTGCCAATTGCTTGATTAAGCCTACGCAGTTGATAACCACTGAGGGGCGCACACGGGCTAAAACACCGACAAGTGAGTCATTATCAAGCACATCAACATTGGTAACTAACCGCTCATGGCTTGGTTGAGGAAAATTCCGCAAACCACTTGCACTACGCAGAGTTCCCCACACCTCAAATTGAGTATCGGCTGAAAATTGCCTGAAAACGGCACTACCCAACATACCCGTTACACCAAGAACCAATACTCTCATCCCTAGGATCCCTTATTAATATACAACTCACTCAAGGCGTAGATAATGTATTAATCTTGATCGTTGACAGAAAGATTAATACCTATGGAACAGCAAAAACTTAACGCTTCCGCAACTCGCCAACTAGCGAAAAATCGGACAAATCGAACCTAATAATACCAACAAGTATTGCGCCTATCAAATAAACAACGCCCGCGATTACCGAGCCTAATATCAATCTGAAAATAGCACTGTAATCTGACAAATAGCTTACAGCATACAGCGAAGCCAGCACGGTTACCGAAGTCGCCAAAAGCAACTTAACACCAAAGACAAGCATCCGTAGCGTTGGCCAGCTTCGAAAAATGCGATGCAACAGAATAAATCCGACGGTACTGCTTGCCACTGCTGAGGCAAGCGTAGCGATTGCGATTGCCTGTATCCCCATGCGGCTGATCAGCACATAACTGAAAACGATGTTTGCTACTAATGCGATAAATCCCGTTAGCATACCCAACCTAGCTTCACTGAACGCATATATGCCTCTGATGTATATTTCTCTCAGCGCGACAAAGGGAATGGAAATGGCTAACACCGAAAGTATTTGCGCCGCTACCTGAGCATGTGCCGACGAAAGCTGGCCCCGTTCAAGAATCACGGCAACCACATCTCGACTAAATATCGACATGACCAATGCGGCAAATACGGCAGCAAACAAAGTTAGTCGTGTTGACCAGTAGATATCTTCAATCAGCTCAACCAGATTCTTATTGGATACTTTATGGGCAAACTCCGGATAGGATATTGTCGAGGTAATGACAATAAAAATACCCGTACAAAAACTGATAATTCTAAACGCATACGAGAGCAATGAAACACTGCCCTCTTCAAGCCCTGAGCCAAAATAGATACTGACAATTGGATTCAATTGCTCAATCGACACCCCAATTAGGGCAGGTAAAAACACAACAAATAACGCTTTTCGATCGTGCGGCGTTAACTGCCAAGCAAAGGAATAACGATACTTTGCTTTCACAAATAAGGCTTGCAGGGGAATTTGTAGCACCCACGCAACGGTAGCAGAAACCGCTGCGGCATAAATACCGTACTGAGCTGAAAACAAAAACACGCCCAGCACAAAAAAACCATTATTGATTATCGGGATTAACTGCACACCTAATGCTTGTTTATTAGAAAGTTGAATAGTCGTAAATACAGCCGATATCATTGAAAAGACGAATGTTGCTGAAAATATTCTAGTTAAATTAATAGCCAAATCAACCGTTGCTGCTGGAGCAGTTGGAGCAATAACCGAAACAAGAAACCCCGCACCAATGAATACCGCAGCCGTCAGCATCAAGGCGGCCGAGGCGTACCAATTCAGCACACTACTGGCAAATTTATTTGCCAGCACTTCATTGGCATTGGATATTTTATTGGTGTACAACGGCAGTAGCACAAGGGGAACTGTTGCCAGCAACCCTGCGTACACTAATCCGGGAATATTACTCGCAATAAAATAGGCATCCGTTTCTACAGAAGCACCAAAGTAGTACGACACCAACAAGTCTTTGCCGAAAGCTAAAAGCTTACCGACAAACCAAAAAACAATGACTAATATGGCGATGCGAGAAGAACCCATCCAGAAACCTCATAGCGTTATCGCTAATTACTGAACATCAAAAAACTTTTATGCTGGAGGGCAATTCAGTTTCCATCTATTTTTAACCCACATGAAAACAATAACAAAGATAGCTAAAACACTCTCTGGTCCATGTAGTAATTGATTATTGGCCGGAACAAAAACCAGACCTAGATTGAGGATACAGAACAAGAGCACTGACAACGGATTTTTGTAGAGAATGGCCTCTTTCCAGCATCTGGCATAAACAAACGCGTAGAAAAAAAACACGACCAACACACCGGGAAACGTAAAATCTGAAGCCAGCCAAGGAAAAACCGAATGCCACTTGGTTAAATCCCAGCCAGTAGATAATCCCACGCGAAAAGGATAAGAGTCCTCTACCGAAACAGGTAAACCCAGCAATTTGCCTAGCAGTGTCGTCATCGCATAGGAATTTCCCACTCCATAAGTCCAGACAAAAGGCTCCTGCATGGACAAGGACAAACCTAAATAACCTTGAGATAAGTAACCAAAAAATGTTGCGGCGGCAAAACCGACTTTATCGCCTAAAATAAGAAACACGGGATGTTCCATATTATAGGTAATTAACGGGTGTGAGGCGCCTTCAATATTATATGCTCCAATACCAATCGCATCATATCTAGAGGACAAAATATTAATAAAAGCGAACATCCCAACAACACCAACTAATAAACCAATTACATATATCCGACTTGAATTTCTTCTTTTTCGAAAATTACTATCATTTGCTTGAGAGCCTAAGCGCAAGACCAATATCGACAACAGAAAAACCATAATGTCGCCAACTTGCTTTTGTTTGCCCTGACCAAGCGTATTTACCAATAAAATGAGCACAAATATCCCAACAACAGCATATCGATAGTTCGACGGCAATTTCTTAAAATAATAAACGCCTAAAATCATTGAAATTAACTGAGGGAGATAGAAAAATAGACTAATGATCCAGGCAACATCATAACTGCCTTCACCGCGCGTGTAGTCGGCATATAAATTCACGTAGCTTTCGCCGGTACTAGCCAGTGAAAAGTTAAGCTTTCCGCCAGCAACCAGGACTGCAAACTCTTGAAGCTTATAGAGCAATGTTACAACAATAGAGAACTTCAGCAGCCGAAAAATATATCTTTCGACAAAAGCTGGCTCCCTGAAAACGGCGGGGGTCGCACCGTTTATACCTAAGTGATACCCCATCGCAAATAGAATCAAAAAAGCAAAAATATAGACAGGAACATTAACAGGATCTAGACCAATAAATATCAGTGGTCCAAAAAAAGCCAGCATCAGCGTAAATAGAATGTAGCCCGTAAAAACTTTTAGCGGGAGGTATTTTTTACGCAATCTAGCACCTCTGGACTTAAAGTATTTGAGCTGTTGGCATTATTTCTCATGACAACCCCATATCATCCAGAAATTTTTTCACACGAGTAATATAGTTCCGATAATCAAACGCCTGTGTTTCCAAACAAGCTGCTTTTATCTTGGCAAAACTGGCTTTATCCATATTTAATATTTCCTTGGTCATGCTCACGCATTTATCCATATCGGAAAAATCCACTAAAAACAAACCTGGCACATTATCTTTGTATGATTTCAAATTACCTAAATAATTGGTAATAACGGGTGTACCGCACGAAATCGATTCGGCCAGTTTGCTTGGAAATCCAGCCTCAGTTAATCGGCTTTTTTTCCTGAAAAATATGGAAAAATCGCTTTGTTGCAAACTGTTCAGAATTTCTTTATGTGGTTTATTGCCACAAAAAAGAATTTGAGCACTATGCCGCTTCAGCATATCTTCATGCTCGGGAAATGCTTTTAAGTAATCATCAATCGTCACGCCATAAATCGTCAACGCCACAGGCGTGGCTTCTTCGTTTAGTCTGGCCGCCAAGATCACGACCGCATCCAAACGATCTTTTATATTTTCACGTTTACGGTCAAGTCGCCCAGCATTAAATGGTGAGCCTGCGTATATCCAGCGACTCGCATGCACGACGGAGGGAGTTGTTTCTATCCTATTTATATGAATGGCTTCTTTATCATAGAGCGTTGGCAATTCAACAATGGGAATATGTCTTGTTCTAGCATAAAACTCAGTAATAATGCTGCTTGTTGTGATGAGCGCATCAACTAGCCGATGCATTAGCCGCATACGCAAGGTGGTATCAAACCATTTGACCAAGCCAAATAACAAGCCGCCACCCGAACTCTCGTACCACTCGGTCACATCGGCGATATATTTCGCACCATGCCGACGACATAATGCGCGAATATGCCACTGTGCAATCGCAGGATGGTTGTAACAAATCACAGCAGCAACATCACCCTTGTATCGGTCAGTGATTAATCGCTTAACCTCTCCAGATTGTGATAACGTCTTTAACCATGCCCCTTTCGATTTGGGATATGGCGTGGCATAGCAGGTAAAATCGAAATGTTTTGCCTCTGTCGCCATCAAGTCGACGCTGTCACTGATCGCTTTATCGACGCCACAAAAAACAACATTATACCCAAGCGCTCGAAAAATCTTTCCATTTGCCACAACACGTTGGGCAGCACCATTTTTGTCTGGCAGCTCAAAACCACCCACATAAATAATTGTTTTCTTCGAGCCCATGAGACTTTAAATCCTATCTTGTATCCAACAGTCTACATCTTTGCCTAGACATAGAAAAAACGAAGCCGCTGCATCGTGTTCATTGTTACTACATACAGCGCTTGTAAACAATGAAAACGATACAGGGAGTTTTCCAACATTCAATTAGCTTGTAGAAATCCAACATACCACGGCATCGCTTTGGCAATTCCATTGCGAATATCATACTCAGGTTTATAACCTAATAATTGACTGGCTTTCGAAATATCAGCCTGGGAGTGACGAACATCCCCCGCACGGAAATCTCGATACTCAATACGCTGGTCATAGACAATGCCATTGGCAGCCAATGCCGACTTCAGTTGTTCAATGAGCACATTAAGGCTAGTACGTCCACTAACAGCAACGTTATAGACTTGATTACGGGCATCAGGGTTAGAGGTAGTAGCGGCTAGTAAATTCATTTGTACGACATTTTCGATGAAGCAAAAATCACGACTGGTTTCACCATCGCCATTTACAAACACACTATCGCCCTTGATCATCGCAGCCGTCCACTTGGGGATAACGGCAGCATAGGCACCATCGGGATCCTGACGCTTGCCAAACACATTAAAATAGCGCAGCCCAATCGTATGAAAGCCGTAACAGCGGGCAAATACATCTGCATACAATTCATTAACGTACTTAGTGACGGCATAAGGTGACAGGGGCTTGCCAATGAGGTCTTCAACTTTGGGTAATCCTGGGTGGTCCCCATAGGTAGAGCTTGATGCTGCATAGGTAAAGCTCTTGACTTGAGCATCACGCGCCGCGACCAGCATATTCAAAAAGCCATCAATATTAACGGAATTCGTTGTAATCGGGTCCGCCATTGAGCGCGGCACAGAACCTAACGCCGCCTGATGCAACACATAATCTACGCCGACTAACGCTGCTTTACACGCCTCCAAATCACGAATATCGCCTTTGATGAACGTAAACTTTGTCCATTCTTCAGCGGAAACCAGCGTTTGAACTTCATCAAGATTGCGTTGATGTCCGGTGGCAAAATTATCCAGGCCAAACACTGTTTGATTTAGCTTTAACAGCGTTTCCAGTAAATTAGAGCCAATAAACCCTGCAACACCTGTGACCAACCATACTTTGGGAGCTGCACGCAACTGAGCGCACACGCCATCATATATACTCATTAATTCAACCTTCAAAAACCAAACCAA
>CANBZV010000111.1 GCA_947373945.1 Moraxellaceae bacterium
ATACGATTCGGCCCGCCGCCCAAGACCATGATTTTGTCACGGTTGGACGGTTGTGCTTCACACTCTTCTTCATAAGTGGAATACATATAGGCGGTGCTGGTGGCAAACTCGGCGGCACAGGTATCAACACGTTTGTAAGTAGGATAAATACCTAATTCCCAACGCTTTTTCCGCAATTGCTTTTCGCTAACACCGAGCAAATGCGCCAAACGGCTATCAGCAAAACCTTTACGCTTTAAAGTACGTACCCAGTCATAAGTACAACCGGCAAAACCCAGTTGTTTAACTTTGGCTTCAGCTTTAACGATGTCTTCAATTTGCACCAAGAACCACGGATCAACAGCCGAGTACTCGTACACTTGCTCTAACGACATGCCAAATCGGAACGCATCAGCAATGTACCAAATACGATCTGGACCTGGATTTTTTAGCTCGTGGCGGATCTTGTCTTCGGTCTCTGGCAGGCTGAGATTGATTTTTGGATTAAAACCATCCGCACCAACTTCCAGACCACGCAACGCTTTTTGTAACGATTCCTGGAAGGTCCGGCCAATCGCCATTACTTCACCGACCGATTTCATCTGCGTCGTTAAACGCTGTTCGGCTTGCGGGAATTTTTCGAAGGTAAAACGCGGGATTTTAGTGACAACATAGTCGATTGATGGTTCAAACGACGCGGGTGTTTTGCCACCGGTGATATCGTTTTGCAACTCATCAAGCGTGTAACCAACCGCCAGTTTCGCCGCCACTTTGGCAATCGGGAAACCGGTTGCTTTGGACGCTAACGCCGAGGAACGACTGACTCGCGGGTTCATCTCAATGACGACCATACGGCCCGTTTTTGGGTCGATACCAAACTGCACGTTCGAGCCGCCAGTTTCAACACCAATCTCGCGTAATACCGCGATACTGGCGTTACGCATAATTTGATATTCTTTGTCGGTCAGCGTTTGTGCGGGCGCAACAGTAATCGAATCCCCCGTATGCACGCCCATCGCATCAAAGTTTTCAATCGCGCAGATGATAATGCAGTTGTCTTTTTTATCGCGTACGACTTCCATTTCGTACTCTTTCCAGCCAATCAGCGACTCATCAATGAGCAACTCTTTGGTCGGCGACAAATCAAAACCGCGTTCGCAGATTTCAACAAACTCTTCGCGGTTATAAGCAATACCGCCACCCGAACCGCCCATCGTAAACGACGGACGAATAATACAGGGAAAGCCCAACGTCGCTTGGATATCAAAGGCTTGCTGCATATTGCCAGCAACGGCAGCACGCGGACATTCCAGACCAATTTTACGCATCGCTTGGTCAAACAATTTACGGTCTTCGGCTTTGTTGATCGCATCTTTGGACGCGCCAATCAGCTCAACATTATATTTAGCCAAGACGCCGTGTTTATCGAGATCAAGTGCGCAATTCAACGCCGTTTGACCGCCCATCGTCGGCAACACCGCATCAGGACGTTCTTTTTCGATGATTTTGGCGACCGTTTGCCAAGTGATTGGCTCAATATAGGTCGAATCCGCCATCGCGGGATCGGTCATGATGGTCGCAGGATTGGAGTTGACCAGAATGACGCGGAAGCCTTCTTCACGCAGGGCTTTACAGGCTTGAGCGCCTGAGTAGTCAAACTCACAGGCTTGACCAATGACAATCGGGCCTGCGCCAATAATCAAAATGCTTTTTAGGTCGGTACGCTTAGGCATAATACTCTCGTGTTAATTATCGCGCACTGCGGGCTGTCATTAAATCAATAAAGTGGTCAAACAAGGCATCAGCATCATGCGGGCCAGGCGCCGCTTCAGGATGTCCCTGAAAACTAAACGCGGGCTTGTCAGTGCGATGAATACCTTGCAGCGAACCATCAAACAATGATTTATGGGTCGCACGCAAATTGGCAGGCAACGTCGTTTCATCGACGGCAAAACCGTGATTTTGGCTGGTAATCATCACCCGACCAGTATCTAAATCCTGTACCGGATGATTGGCACCGTGATGGCCAAATTTCATTTTTAAGGTTTTTGCGCCTGACGCCAATGCCAGCAGTTGATGACCCAAACAGATACCAAAGACAGGAATGTCTGTCGTTAGGTATTGTTCAATCGCTTTGATGGCATAAGTACATGGCTCAGGATCGCCAGGGCCATTGGAGAGGAAAATGCCGTCTGGGTTCATCGCCAAGACAACATCGGCAGGCGTTTGCGCCGGCACGACGGTAACGTCACAGCCACGATCAACCAGCATTCTTAAAATATTGCGTTTGACACCAAAATCATAAGCTACCACTTTAAATTTGGCTGGAGCCGTCGGCGTTACATGACCTTTACCTAGCTGCCAAGAACCTTCAGTCCAAGTGTAGTTATCAGTGACTGATACCACTTTAGCTAAATCGGCACCTTTTAAACCACCAAAGGCACGCGCTTGTGCTAAGGCAGCTGCTTCGTCGATGTGGTCACCGGCGACGATACAACCATTTTGAGCGCCTTTTTCACGCAGAATGCGCGTTAAACGACGGGTATCAATATCGGCAATGCCAACAATTCCGTGACGCTTCAAGTAGTCGGATAATGATTCTTGGCTACGGAAATTACTGGCCATTAACGGCAAATCACGAATGATTAAACCGGCTGCCCATAACTTAGCTGCTTCTTCATCTTCAGTGTTGATGCCGGTATTGCCAATATGAGGATAAGTCAACGTGACAATTTGCTGGCAATAGGAGGGGTCGGTGAGAATTTCTTGATAGCCGGTCAAGGCGGTGTTAAAAACGACTTCGCCATTGGTGCTACCGTCAGCACCAATTGCAATACCCCGAAACACGCTTCCATCGGCTAGGGCTAAAAGGGCGGGCTTACTCAAACGAACCTCCGCACAGGGTTTTGCTTACAAAAAAGCGAGACAGAACTAGACTCAACGGTGATTTTGCCATCCCGCTGCTCTACCCTTCTCGCTTAGAAAAAATTTGTGCAATTCTACGGAAAAACTGCGGAAAAGTCCAACTGTTTGCTGCCCTAATAGTATTCTGGGGGATTATCGTATCAAGGCCACGCGACGTTTGCTGATTACATTTGCTACAGCCACCACCTAAGAGTGACTGTTTCTTCATCCCGAGAAATGCGCGATTATGACCCCGTACACTGAACTAAAAGTCTTTTTAGCTTCATGTCCTTCAGCACTGACTGCATCTCATTTGCCGATGAGGTCATCATCGAAGAGCCTAGCCCAGATCCCGAACCCGACTTCTGATCTCCAGAAGCAATAGGACCCATTGGCATCGAAAAGGCCATATCGACCTGCTGTGAAAACTGCTCTTGTGCTAACACCACGACATTAACATGATCGGCGGGGTTTTTTAATTCATATGCACACGCTTCGGACACGCGCTTTTTTATATCAGCCCAGCTTCGGCGATCTTCATCTATGTAGGAAATTGACACTTGACCTTCGGCTTTTGCTGTCACTTTATAACCCAGCACACCATCATAAGGGCGCACTGCCGTTTGACAGCCGGACAAAACACCAACCGACAGTAGCAGAAAAAATATACGCTTCATCACCTTAACCAATTCCCTGTTATTGACACTAAAGAGCTGTATGAAATACTAACATTTGTGCCGTATAGTTGTTAGGCTTGCCAGAGCGTGAATCTATTTATTAAGTGAAAGATGATAAAAACTAGTCTTTACTCTTCATGACTACGGCAGTCAAATCACGTATTTAACATAACTTTGAAACATTGATCAATATTGGCTTTTTTGTCGACCCACAAGGCTCTTTTGGCGTCAATTGTCCAGTTTATGGCGCCGTTTATCATAAATTCCCCCTCTAATTCATCCTTTTTCTCCACCTAACGGATGATGTTTATGCCGGTGGTTTAGCCGACTATAGCTCTACGGAAGCCTACTATAAAAAATTACGCATACGGCCAATCTCAATCCCCCTTGTTTTCTTATCACCATAAGGAACGAGGCGACTAAGTCGTTAACGTAACACCTTTGATAACAGCGGAATTGCTGTTGCTGGCTTACCACAAAAAAACAAACTTAAAACAAGCATAAACAAGGACTCCTCCATGAAAAAAATCCTCAGCTTAAGTGCTATTGCGCTCGCCAGTTCGTTAATGGTTGCCGCTCCAGCTGCTAACGCCGGTTACACCACCACTAAATATCCTATTTTGCTCGTACACGGCATTTTGGGCTTTAAAAACTTTATGGGTGCTGACTACTTCTACCAAATTCCTTCATCGCTAAGCAGCGAAGGCGCCAAAGTACATGTAGCAACCGTTTCCGCTGTTGGTAGCAACGAACTACGTGGTGAGCAATTACTACAAGAAATGTTATCTCTGAAAGCGATTTACGGTTATTCCAAATTTAACTTGATTGGCCATAGCCAAGGCAGCCCAACTGCGCGTTATGCCGCTGCAGTTCGTCCAGACCTAGTTTCTTCGGTAACTAGCGTTGACGGCGTTAACAAAGGTTCTCGTGTTGCTGATGTTGTGCGTAAAGTTGCTCCTGCTGGCACCGTGACTTCCGCTGTGTTTGCGTCGGTAGCTGACGGTCTTGCTGCCTTCTTAACCTTCGCTTACGGCACACCAAACCTAGACCAAAACTCATTGAATGCGTTGGACTCATTGACCACTAATGGTTTAACCGCATTTAACAACAAATATCCTGCTGGCGTACCAAGTGGTTGCGGCGAAGGTGCCTACACCTACAACTATGTTAAAAATGGCACAACGTACCCTGTGAAATACTACTCATGGGGCGGCGCTCGTCAGTTAACAAACGTGCTTGATCCATTAGATGCAGGCATTAAATTGTTGTCGTTAGCCTTTGCCTTTAGTGGCGACGCCAACGATGGTTTAGTCAGCACTTGCTCACAACGCTTAGGCCAAGTGATTCGTGCTGATTATGCTAACAACCATTTAGATGCTGTTAATGGCTTCTTTGGTATCGTCAACTTGTTTGAGTCCAATCCAAAATCGATTTATCGTACTCAAGCTAACCGTTTACAAGCCGCTGGCCTGTAATTTCAACGCACAGTGGGCTAGATCGACCTAGCCCACTCGCCACCTTCGGGTCGCTACATAAGAATTTCGTTTACGTATTTGTTGTTTGTCCTTATATCGACACCCCCGAGACCACCCCTCATTCAGGGTCTTTGCCTTTACATTGCTTAAGGCAGGGGGTTTTTACGCATTTTCCCACCTGTTATTACCCTCAAGTGCCTTTATTTTTTATCCACAGACTTGTCCACTTTGGCACAAAAAGTCAATTTTGACGCTTTTTATCGATAATATTAAGTCAATACATCAAGACAACGACGTTAATTATCAAGATTTTCCATAGCGAAAGCGGTAAGAATGCGCCATTCAATTTAGCCATGATTTTTGCCGTCGAAATGAGCACGATACACACGGAAGTCCTCAAAATTACGTGTTCAATTCTCGGCGACCGTATATTCTAAAATAATAAAAACCCAGCTACTGATGCACAGGAATGGTGACGCGTAGCAAGCAAGTGGTGATTCACATGTCTGTGGACTATATTCTGTCAACGAAATTAGTCATTCCTGAAAGTCCGCCGCACATTATTGAGCGTCCGCGCTTAATGCTGCCTAAAGAACCTGCGCGTATCACTCTCGTCTGTGCTCCTGCGGGTTATGGCAAAACCACGCTCATTAGTTCATGGGCGCGCACCAATACCCTACCTACGGCATGGCTATCGCTGGATAGTAGCGATAACGATCCAACCCAATTTTTAATGCATTTGATTAGTGCCATTCAGACCCAATGCCCTGATTTTGCCCAAGCCACTGCAACGACACTGGCATCGAAGCAATTGCCATCTATCACTGGACTTACGCGCTCGTTGTTAAATGAACTATGTGGCTTGCCCGAACATATCTGTTTGATGCTGGACGATTTGCACTATATAGATAACAGCAGCATCCACGAAGCACTGGCCTTTATGGTCGAACACTTACCGACACAATTGAGTTTGGTGATTGCGAGTCGGAACACGCTGCCTTTTTCGTTATCACGCTTACGCGCCCAACGGCAGATTACCGAATTTAATACCGAAGATTTGCGCTTTAATCGTCAGGAAGTCGCGCAATTTTGTAATGACGCCATGCAACTTGGCCTGTCCGAACCGCTGATTGATACGCTCGAAGCACGCACTGAAGGCTGGATTGTCGGCCTACAACTAGCCGCTTTGTCATTGCACAATGCCCCTAATAAACA
Organism: Moraxellaceae bacterium; assembly: GCA_947373945.1. Taxonomy (GTDB): domain Bacteria; phylum Pseudomonadota; class Gammaproteobacteria; order Pseudomonadales; family Moraxellaceae; genus Agitococcus. The sequence goes on from CANBZV010000111.1 coordinate 6,251, forward strand.
AGCATTTATCAACACCTTTGCTGGCGATGACCGCCATATCACCGATTTTTTGATTGATGAAGTGCTACGCCATTTACCCGAAGAAAGCCAAAACTTTTTGCTGCATACCTGTTTATTACCGCAATTAAGTGCGCCACTGTGTGATGCCGTGCGCCAGCAACATAATAGCCGCAGCATTATTGATGAGTTAGAACGCACCAATATGTTTATTACCCGTTTAGACCATAAACGGGTTTGGTATCGTTATCACCATTTATTTGCCTCGTTGCTGAAAACACGTTTGTATGATTTGCAACCCGAGTTAATGACCACTCTTCATCATCGAGCAAGTGTTTGGTTCAAAGAACATGGGCTGTTTAACGATGCGATCCAGCAAGGTATTAAGGCCGGTGACTATGAGTTCGCTGCCGCCTTGATGGAAGAAAATAGCTCCGAGTTATTTTCTTTAGGCCAATTTACGACAGCCTTGATCTGGGCCTATCAATTACCGTCAGAGCTACTCGCTAAACACCCAAAACTGTCGATGCTCTGTGCGTGGGCTGGTTTGGTGATGGATAACGTGCCCGAAGTCGAACGCCATGTGCGCGCAGCCACAATTCACCTTGAGCGTTATCGTGATGCGCCTTCGGGCAGCAAAGAACGGGCGTTATTTGGCCAGTTGATGTTGATTTCTAGCTGTCAATTTTGTTTAGCGGGTGATGTCGAACGCGCACAGGCGTCGGTAATGGACGCGTTAGGCTCCTTAACGCCAGGACGCGTGCTGTATCGGGGCGCATCCATTTGTTTGGGTTTTTGTTATTACGCGCAAGGCGAACTCGACAAAGCATTACGACTTTTTGAAGAAAATGCTGAAATTGCTGACGCTAGAAATAATTTGTTGGTGCCCATTTTTGCAACCATGGGTTTAGCTCGCTCACATTTCTTACGCGGTCAACTCACGACCGCGCAGGCGGTTTACCAAAAAGCACTCCATGATTGTGAGTTACTCGGTTGGCAGGATATTCCCGCTTGCGGCATGTTATACATTGGCTTAGGTGAATTAGCCTTTGAGAGCAATGACTTACTAAATGCCAAGCAAATGTTGACCAAGGGCATCAGTATGACCACCGCTGGTCAAATGCAGTACATTAATGCGTGGGGACGAGTATTACTGGCACAAACACAACTCGCTTTAGGCGAGACGACAATGCCGTTGACGATTGCTGCCGAAGCGGCTCTGCTACGTTATTCGGGTCGTTTTGTCGTAGAAATTCCGCCATTATCGGCGACTCTGGCACAATTATGGTTGAGCCAAGGCCGTATGGAGGCGATTCAACATTGGTTAAAGGCGGCGCAACTGCCCATGAATGGTTCGTTTGCGGTTGAACGTGAAGCCGAATACATGGCGCTCGCACGTTATTGGGTGATGACTCATCAATTTGCTGATGCCGCCGCTTTATTAAACCGTTTATGGGCACACGCCGAATCACATCACCATGTGCGCGTGATGGTTGAAATTCAAATACTGAAAACCTTAATTTTACAAGCTGAAGGCGAAACCGCTAAAGCATTAGCGACCTTGCAACATGCGGTCGTGTTGGCGGGTGACAATCAGTTAGTGCGCTTATTTAGCCGAGATAGCGCCGTCTTGTCGCCACTGCTGCACAAGCTAGCGCACGATTTATCACAACACCCGCTAATGCCCGCTCTATTAGGCGCGACGGGAACAACAATGCCTAATTTGTCGATGGCATTTAATCATTCGACCATTTCAGTATTGAGTAAAAAAGAACGCCAAGTTGCCCGTCATTTGTTGACTGGGGCAACGAGTCAAGAAATCGCCGAAAATATGTGCGTGTCGCTGAGCACCATCAAAACCCACACCAAAAACATCTACGCCAAGCTTGGCGTCAATAAACGTTTACAGGCGATTGAGGCATTGTTGAAACTGAATTTGGCCTAAAACCTGATCTCAGTCGGCTCTTTTAGCAGTCAGTAATTCAATCTTATAGCCATCAGGATCTTCTACAAAAGCCAACACGGTGGTGCTATGTTTCATTGGTCCTGCGGGACGGACAATGTTGCCACCAGCCGCCCGAATGCGTTCACAGGCGACATAAACATCATCCACTTCAAGGGCGATATGACCATAAGCCGTACCTAACTCATAGCTTTTGGTATCCCAGTTATGCGTTAGCTCTAACACGGCCTCGCTGCTTTCATCACCAAAACCAACAAAGGCCAAGGTAAAACGACCTTCAGGATAGTCTTTTTGACGCAGCAATTTCATGCCTAAGACTTGGGTATAAAATGCTAACGATTTTTCTAAATCAACGACCCGTAACATGGTATGCAAAATGCGCATAATTAATCTGCCTGCCAAAAAATTTGCATCAACATTTGTTTTAAGCGTTCAAATGCCAATGGCTTGGTTAAATAATCGTCCATACCTGCTTT
>CANBZV010000112.1 GCA_947373945.1 Moraxellaceae bacterium
TTCAAGACTATGCCAGCCTAGAACCTGCGGCTCAGGGCTGTGATGCCATTATTCATTTAGCTGCCGTGTATAAAATGCACGCCAAAGATGTTAATGAAATCGTCAAACCGGCGCTGGAAGGCACGCAAAATATTATGAAAGCCGCCTGCAAAGCGGGTATTCAGCGTGTGGTTTATACCAGCTCGATTGCCTCCATTGGCTTTTCTACCAGCCCTAATAAGCTACGCACCAGCAACGACTGGGCGGAAGATCCGCGGGACGCTTACAACTACGCCAAAAAAGTCAGTGACAAAGAAGCACAACGGTTAGCGCTAAAATATCACATTGATTTGATCACCATTTGCCCTGCCATTGTCTTGGGCGTACTGGACTACAAACTGACACCGTCCAACAAAATGATTATGGATTTTGTCAAACGCATCACGCCGACGTTTGTGGGTGGCAATAATTTCGTCAATGTCAAAGATGTCGCCACTATTCACGTCGCGGCACTGACACAAGGCCAAGCTGGACAACGCTATATTGTTGGCGGCGAAAACATTTCCTTTAGAAAGCTCGGCGGTATGCTGTCCAAACTTACCAATCGTTTTATTCCTTATATGCCTTTACCTCGCTTCATGATGTTGACCAGTGGCTACGCCGCCGACATTTTGCAAAAGATCGGCATCAACTTGCCGTTTTCGCATAGTGTTATCTATGACACCGTGGCGCGTTATGGCTACTTTGATATTTCCAATACCCAGCAAGACTTTAACTGGCAACCCATTCCGCTTGAGCAAACCTTACAGGAGTGTTTGGGCTGGTTAAAAGAGCAAAAGCGATTACGCTGAAACTATAAAACCACTCCAAACCACCCTTTACTCAGGCTGTTTTTACCACGTAGTGTCCCCTCTCTTTGTAGGAGGCTATGCATAAAAGGGCTAGGGTGAGGTTTTTGGGTAATTCACTATATTCAGCGTTTACACCCTTCATAACCCTCACCCCGACCCTCTCCCACAGGGAGAGGGAGAAAATGCTGCTTCAACTGCTACCAGCGACATAGTCTTTACAAAAGAGAGAGAACTCTCCGCACCAAAATTTTCTGATACGCCTGTAGTGATTATCACGATTAACGATTGACAGGCTGGCGATAGTTAGCCAGCATCGCCCACTGGAAAAAATAATGAGTGGGTGACAAACCATGTTGAATCGGGACTATTTAATTGTTGGGGCGTTGGGTTTTGTCTTGGGTGGTGTGGTGGCAACCGCCAGTATCACGACCATTTTAATGACCCAGTCACATGAAGAAAAAACCTGTCCGCCTATTCCTGCGGTGATTGCACCCGCGCCAACGGTCAGCAGCGAAACACCTACGCCTGCGGCAACACCTGCAACGGTTGCCCCTCCCGTAGCACCAGCGCCCGCGCCAGCTCCGGTCGTCGCTAAAACACCTGCACCCGTTAAAGTGGCTAAAGCCGAGAAAAAAATGTCGAGTCTGGATGCCGAAGAAAAAGATCGTTTAACCGAAGAGCAAAAACAGCTACTCGAACGCAAAAAAAGCCTCGACTCGCAATTAAACGACAGCAACGAAATCATTCGCTTAAAAGAACAACAAATCAAAGAGTTGGAAGAAAAACTCAAGCAATAAGTTCATCATTAAATGCTTACGTAATCACACGCATGTTGCGTAAGCATTGATACTTGCAGACTGATTCTGTGAAATAATCCCCCTCTCCTTTCTTGTAGTTTTAGCATCTCATGCCGCAACAATCGTTAATCAAAGGGCTGGCCTTATTGAGCCTTTCGGCCTTGTTGTTTGCCACCATGGGCGTGCTGATTCGTTTAGCGGCGCATAGCGTGGACAATAGCACCGTCGTTTTTATGCGTAACTTGACGGGCACACTATTACTCGCACCAGTCATCGCGGCGCAAGGCAAAGGCTTTTTGAAAACGGCTAAACCGTGGATGCATATTTGGCGTGCATTGGTGGGTTTAGCGGCAATGTATGGCTTTTTTTATGCTATCGCGCATTTGCCGCTATCTAGCGCAATGGTTTTTACCTATTCATCGCCCGTGTTTATTCCACTCGTGGCATGGCTATTTTTGAAAGAAAAAATCACCCCGCTGATGCTACTTGCAGCTTTTGTGGGTTTGGTAGGCGTCGGCTTAGTCGCCAAACCGGATGCGGGCATGTTTAACTGGTTGAGTCTGGTAGGTATTAGCTCGAGCTTGTTGGCGTCGATGGCCTTTGTCACTGTCCGCGCGTTGACGAAAACCGAGCCTGCCACCCGCATTGTTTTTTACTTTTGCCTGATCGCGACGCTGGTATCGTCCATTCCGATGTTTTGGCATTGGCGGGTACTGACGGTACAAGAATTATATTATTTGGTAGGTGCAGGTAGTTTGGCGACCATGAGCCAGATTTGTTTATCTAAAGCTTATTCTTTTGCACCCGCTGGTAAAATTGGCCCAGCGAATTATTTGGCGATTATTTTTGCAGGGATTTGGGCGTGGATTTTGTGGGATGAGAAGCCTGATATTTATGCCATTTGGGGCATGGCGTTAATCTTTTTGGCGTTGATGCTCTGTTTCCCGCGAGATGCTGTCAAAGAAGCGAAAGTGCAGGAAGAGTTGTAGTGATTAAACCTTGAAGGAGCTAAGTCCTTCAAGGTTTAGCGGTAGGCGACTTTACTTTTTAGGTACTTTGCCCATCAATTTAGCCAGTTCGGAGGCATTCATCGGTGGCATTTGTGCGCCACCCGCTGACGGAGGCATTTGACCACCCATTCCGCCGAAACCACCCATTTTGTTTTGCAAGTTTTTCATCCCGCGAACCATGCCGGTAATGCCTTTGGGGGTAGAAAACTTCTTCATCATTTTTTCCATTTGCTGATGTTGCTTGAGCAAACGGTTAACGTCTTGAATTTGCACACCCGCACCTGCCGCAATCCGGCGCTTACGCGAGCCGTTAATGACATCGGGTTTATGGCGCTCAATCGGCGTCATTGATTGAATGATCGCTTCCATTTGTTTCATCATTTTTTCGGGCGCACCAGACGCGGTCGCCTGCTGCATTTGTGAGCCGCTCATGCCAGGCAACTTATCCAAAAAGCCCGCCATGCCGCCCATGGCTTTCATTTGCTGGAATTGCACCAACAAATCTTCCAGATTGAAACCACCGCCTTTACGCAGTTTCTTGGCAATCTTCTCTGATTTTTCTTTGTCGATTTTACGTTCAACTTCTTCGACCAAAGACAGCACGTCACCCATGCCTAAAATACGCTGGGCAATACGATCAGGGTAGAACGGCTCTAACGCTTCGAGCTTTTCGCCAATACCCATGAACTTAATCGGCTTGCCAGTAATCGCACGTACCGACAACGCCGCACCACCACGCGCATCACCGTCCATCTTCGTCAAAATAACGCCCGTTAATGGCAAGGCATCATTAAAGGATTTCGCGGTATTCGCGGCATCTTGACCAGTCATCGAGTCAACGACAAACAGCGTTTCAATCGGGTTAATCGCGGCATGCAGGCGTTGAATTTCGCCCATCATTTCGGCATCAACGTGCAAACGACCCGCGGTGTCGATAATCACGACATCGTAAAATTTCAGCTTGGCTTCGCTAATAGCACCTTGAGCAATCGTTATTGGATCTTGACTCAGATCGGAAGGATAAAAATGCGCGCCCACTTCACCAGCAACGGTTTCCAACTGCTTAATCGCAGCGGGACGATAAATATCACACGAAGCCACCAAGACTTTTTTCTTGTGACGCTCTTGCAGAAATTTGGCTAATTTAGCGACCGTTGTCGTTTTACCCGCGCCTTGTAAGCCCGCCATTAACACGACTGCGGGTGGTGCCGCGTGCAAATTCAGCACTTCGTTGGCATCACCCATCGTTTTGACTAATTCATCAAACACCAGCTTGACAAATGCCTGACCTGGCGACAGCGCTTGCATCACTTCTTGGCCGAGAGCCTGACTACGAATACGCTCAATAAAGTCCTTGACCACGGATAACGCGACATCGGCTTCCAATAAGGCCATGCGCACTTCACGCAAGGTATCCTTGATATTATCTTCTGTTAACGTACCTGTACCCGTGACATTGCGCAGGCTCTGGGTGAGGCGTTCGGTTAAATTATCAAACATGATTATCCGCTTTTTACTAAGACTAAAAACTGGCGTTAAGGATAGGAAAAATGAACCCGCGATGCTATAGCTAAAATGCACGTTTTCGCTGAAAAACCCGTTATAATCGACAATCTGCTCTCGCTATTGGTTTTTAGGACTATGTTCGCTCTGCTTGCAGGACTTACCGCTATCGTTTGCTATTTATTAGCGTGTGGTTTGCTGTGTCATCGCCTTGCTAAAAAACAAGCCCCCAACAAGCTACTGATCCTCAGTCTGGGCTTAACTGCCTTGCCGTTGCATGGTTTTAATATTCATGAACATATTTACCAAGCCAACGGCCTGGATTTAGGTTTATTTAATATTTTATCGTTAGTCGGCTGGATTATTGCCTGCTTGCATATTGCGATCAGTAGTTATCGACCGATGCTGGCGGCGAGTTTAGTCGCCTACCCAGCGGCAGCCATTGGCTTACTCTTATCCGAATTATTTCACGCTCCCTATAAGTTACTCACTAGTCTTCCTTCTGGGGCAGAAAGCCATATTGTTTTATCGATATTTGCTTATAGTGTGTTATGCATGGCCGCTTTACATGCCATATTATTAGCTATTCAAAATAAAGAACTCAAACATCGCACTAAATCCCGTAGTTTACTACTCGCATTACCGCCGTTACAGACGATGGAGGCGGTATTATTTGACATGATTGGTTTTGGTTTTGGTTTATTATCATTAGCTATTATTAGTGGTTTTTTAACTTTAGATAATATGTTTGCCCAGCATTTAGTTCACAAAACTATTTTAACCTTACTGGCTTGGTGCATTTTTGGCGTATTATTAATCGGTCATTATTGGCGTGGCTGGCGTGGTCAGCGCGCTATTCGTTATACGCTTACCGGTTTCGGGGTATTATTACTGGGTTTTTATGGCACCAAATTAGTGCTTGAACTGATTTTGCATAAATAAAATATGCTCTAATAATCTGCGCAGCCTAAACAACTGCAAACAATTAACCGACTATAGTTCTTGACTTTATCTGACTTGAGCTTTTACATAAACACACCGCGATAACGAAGGCTTTCTACTCTTGGACGACACCAATTTGGGGCTACTTTTTGGCCTGCTTGTTTTGTTTATTCTTTGCTCTGCTTTTTTCTCAGGCTCTGAAACAGGCATTATGGCCTCCAACCGTTATCGGTTAAAACATCGCGCCAAACTCGGCGATAAACATGCTCAGCGCATCATTAATCTGTTAAGTCAGCCCGATCGATTGATTGGCGTTATTCTCATCGGCAACACTACCGTCAACACCCTAGTCGCTATGGTTGCAACCTTTATTGGCATTAGTCTCGCAAGCCGTTTTGGTGTGAGTGATGATGTCGGTGCAACCATCTCTGCGGCTATATTAACTTTTGCATTATTGGTGTTTGGCGAAGTTGGCCCTAAAACCTATGCCGCCAATCACCCTGAACGAGTGGCGACACTTGCTTCATATGTTTTGCCTACCCTGTTGACGATATTTCACCCTTTAGTCTGGCTGTTAAACAAGTTAACCAATTTCTTGTTTCGAATGAATCAGCATAAAAACGATAAAAAAGATAAATTAACCCGTGAAGAACTACATACGATTTTACAGGATGTATTTTTACCGACTAAACATAGAAATATGTTACTTGGCATTTTGGAATTAGATAATATCACTGTCAACGATATTATGATTCCCCGCCAAGAAGTCATGGGCATTAATTTAGAAGATGACATTGACGACATTATTGATATTTTACGGGGCACTCATCACACTCGTTTACCGGTATATAAAGGCGAGATTAACCATGTGCTGGGGATATTACATGTACGTAATGCTACTCGTTTTTTGGGGCAGGATAACTTAACTAAAACCGATATTATGCAATATGTCCGTGAGCCTTATTACGTCCCCGAAAGTACCCCACTGCAAGCACAATTATTACAATTTCAAAAACAAAAACGTCGGTTAGGCTTAGTCGTTGATGAATATGGCGATGTTCAAGGCATTGTTACGTTGGAAGATATTTTGGAAGAAATTGTTGGCGAGTTCACGACCAATATTTCAGAAACGCATCAAGATATTTTGCCGCATAGCGACGGCTACTTTATGATGGATGGTAGTTTAAGTGTGCGCGACATTAATCGCTCTATGCACTGGAAATTACCTACCGACGGCGCTAAGACCTTAAGCGGTTTAATTCTCGAACAATTAGAAATTATTCCTGATGGCATGGTCGGTTTACGCTTGCAAGACTTTTATATTGAAGTGATGCAAATTCGTGACAACACCATTAAAGCGGCAAAAATCAAGCGCCATGAAGCGGTTGAAGCGTAACGTTTGCTGTACACAGACACGCGTCATGCCTAATTAGCCAGGAATGACGCATGTAGGCTCGACTACAACTGCGCGCGAACAAAACCCGCAACTTTTTCTAACGCCGCATCGGCAGAAGCACAAATACTCGGCAAACTGATAAAGCCATGAATATCCTGATAATGTTCATGCTGCACGTCATTGCCTGCAGCTCTCAGTTTTTGACTGTAGGCAAAACCATCATCACGTAAAATATCGAACTCGACGGTAATTATTAAACACGGCGGCAAATGGCCGAGGTCTGCGGCAAACAATGGCGAAAAATCTGGCTCATAAATATCTGCAGCTGTGCGCGCATAGCTATCCACAAAAAACTGCATCACTTTTTGGCTTAACACGGGTGCGTTGGTGTTTTCAGTTACGCTGGCACGCGTTAAGGTCGCATCAAGCACAGGGTAAATCAGCACTTGCGCCAACAACGCCTGTCTATGCTTTAACGCCATGACCGCCGACAAATTACCGCCCGCGCTATCACCCATCACTATGATTTTTTTCGGGTTGGCATGAAGAACAGACGCCTGGTCTTGTAGCCATGTCAATACCGCTTCGGCTTGCTGTACTGGGACAGGATATTTGGTCCACGGCGCAAGGGCGTAATCAACGGCAATCACTAAACAATTTGTCATTTTAGCAATACGACGACACAAGGCATCATGGGTTTCTAAATTGCCAATCACCCAGCCGCCCGCATGAAAGAATAGAATAACAGGCAATTCCGCGTCTAACTTAGGGTAATAACAACGAACGGCAACATTGCCTTGATCACAGACCACTGTTTGCTGACTAACTCGTGCCATGGGTTCAGATTTGCCAAACAACACTCGGCCAACAGCGGGATGAACTTTCGTTTTTTGCACGGCTTTTAAAACAAACGCTGGCGCTTCGGGTAAATAATTAGCAGGGGCTGACAGTTGGGCAAACAAACGGGTTCGCCACGGTAATGCATAGGATTTAGCCATGTTGCTTCAATTGCTCTTGGTAACGTTTAAAGTTTTCGACATAGTGCAAGGCGCTGAGCTGCAACATTTGCGCTTGTGCGTCCGAAATAGTTTTGACAACTTTGCCCGGTGAGCCCATCACTAGTGAATTATCGGGAATTTCTTTGCCTTCAGGAATCAGCGAATTCGCGCCAATGATGCAGTTTTTGCCGATTTTGACCCGATTCAAGACCACGGCATTAATTCCAATCAACGAATTATCGCCAACAGTACAACCATGCAACATAGCTTTATGGCCAACGGTGACATTAGCGCCAATCGTCAACGGAATGCCCATATCCGTATGTAGCACCGAACCGTCCTGAATATTGCTGTTTTCGCCGATGGTAATGGTGTCGTTATCGGCACGAATCACGACGTTAAACCAAACACTGGCGTTATTTTCCAAAACTACCGAACCGACTACGGTCGCATTATCGGCAATCCAATAATCGCCTTTAGTCTCTAATTGGCGCTCGCCCAAACTATAAATCATGGTTTTTCTCTTTCATACAAAATAACCGCTCAGGCTCTGAATAAGTCGAAGGCGCTCGACTCACTCAGCACAAACGGAAAAACTTAAAACGCAGTGCTTATTTCTTTAACGGATTTGGCCAACGCCACTCAATATCGGCATCGTAAACCTGACGCATGAACTCAACAATCATATAGCCCGTTAAGCCCCAAATGACGTAGCCTTCATAGTTAAAGCTCGGCACAGGAATGGTAATGCCCATATATTTTATTTTGTGGTCGTAGGTCGGTTTTTGCTGCAAAAACAAATCAAGCGGCACGGTAAAAATACTTTCAATTTCGTCGGGGCTGGCTTTTAGATACGGCATTTCTGCCAACAAGCCAATAATCGGTTTAACCTTTAAGCCAATGCGTGAGGTAAACACCCCCAACTCGCCGACGACTTCCACACAGGCAGGATCCAAGGCGATTTCTTCCTGTGCCTCGCGTAACGCAGTCGCCACAATAGACGCATCGGTGGAGTCACACTTCCCCCCAGGAAAAGCCACCTCCCCCGCATGGCTATTCAGATGCCCCGCTCGACGCGTTAAAATAAGTTGAGGGATTTCTTCGCGCGTCAATGCCATTAACACAGCCGCATCTACTTTACCTGTTGGGGCTTTATAATCGGGTAAACGAAC
>CANBZV010000113.1 GCA_947373945.1 Moraxellaceae bacterium
GGCTAAAGCCGTTGCTTTTGAAGCGACGGATAAACGAGTGGAGCCAGCGTTTTTTGCGCAACATAGTGTCACTTGGCTCAGGCAACAATCCGATCATTTTTTGGAAGACGAAGGACGTTTGACGCAACCGATGCGTTATGACGCCACCATGGATCATTATCTGCCTATCAGCTGGGATGACGCATTTGCGACCATAGCCCGCCATCTACACGCGTTACCCGATCCTAATCAAGCCATTTTTTATACCTCTGGGCGCACCAGCAACGAAGCCGCTTTTCTCTACCAATTGTTTGTGCGTGCGTATGGTACCAATAATTTTCCTGACTGCTCCAATATGTGTCACGAGCCAACTAGTGTTGCCTTGACTCAAGCGATTGGCTTGGGAAAAGGCACAGTGACATTGGCGGATTTTGCCCAAGCGGATGCAATTTTCATTTTTGGCCAAAATCCTGGTACTAATCATCCGCGTATGTTGGGCGAGTTAAGAGCAGCATCCAAACGTGGTGCGACTATAGTCGCGATCAATCCCTTACGTGAGCGCGGCTTGGAGCGTTTTACTCATCCTCAAGACCCACTAGAAATGTTGACGGGCGGCAGTACGCCGATTAGTAGTCATTATCTACAACCGAAAATTGGTGGTGATTTTGCACTGTTATTGGGGATGTTTAAATATCTACATCAATGGCACGAACAAGCGTTAGCAGATGGTCAAACGGGCTTATTTGATCAGACATTTATTGGCGATCATACCGTTGGCTTGGAGGCTTTACTGGCCGATGTCACCACTACAAGCTGGGATGATATTTATAGCGCCGCAGGTTTAACGCAAGATGCTATCGAAACCGTCGCCAGATTATATGCACGTGCTGAGCGTGCAATATTTTGCTGGGGTATGGGGATTACCCAACATCAGCATGGTGTTGCAACGATTCACATGTTGCTCAATCTCTTGCTAGCCCGTGGACATATTGGCCGCGCAGGGGCTGGTGCTTGTCCTGTGCGTGGACATAGTAATGTTCAGGGCGATCGCACGATGGGCATTTATGAAAAGCCCGCCGCAAAACTGCTGGATCGACTCGACAGCGTTTTTGGCATTGACAGCCCCCGGGCGGTTGGTTTTGATGTTATTGCGGCTATTGAAGCGATGCATGATGAACGGGCGCACGTGTTTTTTGGTATGGGTGGTAATTTTGCCGCTGCAACACCGGATACCTCGATGACCGAGCAGGCACTTACTAAATGCCGATTAACGGTGCATGTATCGACCAAACTTAATCGTAGTCATTTGATTTGTGGTCGTGAGGCGTTGATTTTGCCTTGTTTGGGTCGTACAGAAGTCGATCTACAAGCGTCGGGTGTACAAGCGATCTCGGTTGAAGATTCGATGAGTAATGTGCATTTGTCGTCAGGCCGTAATCAGCCAGCCTCGCCAGCTTTGTTGTCTGAGCCGGCTATTGTGGCGCGCTTGGCAGTGGCAGTCTTACCACAGAGTACGATTCCTTGGCTGTGGTATGTTGAGGATTACCATCGTATCCGTGATGCAATTGCTCAAGTATTTGATGATTTTCATGATTTTAATCTACGCGTCCATCAGGCGGGTGGTTTTCATATCCAACATCCTGCGGCACGCCAAGAGTGGCGCACGGTATCTGGTAAAGCAGAGTTCCGTAGTCGGCCATTAGCCGAGGTTTATGAATTGCCAGCGCACGCCCAGCATCAGCAACCGGTGCTAACACTGACAACTATTCGCTCTCATGACCAATACAATACAACGATTTATGGTCTCAATGATCGTTATCGTGGCGTATATGGACAGCGCCGAGTGGTGTTTATTAATGCGCAAGATTTGGTGAATGGTGGCTTCAGTGATGGTCAGCATGTAGATATTGAAAGTCTGGCGGCGGATGGCAAACAACGAGTCGCCAAAAACTTTCTTTTGGTCAGCTATGATATTCCCGTTGGTTGTATAGCGGCATATTACCCCGAAACCAATGTGCTGGTAGCGCTAGGTAATCATGCTGAACAAGCGCGTACGCCGGCCTCTAAAGCTATTCCTGTGATTTTGCATGCCCATGTCGACGTTTAATCATCAGCAGGACGGAACCCAGCAAGTGGTTGCTGAGCGCATCAATACGGCTAGTGCTCATCATGTGCAGGATAACGTCATCGACGAACAGCCAGTTGCACTGGTTTACAATGGGCTCGCTCAGGTGGTGATGCTGGTAACGCCGATTAATCTGGAAGAATTTGCGCTTGGTTTTAGTCTGTCAGAGGGCATTCTGGCGACAAGACAGGAGTTATATGATGTGGAGATTTACCGTGGCCAAGCAGGTACGGAAATCATCATGACCGTATCAAGTCGGGCATTTGAACAGCTAAAAAGGCAAAAACGTAGCTTGGCTGGGCGTAGCGGTTGTGGCTTATGTGGTGTTGAAAGCTTACAACAACTGGATTTGGCGGTGCCCAAGCTAGTAAATCGCTATCCTTCGACATGGCTGGCATATATTCCAGCAGCGTTGATGCAACTACCCAAGCAACAACCGCTGAATCAGCTCACCGGTGGCGCTCATGCAGCAGCGTGGGTCGGCGCGGATGGACAGTTGGTGGCTGTTTTTGAAGATGTCGGTCGGCATAACGCGCTCGACAAATTGATTGGTCATTTAAGTTTACAAGGACAAGATTTAGCGATGGGTTTTGTGCTGATAACTAGTCGAGCGAGTTATGAGCTAGTGCGTAAATGTGCGCGCATGGGAATTCGTTTGTTAGCCAGCATTTCAGCCCCCACCGGCCTAGCCGTTGAGTTGGCAAATAACGCAGGCATGGGACTGGTGAGCTTTTGTCGGGGTGAGGCCATGGTCATTTACGCAAATTGAAAGCAAGTACAAAGGCCCCTTTGCTCGCGTTAACGTGTTACAACCATAAAAAAGAGCATTTCTATGAAAAAATTGCCTCGTGATGCCACAAACGATTACAACAACGAAATGGCTGCACTGCGCCGTGCAACGGTGTCTGAAGAAACCGGTGCTGACCTGCACCATACGGGCTCTTATTCGTTTAACCCTGATGTTTTGCCCGGCAATATCGAAGCCTTTTCGGGCGTAGTTCAAGTGCCATTAGGTTTTGCTGGCCCATTATTGGTCAATGGCGAGCATGCTCAGGGCCAGTTTTATATTCCCATGGCTACAACGGAAGGCACCTTAGTCGCTAGCTATAGCCGAGGCATGCGCCTAACACGTGAAGCGGGCGGTATTACTACTACCGTTATTGATGACGCTATGCAACGTGCGCCAGTATTTGTCTTTGAAAATGCGCGGTATGCTCGTGACTTTGGTCATTGGGTCGAGGCTAATTTTGCTCAAATCAAGGCCAAAGCTGAAGAAACCACGCGGTCGGGCAAGTTGCGAAACATTGAGCAATACAGCATGGGGAAAATGCGCTGGCTGCGTTTTTGTTTTACCACTGGTGATGCCGCAGGCCAAAATATGGTCTCAAAAGCGACGCGCCATGCCTGTATGTGGATGCTGGATCAACAGCCGGCGGGGTTGGAGCATTTCTCTTTGGCGGCCAACTTTGATACCGACAAAAAACATTCTCAAGTCAATTCCCTACGAACACGGGGAAAGCGCGTTGTTGCTGAAATTACCTTGCCTGCTGCTTTGATTGAGACTGTTATGCATACGACGGGTGCCGCTTTGTTCAAGCAACGACAGTTATCGAATATGGGCGCGATGATGGCGGCCTCGGTCAATAATGGCGCGCATTTTGCCAATGGCATTACTGCCATGTTCATTGCCTGTGGTCAGGATGTTGCCAATGTTGCCGAGTCCTCAGCAGGTTTTGTGCATGGCGAATTAAAAGAGAATGGCGATTATTATTTTTCGGTGACGATTCCTGCATTGATAGTCGCAACCTACGGTGGCGGTACTGGCCTACCAACGCAAAAAGAATGTCTCAATGTATTGGGCTGCTATGGCGAAGGCAAGGTTAATAAATTGGCCGAAATTGTGGCGGCGACCGTGCTGTGTGGCGAGTTGTCTTTGGCATCGGCGATAGTATCGGATCAATGGGTCTCTAGCCATGATCAGATGGGACGTAATAGAAAATAACTATGTTGCGTTTATGTTGTTGATTTGGGCAAATTCAGTCCTGTTATTGTGTTGCTTGGTGTCCCACCGTACAGAAATACATTATCTAGCTCCCCATAATGTTGTATGCGGTGGATTTGCCGCACTAACATAACAGGTATAGACATGAATAACTCAATGCGTTTGGTAATACTGGCCATGGCTCTCGGCTTAAGTGCATGTGATCGTCCAGCAACAACTACCGTGGTTTCTACACCGGGTCCTGCAGGCCCAGCTGGTCCACAAGGTGAAACAGGGAACCAAGGTAACAAAGGGTCTACAGGTTATACTGGTCAGCAGGGTGAAGTTGGCGATACAGGAAGTAAGGGCAATACAGGTAATACGGGGTATACTGGTGCACAGGGCGCAACAGGCGACTCAGGTGCAACGGGTGATACAGGTGCTACAGGCGATACTGGTAAAACGGGCAATACTATTGTTGTGCTTCCTGCAACACCTGAAGAAAAAAAGCTTTAGCGTTTACTGATTTATGTGATTATTGTAGCGGATTATAGTGGCTCATTAGCGGAAGTGATGAGTCATTGTCTTTATCATGTCTGTAATGCCTCTGCTAAACGGACACCAATAACGGCGTAAAAGAATAAAAATACCGTTAATCAATGCAAAATAGTTAACTTGCATCTGTAGCAAGACCTCTCTAGAGTACGTTTTTGGCTGCTCCCCTCAGCGATGATTATTTTCTCCCTCAATGGTTAATGCAAGCAATCCTCATCGTAATTGCTAATAATTGCGCGAATACCTCGGTAAACATCAAAAATCGCGCTTAGCGTTGGATTGTCGTCTCCTTAAATTTCAGCATAGCATTATGCTCCGACATATTCACCTTTTAGCGAGCAGCAATTGCTGAAATGTCACTCCTAGGTAAGCCAATAATTATTATGCATGTCTTGTGCCAATGGTCATGTGCTCAAGAAAAGTGAAAGTCTGAATTTCAGGCAACAAAAAGCCGAACGTTCATAATTCGGCTTTTTGTTTGTAACGCGCCTATAGCGCATTACGTTTACATCGATGTCGGCAGGGTGGATTATAAGTTGAATTGTCAAAAACAGCAAATAGCACTTTCTGTTGATGTGCGATCAACTATCTAGTCCTGGCGTTGGTTAGGGATGTCGAAAAAGACAACAATTGCTGAACTTTGTTAGGGATATAGGAGCGGCAGCAATGATATCGACCGTAATACTAAGAGTGGTGGTGTGGTGGGTAGCCAAGATTCATTTTTTAGGTCAGGCACCAGTCTTATCTGACGGAGATGTCGTGCTTGCAGAGGCCGGAGCAATCTTCGAATACCTTATGGACCATTACGGTGGTGAGCGGCAGCATCCTACTGATCGGAGCCACCGTATTCAAAAATCTTGTCGATCAAGTCGTTAGGAAAGCGGGTCCCAAATTAAAGATAGTGACGCTAGCACTAGTAGCAGTGCTCTCCAGCGTCATGATAATCGGTGTGTTGGTATGGTTAACAAGGTGATACTGCGTATGACGCTGAGTTCAATCACCAGCCAGACAGCACAATCAACATCAATGCCATGCCAACAAAACCCGCTACCTTAACACAGTGTCCTACTACATTAGACCACTACGAATGATGCTCCGTGTGAGAAGATCGTAGTTCATTATAAGTAGAATTTGACGCTATGTCATATATTGACATGGTGTCAATATGATCTTATCATCCCCCTATGAACTATTTAAAAACCCGAAGAAACAACGAAAAAGATCAGCGTCGCCAGTCGATTTTGGATGCGGCGAAGGATCTGTTTGCCGCCCAAAGCGTTGATTCAACCACCATCGAACAGATTGCAAGTGCATGTCACTTAAGTCGCAGTTTGATTTACACCTATTTCCTCGACAAAAATCACATATTTCTAGTCGTTGTTTCTGCGGCTCTTGAGGTCATGCTTGAGGACTTCGGACGTGCTATTGGTGCCGAGAAAAGCGGTTTGGATCGCATCTCAGCGATTGGGTGGGCTTACGTAGCTTTCGCTCATTCAAGACCTGAGTATTACGAAGCGACTTTACGCTTTCAGTTTTCAAAGAACATATTGCCTAATACCTCCGGAAAAGAGAGAAACGCGCTCATTGAGAAGGTTGATGCTGACTTACAAATCGTGATGAGTCGTGCCGATCAGATAAATCGACTCATGGCTGCCCAAATTGAAATGGGCATTCAGGATGGCTCGATCAGGAAAAACATAGGAGATCCCCTTCAAGCGGCACTGTCACTTTGGGCTATCACAGGCGGATTGATCCAAACGTCTTCTGCTAACGCGCAAATGTTTTCCCGAGCTTACGGCTATAGCCAGAACGACATTATCGCTCAGGGCCTGGCTCTTGCCAGAGAAGGATTGAAGAACACGGGAGGAGATCAATGAAAGGATATTTATTCATCCGAGTGCTTTTATTGCTTAGTGCGGGCATCTTGGCTTCGTGCGCGACAACGTCATCGAATGTACATTCTAACACTGGGGGGATGATGAAAATGGACTATGCAAAAATACAGGAAGAAATCCGGGCGGCTCGAACTGAAACTCGTTCTGGCGCGTGGCAAGTTGACCCAGCTCAACTCATTGAGCTTTCAGCTGCTCAGGTAGCCGAAGCAATTAGGACTCACAAAATTACCAGCGAAGAAGCTGTCGTTGCATTTCTGGAAAGAATTTGTGAAGTTAACCCAGGACTGAATGCCGTGGTCACGGTCGATGCGAAAGCGGCACTGCAACGGGCAAGAGAGGCGGATAGCGCCCTCGCATCTGGCATGAGTTGGGGGCCACTTCATGGTGTACCGTTCACGATCAAAGACACTTACAAAACCAAGGGCTTACGAACCACGGCCGGATATCTTCCACTGGCTAACCATGTTCCAACCGAGAATTCGGTTGTGGTACAAAGGCTGATTGATGCTGGTGCGATCCTGATGGGTAAGACCAATACACCGTCACTGGCAATGGATATGCAAACCACAAATGCGGTATTCGGAACGACAGTAAACCTGTTCAATCCAGCATGGACCGCGGGTGGCAGCAGTGGTGGTTCGTCCGTCGCTGTGGCAGCGAGAATGACTCCTTTTGAATTCGGCACTGATTTAGCAGGTTCAATTCGCGTCCCTGCTGCCTTTAACGGCGTTTATGGTTTGCGGCCAACTTTCGGTCTCGTTTCTATGCGTGGCCATGTTCCGCCACGGCCAGGCGAACTCGATGGAATTAGACGAATGGCTACTGCGGGTCCAATTACCCACAATATCGAGGATCTCTCCATGCTGTTGGATATTGTTGGAGGGCCAGGAACAGGTGATCACCGACTTGACCCCATACCCCCAGCTCCGATGCATAAACTTTCGATAAAGGATGTACGAATTGCTTGGACCGACAGTTTTGGCGGTGTTCCGGTATCTAGTGAGATAAAAAATGCCCTTCAAGCTTACGTAAAGCGATTGGAGGCCGCTGGTGCTTCGGTCACTAAAGCAGAACCTCAGGATTTTCCTTATGTAAAGGCTTGGGAAACGTGGGGGTCGTTTGTGGGTGCTCAGGGTGGCTACGACCAGTCCAATTTTATGCGGAGTTTGGGGCATTTCTTCACCAAGAGCGCTGTCGCAGCAACACCGATGCAGCGGAATATTGTTGGTCCAATTACCGTGCCAAAATATATGGAGGCGATGAAAAACCAGGATGACTGCATCGAGCAACTCGAAACCTTTCTTAATGGCTTCGATGTCTGGTTGGTTCCTGTCAGCTCAACGACGGCCTTTATGCATCAAAAACCGACAAAGGCCTATGGCGATTTTTTTGTCTACGATAATCCCATCGACGTTGACGGCATCCCAGTGCCCTATTATGTAGCAACGCAGTCCTACACAACGATCTTCTCACTCACCGAGAGTCCTGTGGTCACTATTCCCATTGGCCAAGACAAAAGAGGAGCGCCGATTGGTATTCAACTTGTCGGGCGTCGATTCTCAGATCATAGGCTACTTGAGATAGCAGAGACCTTGAATAAACTCGCCAAATGAGCAGCGTGAAATCCCTAAATTTCGCCTAAACCACGACAAGTACCTAGCCAATTATTGTGCGATTTTTGAATTCTGTGATGACTGGATTTTTGTTTGTTTTGTTGTGGCGTGCTCCTCATGCATTGTACGAAGGCTTGATGGCAGGGAAGTGGCGTCTAGCGGGTTTTTTTGCCAAGGAGCTGGAAAACGCCATGCGTGTGACGGCCGCACCCGCGCCACTGCCACTATCAACTGCCGTGCCGTCGGCAGTGGACAAGTCGGCAGTTGGTGTGCAGCGTAGTGAAGCGAAGGTTGCCTTGAGTTCCTGTTTCAGGGTTTGCAGTTGCTCAATATGAGCGTCGATTTGGCGCATTTTGGCTTGCAGTTGGCTTTCAATCTCGGGACGTTTGAGCGTGCCATCGGCCATCTGCGGCAAGATCGAGCGGATCTCGGTTAGCGAAAAGCCCAGAGCCTGTGCACCGCGCACAAAGCGCAGCAGCTCAGA
>CANBZV010000114.1 GCA_947373945.1 Moraxellaceae bacterium
TATTTTATGACTGTTTCTGTGAATACCACCGCCCGCTTACTAATTACGTGCCCCGATAAACCAGGCATTGTCAGTGCTGTGTCTAATTTTTTATACAATCACGGCGCTAATATTACGGCGCTTGATCAGCATTCTACGGCCCCAGAAGGCGGTACGTATTTCATGCGCCTAGAGTTTCAAACCCCTCATTTGGATTTATCGCGTCAAGTGCTTGCCCAGACTTTTTCTGATGCTGTGGCCAAACGCTATCAAATGGACTGGCAACTCAGTTATGCCGCCGATCTTAAAAAGGTGGCTGTGTTAGTGTCTAAATATGATCATGCGCTGCTAGAGCTATTGTGGCGATGGTCACGTGGTGGTTTGCCCTGTGAGATAACGGCCGTCATTAGTAATCACAGTGATTTAAAAGAGGCGGTTGAGCAGTTTAATGTGCCTTTCCATGTAGTAAAAGTCGGCAAAGACAACAAAGCTGAGGCTGAGGCCGAGGTGCAGGCATTGCTCAAAGGGAATGACCTTGTGGTGTTAGCTCGTTATATGCAGATACTTAGCGCTGATTTCGTCAGTCAATGGCCGCATAAAATTATTAATATTCACCATTCATTTTTACCCGCATTTGTCGGCGCCAATCCCTATCAGCAAGCGTATGACAAAGGGGTAAAACTGATTGGTGCCACAGCACACTATGTAACGGCCGATTTGGATCAAGGGCCGATTATTGAGCAGGCAGTTGATCGAGTGTCGCACGGTGACGATGTAGATACGCTGCGCGAGCTTGGGCAAGATGTTGAACGTAATGTCTTGGCGCGAGCCGTGCGTTGGCATCTGGAAGATAGAGTGATTGTTCATGGCACAAAAACGATTGTTTTTGCCTGATGAACAAGTCATTAAATCAGCGACTTGCCATTTTAGCGACGCTATACATCGCTCAAGGCTTGCCGACAGGAATTTTTAATCAAGCTTTGCCAGCTATTTTACGTAGTTATGGTGTGTCATTGACCATCATTGGACTCACGTCCTGGTTAGCGATCCCTTGGGCGCTAAAGTTCCTCTGGTCGCCGTATGTTGATAGGTTTTTTTCGCCTCATCGTGGGCGTTCCAGATCTTGGATATTGCCGATGCAAGCATTGGCTATTCTGACGTTAATAGGAATTGCTTTTTTTAACCCCTATGATTTGGCGACCACTAAAGGCATTTATTATTTCTTTTTTCTGATGTTTCTGTTGAACTTGTTTGCCGCGACTCAAGATATTGCCAGTGATGCATTGGCAATACGCACACTGGGTTACGAAGAGCGTGCATTGGGCAACAGTGTTCAGGTGGCTGGCTATCGTTTTGGTTTAATTGTTGGCGGTGGTTTCCTGCTCTACCTGGTGGGTGTTTGGGATTGGCAATTAGCTTTTTTGCTGTTGGCGATGCTGATGTTGCTAATTAGTTTGCCGATCTTCTTTTATCAAGAGCCCGTTGTTGAGGTTTCTCCTTCCGAAGAGCATTTAAGTTATCGACAAGTCTTCAAGTCATTTATGTCGACTTCAGCTTTTCGGGCATGGTTTTGGGTATTAGTGACTTATAAAGTCAGCGAAGGCTTGGGCTCGGCGATGGTCAAGCCGATGATGATTGACATGGGCTTTAAACTTCAGCAAATCGGCTTATTTGTGAGTGTGCTTGGTTCTATAGCAACATTGTTGGGTGCGTTCTTGGGCGGGGCGTTAACGCGCTATTTTGGCCGTTATCAGGCATTATTATGGTTTGGTCTGTTACAGGCTGTTGGTATAGCCAGTTACGGTTTTTTGTCTTGGCAATGGCACAGTATGGGTCATATAGCCGCTTGGTTGGTCTATAGCGTTAATGCACTGGATCATTTTGTCAGTGGTTTGGCAACAGTAGCGCTGCTTACTATCGTTATGGATCAATGTCGTCGAGACCATGCTGGGAGTGACTTTACGTTGCAGGTCAGTATCTTGGCTATTTTTGGTGGTTCGGCAGGTTTGCTGGCGGGAGTTGTCACGGACTTAGTGGGTTATACGGCATATTATCTTTTATCTGCGGTACTGGGGGTGTTGTTTTTATGGCCGGTCTTGTTGTGGGGACGTTGGTTGCGTCGCTGACGTGCTAAAATCAAATTAGCCTCGTTTATAGAAGTTGTGTTATGCCCGATGATATTTCCCATTACCTTGATGCTCGGACATTGATGTGTCCTGAACCCGTAATGATGCTGCATAAAATGGTACGTACCATGCAGTCGGGGGAGTTGCTGGCCGTACAGGCAACAGACCCTTCGACGCAGCGCGATATTCCTAAGTTTTGTCAGTTTTTAGGACATACACTGATCAGCGCCGAAGCCCGAGAAAACGGTGAGTTTTATTATGTTATTCAAAAGAAATAATCGCTAAAATCGACGGGTGATGAGTGATTAAGACCAACGTTTTTCCAAGCGGTTAATGGCTTTGGCTAAGCGCCAGTTAAGCAGAGCACAAGCCACTCCTAGTCCCGCCACCAAGCCAAACCAAAAACCATATGCCTGTAACGGTTGCCCATGCCAAATGGGAAACATGCCTAAACTATAGCCTACAGGCAATGCCACCATCCAATAAGCAATCAACGTCATAATCATCGGACTACGCGTGTTTTGAACACCGCGAAGACAACCAGCAGCACCGACTTGTAGCGCGTCAAAGATTTGGTAGCCCGCAGCAAAAAGCAGTAAGTCTGACGCTAATGCACGCACCGAGGCATCATTAGTGTAAAGACCTGTGATGCTTTCTCTACACAATATAATCATTAATGCGGAACAACTAGCAATGGTTGTAGTGGTGATAAGGCCCGTTTTTCGCGTCAGTTTAATGCCCGTCAAATCGTGTCGGCCATAGGCTTGACCTGTGCGAATAGTCATACTAATTGCTAAGCTGAGTGGAACCATAAATAGCATAGAGGTGACAGATAGACTGACTTGGTGTGCGGCAACAACCCGTTCACCAAAGGGACTCACCAAGACGGCAACACAAGAAAAGACACTGACTTCAAAAAAAATGGCAACGCCAATAGGGACACCCAGTTTTAGAATACGCCACATCAATGAGCCTAACGGTGCCATATCGCTCTGTAGAATGCGAGTGCGAGCAAAACTAGGCGACAACAGCACATAGGCTAGCAAAACAAACATCATACTAGTCATGACAATAGCGGTTGCCCAACCGCAGCCAGCACCGCCCATTTTAGGCAGTCCCCACAGACCATGAATAAAGACAAAGTTGGCGGGGATGTTTAATAGAATGCCGAGCAAGCTAATGATCATGACGGGTTTTGTATGGCCCAAGGCCTCACTGTAAAAGCGTAACACACAGAAAATAGCGACAGCGGGCATACCAAGTGATACCCCTAATAAATAAAGTTCCGTCTTTTCTTGTAGGTTATTGGGGACATGTAAGAGCGGGAAAATGAAACTGATATTCTGTAAAACCAGCATGCCCATCAAGCCAATCATTAAGCCGAGCCATAATGCCTGATGAGTGATACGAGGAATTTCTTGAAAGCGGCCTGCGCCATATGCGGCGGCGACTAGGGGTGTTGTCGCCATGACAATACCTGAAATCAACAAAAACAAGGGCAACCAGACACTCGCGCCGACAGCAACAGCTGCTAAATCGAGCGGTGAAACTTGTCCTGCCATGACTGTATCAATAAAACCATAACCCGCTTGAGCTAGTTGTGTGACTAAAATCGGAGCCATTAAGATGATGAGTGCTTTAAGTTCTTGCCGCCAAGGGGTCATGCGATATTTCCTCATTAGGCACGCATTTTAACCATTTAAGCCAAACGTCGTAATGACATATTTGTTGATGTTTTTCGCGTTTCTAGCGTCGGGATAGAGGCGATTTGGTTTTAGCATGATGCACAGCTGATTATTTTCTGTGAGGTCAACTTGGTATTTTATGTCTCAACGACTAGACTTTGTCATGCTCGCGCAGATAGCATGATCTGTGGGTTAAATCATAAAAACGTCAATGGAGAGATAGTCATGTTAAAACGAGTTTTGCTTGCAGTGAGTTTATTAACGGCGCCCTTGTTGGCATCTGCTGAAATCAAATACGGTTTGTGGTCTTTTGATACCAAAATGACCATGCCAAATATGCCCAAAATGCCTGCCAATATGCCGCAGTTACCACCTGGGGTAAAAATGCCCGCAGGCATGTCGATGCCGCAGTTTTCACCCGAAGGCATGAAAATGACCTTTCAGCATTGCGTCAATAAAGAACAATTAGTTCCCAAAAATGATAAAAGCAAAGAAGATTGTAAGGTCGATAAGATG
Organism: Moraxellaceae bacterium; assembly: GCA_947373945.1. Lineage (GTDB taxonomy): Bacteria > Pseudomonadota > Gammaproteobacteria > Pseudomonadales > Moraxellaceae > Agitococcus. Next base: position 4,307 of record CANBZV010000114.1, read on the forward strand.
GATGTGAAAGGCGATACTGTCAATGCGACGATGACTTGCAATACACCAGAAGGGCAATTGAAAGGTAAGTTCGCGGCGACCTATAGTGGCGATACAATGCAATCAACCATGGATATTAGTGGTACCGCACATAATCATCCAATGCAAATGCATCAAGATACAACCGGTAAATATATCGGTGCGTGTCCTAAATAAATGAACGCAATCAAGGTGTGTTTAATCGCGCCTTAGACATCGGTATAAAACCAGTTATTACGCGCGTTAAAGACCATATCTTCTAAAAATTGGGGAAAGTTTAAGCCTGTTGTCGATTTGGCGGCCAAGGCTTTTTTCCAGACATCATCAAAGGGCGGCAGTTCAATATCTTTAAATGCAAAGACAATTTGATTGCCGCTCTCACATTTTACCGTGACGACTTTCTTGTTAAAACGGGCATAGATTCGGGCGAGATTACGGCCAAATAATGGGTCTTTACGCCATAGGTTAACCACTAAAATTCCTTGAGGGCGAAGGGCATTATAACAATCCGCATAGAATTGCTCGCTTGATAACGCGGCTGGGATACCAGAGCTGTTATAGCCATCCAGAAGAATGACATCGCTAATACATGCTTTGTGCTGTAAATAATGCGCGGCATCGACTTCGATAATCTGAAAGTGCTCGTTGTTGGCAGGAATCATGAACGTATTGCGTAAGTTGATAACGTCGCGGCTGATTTCTAGTGTTGTAATGACGGTTTGGGCATAGTGTTTATAGCAAAACTTGGATAAAGAGCCACCGCCTAAACCCACCAGTAAAATATCCTTAGGTTCTGCTACAAAGAGCATAAATCCCATCATCACTTTCGTGTATTCAAACTCCAGAGCATAAGGATCACTTTTGCGCATGACACTTTGTAGCGCTTCGTGGTTGAAGTGCAAGGTAATGGTTTGCCGAGTTTCGTGGGTGTAAAGCTCATCAACACAGGTGTCGTCGGTGGTGGTAGTAACGTCGTTTTTAGACATGGACAACAAACCTTGGCGTAAAAAAATCGGCAGTGCAAGACTAAGCGTTAATTATGATTTCTAAAGCCGCAGTAGGTAAAGTCATCTCGGTATGCTGGCCTAAAATGACTTGTATAATGGCACCATAGTACATTACAAAATCAGCAAAAAGTGCCGATACTCACACTATGGCAAATAATAAATCACTGTGTAGAGGAATTCATCATGTCCAATCAGCAAAATAACACCTTAGCAGGAACTCCTAATATTCCAGTACGGCGCATGGATTTTGAGTTTGATGATGCCATTCCAAAATACTGGTTTGCCAATAACCCTATGTTGACGATGTTGTTAACGGGGCTGTCGTGCTCTTTCCCCGAAGGCGAGCGCATGTTTATGCGTGCCGTACGTCATTATCAGGATCGTATTACTGATCCTGAATTAATGAAAGAAGTGCGGGCTTTTATTGGTCAAGAGGCTCATCACGGTAAAGAACATCAGGCGTTTAATGAGTTTATGGCGCGTAAAGGCTTGCCAATCGCCAAGATTGAAGGCTTCGTTAAAAATGCCATTGCCTTTGAAGAGCGTCATTTGTCTAAAGAACGGATGCTGGCAAAAACCTGTGCCTTGGAGCACTTTACCGCCATGTTTGCCGAAGCAATTCTTGAACATCCTGAAGTCCTTGAGCTGATGGATGAGCGTTTACAGCCGTTATGGTTATGGCATGCGGTAGAAGAGAGCGAACATAAATCGGTGGCGTTTGACGTTTATCAACAACAGGTCGATAACTATTGGGTGCGCGTCAGCGAAATGGCCTTGACGTCGGTACTCTTTACCTACTTTACTGGTTTACATACGGTGCAGTTATTACGGGCTTCTGGGGAGCAACGTAATTTTAAAGCGACAGCCCAAGGTTTGAATAAACTCATTGGTCCTAAAGGGTTCTTTAGAGGCATGTTGCCGCAGTATTTGGCCTATTATAGCCCTAATTTTCATCCTTCTCAGCGCGATAGTAGTGCGTTGCGTGAACGTGGTTTACGGATGTTAAAAGGTTTACTCGGCGATAAATTACCGTTGGCGGCCTAAAAATACAGATTAACACTTTGTCTGCCTCCAGCTCTCTGTCAAAATGATGCCTTGTCTTTCTCAAGGAATCTGACATGAGGGCTGATGTCTCTTGGTGTCCACGCCACGCCCGTTTTCTCACTTTTGTTGTCGTTGCAACACTATTTCTTTCCTTAGTTAAACTTGGGCTATTGATTCCTGTGTATACAGGATTACTCGCGTTTAGTGTGGTTACCCGTTTTTCAGACACGATTGTCGATGAGCGTATTCGTTCTATGCGTTCTAAATGGGTAGCAGCTACCTTAGTGACAGTCTTGGTAGTGCTCGTACTCGTTGCCGCTGGCGCAGGTGTGCATTTGGCCTTAAAAACCAGTACCGATATTCATGATTTGATGCTCAAAATGAGCGACATCTTAACCTCGGCACGTTCGTGGTTGCCAGAAAGCATTGGCCAAGCATTGCCGCAACAAAGTGATTTACTGACCAAAATGAGTGAGTGGCTACGTACTCACGCGGCAGAAATTGGCACCTTCGGGTTGGGTGCGCTAAAAGGAATCGGTCTTGCGTTGTTTGGTGTCTTGTTAGGCGCATTAGTGGCTGTTGGTGATGCTATTCGCTCGTCAACTTTTGGTCCGGTCAGTACGCGTTTATTAATACAAATCAGTGCATTACGTGATTCGTTTTGGCGGGTCGCGTTAGCGCAAGTAAAAATATCGGCCCTAAATACTAGCTTGACCGCACTTTATTTGCTGGTGGTTTTGCCCTTGTTTGGTGTTCATCTACCGTTAGTTAAAACCTTGATTGCGGTAACTTTTATTGCAGGGCTATTACCAGTAGTCGGTAATTTGATTTCCAATTCGGTGATCACCGTTATTAGTTTGAGCCACTCTTTTGGTGTCGCCGTGGCGGCCTTATGCTTTTTGATTGTTGTACACAAGCTCGAGTATTTTGTGAATGCACGTATTGTCGGCACACAGATTAATGCGCGGGCATGGGAGATTTTATTGTGGATGTTAGTGATGGAGCGTTTGTTTGGTTTGATTGGTGTGGTTGCGGCTCCTGTGTTTTATGCTTGGCTAAAAGCGGAATGGCAGCGTTGGGATAGGCCGGAGCAACAGCCCGTTGATTTAAATACGTTGTAAAATGTTGGCGATTTTGTTGTGCAAGTTTAGGATTCCATAGCATCTGTTGAGCCAATCGTGTAACTTTCGAGCTCTTTTTAAGATTATGTGGAAATGGTCATCACGATGAAACGTCAGCTAATGATAGGCAGCTCCATGCTGTTGGTTGCGCTAGCGATTACGGCTTGCAACAATGATAAAAAACCAGCAAAGCTGGATAGTGAAGATGCGAAAGCGGCATACAGTATTGGCTTTATGACTGGTAAGTCGATGAGCGGTCAGTTACCCAAGCTTGATGTGGCTAATTATCAGGCAGGATTTGATGATGCTTATGCCAAAAAAGCAGGCTCGTTGACTCAAGAAGAAATGAAAACGGTGTTGATGGCTTTTGAAACACGGATGAAGAAAGAAGCTGAAGACAAGCATAAGAAAGATGCTGCCGAAGCGATTACTAAAGGTACTGCGTACTTAGCGGAAAATGCTAAAAAAGCAGGTGTAAAAACCACAGCGTCTGGCTTGCAGTATGAAGTTATTAAAGAAGGCACAGGCGCAAAACCTAAAGCAACCGATACCGTGAAAGTTCACTATGAAGGCAAGTTGTTGGACGGTACAGTCTTTGATAGCTCTATCAAACGTGGCGAGCCTGTGTCCTTCCCATTAAATCAAGTGATTGCTGGCTGGACAGAAGGTGTGCAATTGATGTCTGTTGGCTCAAAATATAAATTCACTATCCCCGCTAACTTGGCCTATGGCGAGCAAAGCGGTGGCCCGATACCGCCTAATTCGGTTTTGGTATTTGAAGTTGAGCTGTTGGATATCGTCAAACCTTAGTGTTGACAGCTTAAGTAGCGATAGATCATCTCTGTAGCTAGTAGCAAGAGTTGATCTATCGTTGTCATGCAGTTTTATCAACGGGCTTGTAAGACTTGATAAAGACAAAGCAAACCGCCTACGCCTAACAAGGTAAACGTTAGTGCTGTTCCCCAAAATCGACCAAATTTAAATTCCTCACTAAATGATAATGCATAGCCATGTAGCAAGCGGGCGACTAGCAATGTTACGCCCAACATATGCACGATGAGAC
>CANBZV010000115.1 GCA_947373945.1 Moraxellaceae bacterium
ACAATGGTCGTCGAACGTCGTAGTGATAAAACCGTGGTCGCGATGGTTAATCTAGGTCATCGTGAAGTTTTTGTTGATGGTCAGGCACAAACCATTCGTTATGGTTCAGACTTACGCATTGCTGCCGAATATCAGGGTAGTCGGGTGCTAATTTACATCAATCGTGCGGTGCGTGATTGTATTCAGGATAGTTGGTATCAGTCGGTGATTTTGGAAGAAAACGACAAGTCTCGTGGGGCGTTAGAAGGTGGTCGTGCCGGGTTGCCGTTATTTAAGCCGATGGGCGGCATCATCACTCATACCATTACTGGGCGTAAGTGCCAGCCTAATGCACTGAGCGCGAATGTACGTGTCGCTAGCGTGGCCGATATTCCGGCGATGAACCGCTTTATTCAAGGCATGGCGGCGTATTATCAGTTTTTGCCAGCCTATAATTTTTGGGATTTAGAAGCTGGCGTGCCCTATTTTAATGGCTTGAAAATCAGTGATTTCTTGCTGCTACTCGATGACGACAATGACGTGCGTGGTTTGGTCGGTTTGTGGAATCAAAAAACCTTTAAACAAACGCGTGTTGTTGATTACAGTCGTTCTGTGGCGTTGTTTCGGCCTTTTTATAATATCTGGAGCTCGTTGACGGGTGGCTTTGTGTTACCCGCCAAAGGGCAAACATTCGACTACTTGGCGTTGCATTCTCCATTAACGACACCGAATGATAGTGATGCCTTTCGCGCATTATTACATCGTGCATGGCTGATGGCTGGTACGCGCGGGAGTCGTGCGGTGACCCTGACAATTGCAGAAAGTGACCCAAGAATAAATGTGTTAGAAGATTTTCGCACTATCCCCCTCAAAGCGTATCAATACACGGCGGCGTTCCGTGAAGAGTCGTTACCCATTCTGGATAGTGATCTCATTCCCTATTTTGAAAGTGGGAGGCTATAAACATGGCTCAAGCTAAGGCAATAATTGGCCAGCATCCTTATGTGCAGATGAGTCTATGGGCGTTCATTTTTGCCGTGTTATGGTGGTGGCCCGATGATTCGCGTAGCAAAATGAATGCTGAAGAAAAGTATTTGGAGTTGTCACCCAGTGACATCGCAACGGCGGTCAACACGCGTATCGCCCATGATATTGCCATTACTGGAACGTTGTCGCCCGTTAGACAAACCATCCTCAATGCCCGTGTCACAGGTGAAATCAATGCCATTGCCGTGCGTGAAGGCCAGAGTGTCAAAGCGGGTCAAGTGTTACTCAGTCAAGATAGTCGGGATTTAAGAGCGCGGTTGCAGCAGGCAGAAGCTTCATTGCAGTCGGCTAAAGCAGAGTTGTCTCTCAGCCAGCAAAATCTTGAACGGATGCGACCATTGCGCAAACAAGACTATGTGTCTGACAACGATTTAGTTAATGGCGAAAAACAGGTTGATATCCGCTTAGCACAAGTCAAGTCGGCGGAAGCCTCCGTCACCCAGATGCGTCAGCAATTGGCGGATGTAGTCATTCGTGCGCCATTTGCTGGGGTCATTGCTGAGCGTATGGTTGATACCGGACAAAGCGTTGCCCCCAATACGCCGGTGTTAAAGATTGTCGATTTGTCGCAAGTGGAGCTGGTGGCGCAAGTGGCATCAACGGATGTCTCTGCTATTCGTGTCGGGCAAAATGTCAGTTTTACCGCAGATGGCTTTGGCTATCAAAATTTTACTGGGCGTATCACCCGTATTAATCCGGTTGCCCGAGCAGGTAGTCGGCGTGTTGATGTCTATATCCTTGTTGACAACGTCGGTGGTGAGTTACGTGGCGGGTTGTTTGCTAAAGGGGTGATTAGTGATGGCAATGCCTTAGCAGGTGTGGCGGTGCCTTTTTCATCCGTGCAAGAGTCCGAAGGAAAAATACAAGTTCATGTCATTCGCGATCATCGTTTAACGGCACAAATTGTGACGTTGGGTCGGCGTGATGAAGCGCATGGTCTGGTCTTGGTCAAAGGAATTGAAGAGGGAGCGCGAGTGCTACTATTACCACCATTGCCAGGCAATGAGGGGCGAATGGTACGCATGAAAGGAGTGCGTTAATTATGTGGCTAACGCGCATTTCCATTAAAAGCCCGGTGTTGGCGACGATGATGATGCTCGCCCTGATGGTACTCGGCTTGTTTTCATGGCGTTCTTTGAGTGTAGAAGAATTTCCTGACATCGAATTTCCTTATGTCATGGTGACAACAGAGTATGCCGGTGCAGCTCCTGAAGCGGTTGAGAATGAAGTCACCAGACCGTTAGAAGACAGCATCAATACCGTGCCCGGTGTCCGTCGTATTATTTCCACTTCCTATGAAGGCCGTTCACGTATTGCCGTTGAGTTTGTCCTTGGCGTGTCCATTGGCGTTGCGGTGCAAGATGTGCGCGACAAAGTAGCCAGTGTCCGTAGTCGTTTCCGTAACGATATCAAAGAGCCACTGGTTGAGCGTTATCGTCCCGAATCTGCTCCAGTTATGTCGATTGCCTTTCAGTCTGAGCGCCTCTCTACCCGTGATTTAACCACCGTTGTTGAACAGCAAGTATTACGTCGTCTGCAAAATGTTGCTGGCGTGGGCAAAATTGAAGTCGTAGGTGGATTACGGCGTGAAATAGCCATTCATCTACAACCAGAACGGATGCAGGCCTTGGGCATTGGTGTCGGCGAAGTGTTGAATACCTTGCGCGCCGATAGCATGGATATGCCTTCAGGCACAGTCACTAGCGGTGTTCAAGAGCGTGTGGTGCAAGTCGAAGGACGCATGACCTCCCCCGAAGATTTCCAGAAAATGATTGTCGCTACACGTGGCCAATCACCCGTGTATTTATCACAGGTCGCTGAATTGATTGATAGCGAACAAGAGCCAGCCTCGTTAGCGTTAGTCAATGGTCACCGCGCAGTCAGTATTGATATTATTAAGATGTCAGGTGCCAATACCATAGCCGTTGTTGATGCAGTGCGCGCAGCAGCGGATGAGTTACGCCCAGATTTACCGACTGGGGTCAGCATGCTGGAAGTGGCAGATAGTGCCCGCTCCATCCGTGCGTCGTTACATGATGTCGAGTCAACGCTGATTGAAGGGGCGATTCTCGCCATTACCGTCGTCTTTTTATTTTTAGGCTCTTGGCGTTCCACGGTGATTACTAGTTTAACGCTGCCAATTGCGTTGTTAGGAACGATTTTCTGTCTATATCTCTTCAATTTGACGCTCAATACCATGACCTTGATGGCATTGTCGCTGTCCATCGGTTTGTTGATTGATGATGCGATTGTGGTACGGGAAAATATTGTTCGTCATGCGGCAATGGGCAAAAGTGCTTATCATGCGGCAATGGATGGTACGCGTGAAATTGGCGTTGCCGTGTTAGCTACAACGTTGACGATTGTCGTGGTTTTTCTACCCGTTGCCTTTATGGGCGGGATTATTGGTCGATTCTTTTATCAGTTTGGTATCGCGGTTTCGTGTGCCGTATTGTTGTCGATGTTAGTCAGTTTTACCCTTGATCCCATGTTGTCGAGTATTTGGCATGATCCTGATGCTCATCGCAACCACCATAGCGGTGATGAGCGCTTAGATAAATTTCTTCAACGTTTTCAAAAGCCTTCACGTTTTAGCACCACGCCGTTTGGTCAAGGTTTGGAGCGAATGTTGTCGTGGTTCGATAACAGTCTGGAGCGGCTCGGTCAGGTCTATGCCCGTGTCATTCGTTGGGCGTTAAAACATCGCCGTGACACGCTTATTATTTCATCGGTATCGCTTTTGGTGGCATTGCTGTTATCAACACAGGTAGGCAAAGAGTTTGTGCCTGAGCCTGATTTAAGCGAAATCAGTATCAAACTGTCGACGCCTGTAGGCTCGTCATTGGCGTATAGCCAGCAAAAAATAGAGCAGATTGAAGCGGTGATTCGCAGCTATCCAGAAGTAGTGGCGACTTATGCCACCATTAATAGTGGTAGTGATGCAGGCAAAAACCGAGTCAGCATTCGTGTGCGTTTAGTGCCGAAGCAGCAACGTAGTTTGCCGCAAAAAGAGTTAGTCAACCTGTTGCGTGAACGCTTAACGAATATGACTGGTGTTGAGGTGACGTCGGTTGCCGCCGCCAAAGAGTCAATTAGCGGTGGTTTAAAGCCCATTCAAATTTCCTTGCAGGGGCAGGACTTAACAGAATTAAGAAAAATAGCCGCTGAGTATCAGTCAAGAGTTAGTCATATCAAAGGTGTTATTGATTTAGAAAGCTCGTTAAAAGAAGCGCGGCCAGCGTATGCCATTCATGTTGATCGGGAGCGAGCAGCGGATGCGGGATTGTCTGTCAGTCAAATTGGCACGGCCTTACGGCCCTTACTCGCGGGTGATGCCGTCACCACTTGGCAAGATGCGCAGGGTGAAAATTATGATGTGCGCGTACAATTAGCAGAAGCTGATCGCCAAAGCAGCAATGATATTTGGAGTCTGCCGTTAGCCAGTAGCCATATCAATCCGGCGACTGGCCAGCCAGAAATGATTACGTTGGGCCAAGTCGCTAATATTGATGACGCTCAAGGGGCATCGCAAATTAATCGTCGTAATCGTTATCGTGAAGTGCTGTTTTCGGCCAATGTCATCGACAGACCAGCAGGCGATGTTGGAGCCGATATGAAAGATGTGGCAGAAGCAATGGTGTTGCCTGCGGGTTATCGCTTTCAAACCCAAGGTCAAAACAAGGATATGGAAGAGTCATTGGGCTATGCCAAAATCGCCTTAATGTTGGCAGTGTTGTTTATTTACTTTGTGTTAGGCGCGCAATTCAACAGCTTCTTGCATCCGCTAACGATTATGTCGTCGTTACCCTTGTCACTAGTTGGCGTATTTTTGGCTTTGTTTGTTTTCCGAAGTACGCTCAACATCTTTTCGATCATTGGTATTGTCATGTTAATGGGGCTAGTGACCAAAAATGCCATCTTGCTGGTTGATTTTATTCAAAAAGCGGTTGCTGAGGGCATGAATCGAGAGCAGGCCATAATCTGTGCAGGCCGAACCCGTTTGCGCCCGATTTTAATGACAACAGCGGCGATGGTGATGGGGATGGTGCCACTGGCGCTGGGCTTGGGTGAAGGAGCAGAGCAGCGCGCACCAATGGCTCATGCATTGATTGGTGGCGTATTGACTTCAACCTTTCTGACGCTGGTGGTTGTACCTGTGCTCTATACCTTGCTGGATGATACGGCGAAGGTGTTTAAAACAAAAAATAAGCGCGGAGGCGTGCAACAGCATACGACCAGTACGCAGTTAGTCGCCATCAAAGACGATCAATTACGCTAGCGCTGAAATCGTAGGGGCCGCATTCGCCACTCTGACGATGGCGTTAGCCGTTGAATGCCCAGTTGCACTGGGAATGATGTTGTAGCAAGTTTTTGACTGGGGATTAAAGATGAGTTTAGGCAGCCTTTATATCGCATTGACCATCTTCTTTAATGTCTTTGGTACGTATCTGGCGCGTGTTTACGCTCACGAAAGCAAAGCGCTGTATATGGCAATGGCGATGGTGTCGTATACCGTCGCTTTTGTGACATGGTCGAAAGTGTTGAAAACTTACGAGTTGGGTTTTGCATCTTCGGTGATTACGGGGTCGGTGTTGACGATTTCAAACTTGATTGCGTTTTGTTTCTTGAATGAGGCTTATTCAGTCAGCAAGTTGTTTTTTACGTCGTTGATTGTTGTTGGCGTGATTGGCGTTAACGTTTGTCAGTCTTATTAATGCGTTGGCGTTAGCAATAAAAAAGGCAGACCTAGGTCTGCCTTTTTACTGTTGCGGCCAGATTATTGACCCAACCAACCATTCAACTCTTTAATATCCAGCTCACTGAGTTGGCCACTGGCCGAACGCAGTTTAAGGGTGTTAATGACATAGTCATAACGCGAGTTGGCATAGTCACGTTTAGCCGCATAAACGGTACGCTCAGCCAGTAATACATCAACAATATTCCGTGTGCCAACATCATAACCCGCCTTAGTCGCTGCTAACGCCGCTTCTGACGATTTAACGGCTTGTTGACGCGCAGCAACACGGTAACTATCGGCAGAAACATTCAAATAAGCGGTACGTGTTTGCGTCGTTAATTGACGCTCAACAGACGTTACTTGGTCACGCGCAGCATCACTAGCATAGCTGGCTTGTTTGACGGCGATATTGGTGCGGCCACCTGCATACAAGGCCCATTGCATCTCTAAGCCGGCAACAATTTGTTGGCCATTGTTAAACGAACGGGCGTTACCATTGCCATTGTCGGTTTTGGCGGCAGAGGCAACAAAATCGAGGGTAGGCAGATAGCCACTACGCTGTTCGTCACGTGCTTGTTGCGCTGCTTTGTAGGTAAAGCGTGCCGACGCTAATTGCGGGTTTTTATCGAGCGATAATTTGACCCAGTCGTCCGGCGTGTTTGGTTGTGGTGGGGTAATGATAAAATCAGCGCGTAAGCCTGACAGTTGGCCGCCATCGGTACCAATAATGGATGTTAATGTTTCACGAGCACTAGCCAGGCTAACATCCTGACTGATGCGGCTAGCGGTAGAGCCGTCAAGTTGTGCTTGCGCCTCCAGAACATCAGTTTTGGCAATTAAGCCCACATCAAAGCGTTTTTGCGCTTGTTCCAGTTGCCGTTTGAGGGCGGCTTCTTCGGCTTTCGCAGAGCTTAGGGTTTCTTCAGCACGCAAGACATTGAAGTACGCTTCACTGACGCGTAGTACTTGTTCTTGTTGCTTTTGGCGATAGTTCGCCTCATTTACAGATGTTAATGTTTGCGTTTTTTGATACGCGCGCCACAAGTCAGGGCGATACAAGGGCTGGCGCAACTGTAACGCCAGTTGTGTGCCATTAAAGTCATAGCTGGAGCCTGTATCAGGACTCACTTTAGTGCGATTGTAGCTCGCAGACAAACCCACCGTTGGCAACAGAGCGCCGTGGCTAAGGGCTTCTTTTTCATTATCAGACAAGTATTGATTGGTGGTAGATGCCCACTGAGGGTCATTTTTCATGGCTTGTTCATAGGCCTGTGCAAGGTCTAACGCATAACAAGCAGGTACAAAACCAGAAGCAACAATCAGAGCAGAAAGTAAACGACGCATAACAACATACCGATGAGTATGGACAATAGAGCGAGGGTATTGGTTTATGCTCGCTAAAGCAATATCAACTACAGTTTTTTACGTGCCGATTATCAACACAATCGCTTGCCTAGTGGCATCCGTGTAGCGACAAGGGTATAGTCGCCCCCATTCTATTGCCTACTTGATGACACAGATTCCTAGTATGACTACCTCCCATTTTTTAAGTGAAAACGCTCAAGTTGATACCGCCTCAGTAAAAGGCTTTCCTTCTTCTCGTAAAGTCTATGTCCAAGGCTCACGTGCCGATATTCAAGTGCCCATGCGCGAAATCATCCTTGATGACACGCCTACGGGTTTAGGCGGCGAAAAAAACGCTGCTGTGGTCGTTTATGACACCTCGGGGGTTTATACCGATCCCAATGCGACGATTGATATTCGTCAAGGCTTACAAGCGATTCGGGAAAACTGGATTGTTGAGCGTGATGATAATGAGCAGTTGGCAGGTTTAAGTTCGTATTATGGCCGTCAGCGCGAAAAAGATATTGCACTTGCGCCGTTGCGTTTTGGTCATTTGCGCCAGCCGCGCCGTGCTGTTGCCGGTAAAAATGTCTCGCAAATGCACTACGCGAAACGCGGAATTATTACTCATGAAATGGAATACATCGCCATTCGTGAAAATCTGAAATTGCAGGAAGCGCGTGCCAATGGCTTGTTAAATCAACATGCTGGCGAGTCGTTTGGTGCGGCGATCCCTAAAGAAATTACCGCTGAGTTTGTCCGTCAAGAAGTAGCTTTAGGACGGGCGATCATTCCAGCCAACATCAACCATCCAGAATTGGAGCCAATGATTATTGGCCGTAATTTCTTGGTGAAAATCAACGGCAATATCGGTAACTCGGCGTTGGCTTCGTCTATTGAAGATGAAGTGGCGAAAATGACGTGGGCGATTCGTTGGGGTTCGGACACGATCATGGATCTGTCGACGGGAAAAAATATTCACGAAACGCGAGAATGGATTTTACGTAATTCGCCTGTGCCTATTGGTACGGTGCCGATTTATCAAGCCTTGGAAAAAGTGGACGGTGTCGCTGAAGACTTAACTTGGGAAATTTTCCGCGATACGCTCATTGAACAAGCCGAGCAAGGTGTCGATTATTTCACTATCCATGCCGGTGTCTTGTTGCGCTATATTCCGATGACCGCTAAGCGTCTGACGGGTATCGTTTCCCGTGGTGGTTCAATCATGGCGAAATGGTGTTTGGCGCATCATAAAGAAAACTTTTTGTACACGCATTTTGAAGACATCTGCGAGATCATGAAAGCCTATGATGTCTCGTTCTCGTTGGGTGATGGTTTGCGTCC
>CANBZV010000116.1 GCA_947373945.1 Moraxellaceae bacterium
TGCTCAGCGAGACGAATTGCACGGGTGGCATCAAAACCATCCATCTCGGGCATTTGGCAGTCCATAAAGACAATGTCATATTGCTTCTCTTGCAGTAGTTGCACCGCTTCCTTGCCATTGTTCGCCACATCAACCACCATCCCTGCTTTTTCCAACATTTTGACCGCGACTTTTTGGTTGACGATATTATCTTCAGCCAACAGGACATTCATTTTGCCATAAGCTTTGAATGGCGAGTGTACGACAGCTAGCGGCGTACTAGGTTCTTCGATTTCTTTATGAGCTTCGTCTTTGCCGGATTCTTGAGACTGCAGGAAGGTCTTTTTACCCACGTGCAACGCTGCAATTTCGTTGATTAGCGCATAAAAGCGAATCGGTTTGGCGATAAAGCCATTAAAGGAATTATAGAGCGACGGATTCAGGTTACGTAGCGCCGTTTGGCTCATCAAAATTAGATGGCTATTGGCAAGTTGCGGATTCTGGCGTACCGAGTGAGCAAAGGTCACACCTTCGGCTGATTTGGCTAATTGACTATCAATAATAATAAACGGAGTGCGTGGTGATAGGTGATTCATCAATTTCAGTTTGACTAAGCCTTCTTCGGCAGATGCCGCCGTTTCTACGCGCATACCATAACGCTGCAAACAATCACTAATGTAATTACGGTTTATTGCCAGCGCATCAATAATCAGGATGGGCATAAAGTACAATTCGGGGTAGTGCGGCAACGAGCGTTCGACAGCGTGCTGACGTTTTAGGCTAAGGGCAACTTTAAACGTTGAACCCTGACTAGGCGTGCTAGTTAAGCTGATATTACCGCCCATCAGTTCCGATAAGCCTTTGCAAATCGCTAAACCTAAACCGGTACCGCCAAAGCGTCGGGTGGTTGATGCATCGGCTTGCGAAAAGAGCTGGAATAGCTTGCCTTGTTTATCAATAGGAATACCAATACCGGTATCAATGATTTCCAGATTGATTTCTACATGAGCAGGGGTAATCACGTCGGCCGAGACTTTGATGGCAACATAGCCAGTATTGGTAAATTTAACCGCATTACCCAATAGGTTTAACAGAATTTGCCGAATCCGGTTCGGGTCGCCAATCAAGGCGCGTGGACAACTTGGATGATAGGACAGCACCAGTTCAATATTTTTGGCATTGACTTGCGATAAGGATAAATCACAGACTTCTTCACATAGCCGTTGCAGGTCGAACGGAATCTGTTCAATCGTCAGTTTACCCGCTTCAATTTTCGAGAAGTCGAGAATGTCGTTAATAATCGTTAATAACGCTTGGCCAGAATGGTAGAGAATTCGGGAGTATTCTTGTTGTTCCTGATTCAGTGGTGTCTCTAACAAAAGTTGCGCCATGCCCAAAATGCCATTCATGGGCGTACGAATTTCGTGGCTCATGGTCGCCAAAAATTCACTTTTTGCCCGTGTGGCTAGTTCGGCAGCTTCTTTGGCGGCGATCAATGCGCCTTCGGTTTGTTTACGGGTGGTAATGTCGTTAATCGTGCCCGTCGTACCACATACTGCGCCCGTAGCATCGTAAATCAGACTAATCCACAAATGAATCCAGCGATGTTCATGGGAAGCGGTGATGATTTGGGTATCACAGCGCACTTGATCGGCAGCACCATTAAACAGTTTTTGCAGCAGATGAAAGACGTCTTTTTGCAGGTCAGGGTGAATGAAATCAACCATTGGTTTACGTTGAGTGCTTTCTACTGGAAAGCCGGTGACATCTTGCCATGCGGGATTTAAAAACGTGAAAATGGTTTGATTATCGGTCTGAAAAATAATCTCATGGACATTGTCAATGACATGGCTATAGCGCGCTTCCGATTGAATCAGTTTTTGGCTTTGCTCATATAAACGCATGGCTGATTGATTCAAAGCCTGATTTAAATCAATAATCTCATCAATATGTGAATCAATATGAATTTCCTTCAGGCCTTTATAAACGTCAAGTGATTTGGCAAAATCAATCAGTTTATTCAGATGTTTAATTGGGCTACGTAGAATATAAAAGAAACCAATACCCGCGAACATCGAGATAGCTATTGCTGTGACTAAGGCTTTTTTGAGAATCTCTAAATAACTGTCGGATTGGCTGGAATAGTCATAAAGCATATAAGCCCAACCATAATCACCAATGGGTTGCCAAAAATCAATATTACTATTGGCAGTATCAATCTGATAATTAAGATTAGTGCTTTTCGGCAATTTAAGTACAGAGCTACTAGGTTCTTCAACGGGGTCTTCATTAGGTTCATGTTTCACATGTACTAAGACTCTACCCGTTTTATCAGTAATAATAATTTCTCTGATTTCGGTAAAAATGGCAGTATTTAATAATAAATTACGAATTGATTTGGTATTTGCAATCAAGACATCTTGTTCAACAATAGTGCTGAGATTACGAATAACCAATGTACCTTGATTGAATGCACTTTTTTGATTTATTTCTTGCTGTTGATTATAAATAGTAATCGCAAATAACACTAAGGCAGCTAATAATGAACAAGCAGACAACAACCCCAACTGTTTTGTAAAGCTGCGGGGTAAAAATAGGCGCAACACTTTCATCGTTGTTTTTATTGCCGACATAAGTTACCTAAACACTTCCTATGAGTTTCATATTGTCTACAATGGCCATTTCAATCGCCCAAAGTCGGTGGGCTCCACAAAAGGTAATGCGCCTTTCTCCTTGTAGATAAAAACTGGGTAATTCTGATATTTCTAGTTCCGACCATTCTACTGTGTATTGTTCGATTTTAGGCAGCCATTCCCGCAACTTTAACTGTTTTTTCAGTTTTGGTATCGGGCAATGGTGCTGGCTAAGCAGCTGCTGAAGGTGGGGCAAATAACTCATATCTTTGCCCTCAGCCCAAATGCCTTGCAATAAGGCCAAGGTGATTTGCTGCTCAAGTCCTTGTGCTTTAGCGAGTTCAAAAATGGTCATGCATGCTTGTAAGCCTTCTATGGTTGGCAAGCAAATGGGGCCAAACGCTAACTGATATTTTTTTGCCAAACGTGCCAGACGATTTAATGGGTTGTACCAGAGTACACTTAAATCATCATCAAGGGGGGCGAGTAATATCGGTTTGAGTCGAAGTTTTAATTGGTAGTGTTCGGCCAAGGCAATCACAGGTGGTAAACAAAGGTATGACAGCGGGTCTGAAAAACTAAAGAAATAATCGAGTTGGTATTTTTGCGCCCGAATCGTCGCTAACTGTTCCCAGTCATTTATCAAATAATCATTATTTTGATAAATGGGGTCATTATTAATACTGAATTGATGGGCAAGTTGGTTTAGCCCCATGTCAGTGAGTTGTTGCCCTAATTCGCCCAGATCATCCAAGCCCCAATACCATTCACCCTGATGATATAACTGCGCTGTTTTGCTGTGGCCGCTATCGCTTAATTGCTGCTCGGCAGCAGCGAGTTTTTTATGGGTGGCAGTAGCCGCAAGTAATGGAAAGCGCAACGCTAAGGTGGACAGTTTGTGGGGCTGATGTTCCCATAAACAACTTAAAACCTGTTTGGCGAGAATCAAAAAATCATGAGTAGACAAATTGTGCTTGGCGAGTAGCAATTGACTGGCAATAAAACAGGCATCTTCGTTGGGTGATTGAAAGTCATGGAAGCTTAATTGATGAAATTGCGCTAGATACCACGCATCACGCAAGGTATGGCTATAGGTATGGTCAGGCTCTTGGTAAGGCACAATTTTAATCAGCAATTGTACGGGAAAATGTTCAAGAAAACGCGGTAGAACCTGAATCAGCAAATAGCTATAGGGGTCATTCAGGCGTAACCACACCTCCACTTGATGAGGGTGGCGGC
Organism: Moraxellaceae bacterium; assembly: GCA_947373945.1. Lineage (GTDB taxonomy): Bacteria > Pseudomonadota > Gammaproteobacteria > Pseudomonadales > Moraxellaceae > Agitococcus. Next base: position 3,852 of record CANBZV010000116.1, read on the forward strand.
GCATTCGTCTTAACCACTCGTGACGTGCTTGAAGCAAAGAGCGTAAACGGGGATGAATCAGCGCACGAGATAATAATGGTTGTAATAATCGGCGACTTAAAGGCATAGATAATCCTCAATCCATGGTCTAACTATAGCGTGTCTTGCGGCGCTACAGAATCTAGATTGCGCTAATTTTAGCCTTAACTCCTTTTTTTACCGTCGCTCATCTTTTCGTCTCACATTTTTGTGCATTTGAACTAGGCTAAAAATAATGGACATTTCATCATTATGGCGACATCACGGCATGCTCGGTCTAACTGAGAGTGACGGATGCCAACATAATTGGTTTGTGTAACTCGGTTTTACTTAAAAGTAATAACATGTGGATCGCTGGAGATGACATACGACTTGCCACTTTTCCCGATAAATAATGTGCTTTATCCGCAAGGTGAGTTGCCATTGCGGGTATTTGAATTACGTTATCGTCGTTTACTTGATGAATGTGGCAAAACGCATCCTTTTGGTATCGTACGTATTCGTTATGGCAAAGAAGTGGGTGAGCCGGCGTTTCCATATGATATCGGTTGTGCTGCTTATATCGTGCAGCAGGTAGCGCTAGTCGATGGGAGTTTGGCCGCTATTGCTGTGGGTGAGCGCCGCTTTAAAATTGTTGGCATTAATGTTGAAACAGATGGTTTGACGCGGGCAAAGGTAGAGTGGCTGGCTCCTGATCCTGTAGTGCCCATTCCGCAAAACTTGCAGCCCATTGCTGAGTCATTTGCCGAGTGCGGCGATATGTTGACCGAAGCAGGTTCGTTGGCGTGGCGTTTGGCTGAGGCATTGCCTTTATCTTTAGATGAACAACAGTTATTGTTGGAAGAAAATAGCCCAGAACAACGTCTACAAATGGTGAAAGACTGGTTGCTTCGGCATCCGTTTGATTTTGCATGAGTGAAGGTTTTGAGAGGATCTCGTTATGGACAACTTCGCTGCACGTTACCATATTCGTCACTATACCCCCACGGATATGCCTGCTGTACTCCATGTCTTTAAACGGTCAATTTATAAAATTGGCTCACGTTATTACAACCATGAGCAAATTGATGCTTGGGCAGCGGCTAGTTTGGATTTGCATGCGTGGGAGCAGCGGTTGAATAGTGGTGTCGTGCTGGTAGCGACCTTTGAAAAAACTGTTACCGGCTTTATTCGCTTTGAGCCAACAGGCAAAATTGATTTGATTTATATCCATCCAAATTACGAGCATCAGGGTATTGCATCGGCCTTGTTACATAAAATTGAGCGCTTGGCAGAGCAACAACGTATTCCCCGTTTGTTTACGTTGGCGAGCGAGGCATCCAAAGATTTTTTTACCGCCAAAGGTTATCGTTTTATTGGCGAACAAGACGTGGAAAAGCGGGGAATAAAACTGCGCAATCACCGAATGGAAAAAGACATCACGGAGCTTGCAGCAGCAGGTGGAGGCGCAATCCGCCATCAGCTTGCCAGCCATTAATCAACACACTTTTTTATGTAGATCGGGCGCGTTTTAGATAACGTAGAAGTTACGCGGGATCCGTTTTACCCGTGCACACGACTCGCTCAGGTTGGGCGTGGTCTACACGGTTCAATTCATCACATCATCGTCAATCCAGAATTTTAACCTCTCGCGACCTGTTCTTGACACCACAAAGCCTAGCGACTGCGTCGTACAGGACGCTTTATTTTTGATCTTATGTTGACAGTGTTAACATTAGGGCTTATGCTGTTCATCATTACAAGGTGATTGCCAATTGAATTTGGACGTCTGCGGTTGATATCTCCGCCATAAGTGACGACCAGAAGCGAAAGCGCGACGTAACACGACAGCATGGGGGAGTTTGATGATGATAAATGCACTGTTTGCTGGTTTACATTTCGTTGCCGCGTTTGGCTTGGCAGCGACCTTATTTTTCGAATGGTTAACATTTAATCGTCAACTCAGTCAGCGCGAGGCACTGCACATGCAAGTGGCGGATACGTGGTATGGCATTTTTGCGGCGCTATTGTTGGTTGTTGGCTTTTTGCGCGTTTTTTATTTTGAAAAGGGTAGTGCCTTTTATTTTGCCAGTCCGTTTTTTCATTTGAAATTAACCTTGTTTATTGTCATTGGCTTGTTGTCTATTTATCCCACCATCAAGTTTTTATCGTGGCGTAAAGAAACCCGCCAAGGTCAGGTGCCCGTGATTTCTGAGCAAGATTTTGTCGTCATCAGCCGAATTCTGACCACCGAAATGATCTTGTTGGTGCTTATTATCGCCTCAGCGTCATTGATGGCTAAAGGCGTCGGCTTTAATCATTGACGCGCCCGATAAAGGCGATTTAATAGCGCGGATTAACTTTTTGATAAGACCCGATTATGACCACTGAAGCGCTGATTAAACCCAATTATCACCACGGCAGCCTGCGCGAAGCCTTGATTCATGCCGCGATTCTGCGCTTACAGGCCGACGGTGTCGCCAAACTCAGTTTGCGCGCCTTGGCAGCAGATGTAGGAGTGTCACCGACGGCGGTGTATCGGCATTTTGAAGACAAGCTCGCGTTATTGGCGGCGATTGCCAGCGATGGTTTTATGGGTTTGACCTTGAGTATGCAACAGCAGTTGGGCACGGAGCCTTGCGATACCTTGACGGCGTTGCAGCGTATTGGTGTCGGTTATATCGACTATGCCATTCATCATCCCGCTCATTATCGCTTGATGTTTGGTCAGCGTATGGTCGAACGCGACCGTTTTCCTGATTTAAAAAAATGCTCGAGTGCGTCGTTTGCGATGCTCCGCAACACCATTAAACAAGGGCTGGAGCAGGGCATATTTCAGCCATTGCCGCTCGATATGCTCACCACCTGTGCGTGGTCGCTGGTGCATGGTATGTCGATGCTGTGTATCGATGGATTGGTTGACTATACGCCCGTCACGAGCGGAGCAGATAAAAATCTCGACTTTTTGGCGCAGAGTGTCACGCACTTGCTCGCCAATGGTCTATTACACCCCGATTACAAGAGGACATTGCTATGACCGACGCCGTTATCAGCCCGAAAAAAGCCAGCTCTGGTCTGACGCCCAGCACTATTCGTATTGGCAAACGCTATCGCGCGAATCGTTTGAATGGCGATTATGATGCCATTGTCATTGGCTCAGGGATTGGTGGTTTGACCGCTGCCGCTTGTCTATCCAGTTTTGGCTATAAAGTGGCGGTGTTTGAACAGCACTACACGGCGGGCGGGTTTACTCATAGCTACAGCCGTAACGGTTACGAGTGGGATGTCGGTGTCCATTATATTGGTGATGTCGGTGTCAAAACGACCTTGGCGCGGCGGTTGTTTGATTTTATCAGTAATGACCAATTGCAATGGGAGGCAATGGATCCGTGTTATGACCGCATTCACTTAGGCGACGACCATTTTGATTTGGTCGCGGGTCGTGACAACTTTCGCAATAATTTGGTACAGCGCTTCCCGCAAGAACAAGCGGCGATTGACGAATATATCGTCCGGTTGGGCAAAGTCGCGGATGCGATGCAGTTGTTTACCGTTGAGCGTATGTTGCCCAACAAATTGGCGAAAGTATCAAAGTTTGTTCGTGATCGCATCAAACCGGCGTATTTTAATCAGCCGACACGGCAAGTGCTGGAAGAGTTGACGTCGAATCAAACTTTGATTGCCTATTTAACTGGGCAATGGGGTGACAACGGCATGATGCCCGCCGAGTCGAGCTTTTTGATTCATGCGCTCATCGCCAAGCATTATTTGTATGGCGGCTATTATCCTATTGGTGGCGCGTCACGCATGGCAGAAACCATCATCCCGCAAATTCAAAAAACCGGTGGCGAAGTCTTTACCTATGCCTCGGTCGAGAAAATTCTGCTCGAAAACGGCAAAGCGGTCGGCGTGCGTATGAAAGACGGCACCGATGTGCGTTCGCCGATTGTCATTAGTAACGCGGGTGTCGTGAATACCTTCAACCGTTTATTGCCGAGTGAAGTATCACAGAAAACCGGCTATACGCAGAAGATGAAACAAGTAAGACCGTCGATGGCAAGCTTGTGTTTATACATTGGCATCAAAGAAACGGCGGAAGATTTAAAGCTGCCGAAAACCAACTTCTGGATTTATCCTAACGAGAATTACGAACAGTCGATAAAAGGCTTTTTGGCCGATCCAAAAAAAGATATTCCGATGGTTTATATCTCGTTTCCGTCCGCTAAAGACCCGTCGTTTAGCGAGCGTTATCCTGACCGTTCGACGATTGAAATTGTTGCGCCCTGTCCGTGGGAGTGGGTCGAGCAATGGGCTGACAAGCCGTGGGGTAAACGCGGTGCCGACTACGATGAGCTAAAAGAGCAATTCACTCAGCGCTTGTTAGAAAAACTGTATGAAAAAATGCCGCATTTGCGCGGGAAAGTCGATTATTCGGAGTTATCGACGCCGTTATCGACGCAGTTTTTCTGTTGGTATGAGCGTGGTGAAATTTATGGCCTAGACCATGACCCGCAACGTTTTGAGCAAACATGGTTACGGCCAAAAAC
>CANBZV010000117.1 GCA_947373945.1 Moraxellaceae bacterium
AACTGGTTTCGTTCGTATGGTAATGAAAATTGGGAGTTTGATGAGCGCGGTTTAATGCAGCGGCGTTTTGCCAGTATCAATGATCTACCCATCAAAGAGTCTGAGCGTAAATTTCATTGGCCGTTGGGTCGGCGACCTGATGATCACCCGAGTTTGAGTGATCTGGGATTGTAATTGGTTGAGATATAAGGCTTGGCTTCGACTCCGCTCAGCCACCGCGGCTCGACTCACGATTAAGCATCACCTCGAGTCGACTCCGCCCTGCCAACGCCTAAACGCTTCCTGAGCGGAGTCGAAGGGACGATTTATAGTTCTGGACGATGAAAAGCATCAGTCATCCAGCAAATCCATTTGTTTCGCCATTTGGAACAGGTTATTGCAACGATTGCCAGTGCGACAAAATGCCAATACGGGCTTAGGTAATTCATTAATATAACGCGCAAAGGCTTCGACATCTTCTTGAGTAATCTGGCCACTAATCACTGGCTGAAAAACATAATCCAGACCGGCGGCACGTGCAGCTTCAGCCATTTGTTCATTAGTCGGCTGCTGCGCGCCTTCTTCAAAATCAGGACGATTGTTAATCACCGACTTAAAGCCTTTTTCAACGACTAATGTCATTTGCTCGGGATATAATTGTCCAGCAAAACCAATTTGTTGCGTCACGCTTTTGCTCCTATAGATTGTATTCAGGTTCGCAGGGAGATGGGGTTAATGCAGCCACAGCCTGTTCGGTAGTGGCAAAAATCTTACCATGCCACTCTTCGATTAAGGGTGTATTTATTAACTTATCCATGACAAAGCCTTTAATTTCAGCAAAATGCAATTGAATATTGCGTGCCAATAATTGCTGCTCCACGTTCTTCAACATCCATTGCGATGATAAATCGACGTGATTAATGGCACTAAAAATTAGCACAACATCTGCTAACTCTGGGCGCTTATCCACCTCTTGCCACACACGACTGGCAACTTTATCACTGTTACCAAAAAACAAGTTTTCATCAATCCGCAGCAACAGCAACTTGGGCCATGTTTTCACATGATGACGCTCAATATTGCGAAACTCGGCTGTTTGCCCTAGTTGGCCAACCACCGCGACGTGCGGCTGATTACTTCGCCAAATTAATGCCAACAGCGACCACATAAACCCGATCACCAAGCCAATTTGCAAGCCAGCCAACAGCACACCCAATAACGTGAGCACATAGGCCAGCGCCTCAGTTTTGTCGCTGCGCCAAGCCATTTTTAACGTGCGCAGGTCAATCAAGTTACTCACCGCTACTATCACGCCAGCGCCCAACACCGCTAACGGCAAATAATAAAACCATGCTGAAGCAAGTAATAACACCAACATAACAATGATTGCCGAAACTATGCCCGCCAAAGGTGTTTTAGCACCGGCCTCAATATTCACTGCCGTCCGCGAAAAGCCGCCTGCAATTGGCAAGCCTTGGAAAAAAGCACCACTGATATTGGCTAGCCCCAAGCCAAACAATTCGCTATTCGCATCAAACGATTCTTGCCGTTGCAAAGCGACAGATTTGGCCACGGAGGCGCTACTAATAAACGCAATCAAAGCAATCAATAACGCCGATGATAATAATGTCAGCCATTGAGAATGCTCGGCCAATACGGGTAGCGCGAAGGTCGGCAATCCCGCTGGAATTGCCCCAACAATGCTTACGCCTCGGCTCGCTAACGACCATTGATACACAACCAAACTAGCCAAAAAGATAACACCAATGGGCACGAGCTTGGCCGTGATATTGGCCGTTATCGACGACAGCTTGAACTTCACTAACAGCAGCGTCATGTAGCGACGATTCAGCCACAATACCAGCGTAGCGCTCAGACCTAATAGCAGAGTCACCAGATTGATATCATTTTTCTGCTGCCAAAATCCCCATAGCAATTGCGGAAAAGTGTCACCCCGACTATGCAAACCGAATACATACTTAACTTGCCCAGTAATAATCAAGATAGCGGCACCGGTAATAAATGCCGCCATCACGCCACGGCTGATAAAGCGCATAATCCAGCCGAGCTTGAGCAAAGCGGCGACCAGTAAAATGATACCGACCACCAACGCCATTAATGCCGCTAAGGCGATATATCGACTTGGTTGACCTTGGGCAAATGGCGCTAAGGCTTGCGCCGTCATAATAGAGGTAATGGCAACCGCGCCAATGGCTTGAGTATTGCTAGAGCCAACCAACGCATAAATCAATACAGGCACAATAGTGGCATATAAGCCATATACTGGCGGCAGCCCCGCTAACAAGGCATAACCCAAACTTTGAGGAATCAGCACAATCCCAACAACGATACCCGCTAAAACATCATCGCGTAATGTAAGCCGCCATTGAGTAGAGCTTAGCCATGCCGCTAAGGGTATTTTCATGGCTCTTTACCCGTTTCGAGCACACTAAACAGATAAAAGCCAATCAACATCGCTATCGTAAATACAAGTGCTTGCCATTGACCTGTTGCTGCAGACACTACGGCAGGCGCAGGACAAAATCCTGCCAAGCCCCAGCCCGCACCGAACGCCACACTACCCGCGACCAGACGTTTATCTATCGCTTTATTCGTCGGCAATTGAATAGCTACACCGCATAAACTCTGGTGTTTAGTCTTGGCGATTTGAAACGCGGGCAAGGCAATGGCAATGGCTCCTACCATGACTAATACCAATGATGGATTCCATTGCCCTGTCACATCCAAAAAAGCGATGATATTCGCAGGATTAACCATCCCTCCAATAATCAAACCGACGCCAAAAATCACACCGGCCAGTAATGCCATGAATTTAGCCATCTCAAAAACCTCCGATCAGATGACGCATGATATAAACCGTGACAAAACCAGCTGCCATAAAGCTCAAGGTTGCTATCAAAGAACGCATCGACAATCTCGACAAACCACAAATGCCGTGACCACTGGTACAACCACCACCATACCGTGTACCCACACCCACCAATAACCCCGCAACCACTAACACGGGCACATTGCTCGTCACTTGTATCGGCGGTAATACGGCAAACAAGCGATAAATCACGGAAGACAGCAATAATCCAGTCAAGAAATACCAACGCCATACTTCACCATGACTGCCACTGAACAAGCCACCAATAATGCCGCTCATGCCCGCCACGCGCCCTATGCCCAATACCAATAGTGCCGAGGCCAAACCGATTAATAGCCCACCCGCTAAAGCGCTATAAGGTGTAAATGCCACCCAATCAATGCTCATGATTCACCTCCTATTGCGGACAAAAACGGCTATACAAGGTATTTAATACGGCCAAGGCATCTTCACTGGCAATACGGTAATACATTTGCTTGCCTTCACGCCGCGTCTCAACCAAACCCTCTTGGCGTAAAACACCTAACTGCTGCGACAAACTAGGTTGATTGATAGCCAGTTTTTCCTCTAATTCACTCACACAAAACTCACCCTGCGAGAGCTGACATAACAGAATCAAACGATCCGGATGCGATAACGCTTTTAATAACGCTGCCGCTCGCCCTGCAGCTGCTTGCATTTGCTGTAATTGGGACATAGTACAAACTCTCATTGCTGTGCTCACGAATTCATTATACACATATATATTATGTAAAAATATATATTATTAAAAATAATACTGTAGTAGGATAGATTCACACCCAGCACAGCATTGGATTTTTGCGGAGAATGTCAATGTCCAACTTACAGATACAGCCTTTTTTTGATGCCGATACTGAAACCTACAGCTATGTAATTAGCGCGGGTCGCGGGACGGCAGCAGCGATTATTGACCCCGTTCTTGATTATGATGCCAAATCTGGTCGTACCAGCACGCACTCGGCAGATGCAATGATTAATTACATCCATACTCAGCAACTAACGGTGCAATGGATTCTGGAAACTCATGCTCATGCCGACCATTTATCGTCGGCATACTACTTACGCTCTAAAGTAGGTGGCAAAATTGCAATTGGTGAGAAGATTGTCCAAGTACAAACTGTCTTTAAAAAGCTGTTTCATTTGGGTGACGAATTTGTGCCAAACGGCCAGCAGTTCGATCAATTATTAGCCGATGGTGAAGAGTTTGCCATTGGCCAGTTGACCGCCAAAGTCTTATTAGTTGCAGGTCATACCCCTGCAGATGTTGCCTATCAGATTGATGATGCTGTTTTTGTCGGCGACACGCTATTTATGCCCGATGTTGGCACTGCCCGTTGTGACTTTCCACAAGGCAATGCACGAACCTTGTACCGATCCATACAACGAATCCTCAACTTGCCGGACAATACGCGTTTATTTATGTGCCATGATTATCCATTGGCCAAACGTGAATATCGTTATCAATCAACCGTGCAAACGCAAAAAGCAGAAAACATTCACATTCATACGGGAGTACGTGAAGACAACTTTGTCACCATGCGCGAACAACGTGATGCGACATTGGCTATGCCACGTTTAATTATCCCTGCCATTCAGATCAACATTAGAGCGGGAGCCTTGCCTCCCATTGAAGAAAACGGAGTCTCGTATTTAAAGATCCCTTTGAATCTACTAGGTTCTGTATAGTTATTGACTTTTCTATCACCAATAATAAACTTGTAAAACAAACCCGCTACAATTGAGTTAATATCGCCTTTTAGAGGCTAGGATCTTTAGCCTCTATAAAAAAAAGCAAAAAAAACGAGCGCCGTTTATTAAACGCTATCGATACCTCGTATGAATGGATAAGGTGAGGCTTTAATGCGTATTTTATTGGTTGAAGATGATGCCCTGCTGGGTGAATTACTGATATGTACTCTAGAGTTAGAAGGCTACAATGTTGACTGGCTACGCGATGGTGTACAGGCATTACATGCACTCACTGACGACAACCACGACTTGGTCATTTTAGATTTAGGCATTCCTAAACTAGACGGCATGAGTGTATTAACAGAAGCTCGACGTAAAGGGATTATAACCCCCGTTTTAATTTTAACCGCACGCAACACCGTCAATGACAAAGTGAATGGCCTGGATGCAGGCGCAGATGACTACTTGCAGAAACCCTTTGATGCTATGGAACTTGTGGCTCGCTTACGGGCATTGCTTCGTCGCGCTCATGGTCGTGCCGATACCGAAATTCACTATGGCAACCTGTGCCTGAACCCACAAAGCCAATCAGTCAGCTACCATGATCAAGTTGTTCCGCTGCATAGACGCGAATTTATGTTACTGCAAGAGCTGTTGGAAAATACCGGCAAAGTACTGAGCCGCCAACGGATTGAACAAAGTTTGTATGGCTGGGATGAAGATATCGACAGTAACGCACTGGAAGTGCACATTCATCATTTACGCAAAAAGTTCTACCCCGAACTGATTAAAACAGTACGGGGTGTTGGCTATATCATTGAAAAAATAAAACACTGAGCTTGCTGTTGCCAAAGACCTGACGTTGACATTAAAAAACGGGCAAGGGTCGAATATGCTGTATGAATTCATCAGCTCCCATACTGCCCATGATACGTAAACTGCGCAACTCCTGACCATGAGCATTAAAAAACAATACACTCGGCGGACCAAATAAACCAAAGCGCTTAAGTAGTATTTGAGCTTGATCATCGTTATTCGTGATATCCGCTTGCAATAACATGACTGGCTTTAGCGCATGGGCAACTCGCGGCGACGTAAACGTATCATGCGCCATTTCTACGCAGGACACACACCAGTCGGCATAAAAATCAACCAGCGTGGCTTTTCCTTGTTGTTTGGCCTCAGCTAGGGCTTGATCCAATTCTTGTGGTGTATGAATCTTACGGAAAGACAACTCCGTTGTTGGCATTGGGCCTCGGTTACTGGATAACGAAGGAAACTGCAATGGCTGCAAGGGATTCGACTGACCATTAGCAGCACCTACCAGCAACAAGACTCCCCACACCAACAAACCTACACCAAGACCCTTCCAAAAACGCGGCCAACCAGAGGGCATATGATCTAATGCCCCCATTAAAATCCCACAGACAATAAGCAATAAACCCCAGAGCACTAACGTGATTGCTCCTGCCAAAAAGCGCGACAACAACCAAATCGCCACCATTAACAACAGCACGCCAAACACCGACTTAACAGCCACCATCCACTGCCCAGCCTTAGGAATCAGGCCACCACCGCCAACGCCAATAATTAACAACGGTGTACCCATACCCAAACCCAAGGCAAGCAATGCTGCTCCACCCAGCCACATATTGCCTGTGCTACTGATATACAGCAATGCACCTGCTAATGGGGCAGACACACAGGGCGACACCACTAAGGCTGAAAGTGCGCCCATTAAAAGGACACCCACATAAGTACCCCCTTGTTGTTTTTGATTTAAATTACTGAGTCGATCGCGAATAAACGCGGGTAATTGCAACTCATAAAAACCGAACATTGCCAAGGCCAACATGACGAAAATGGCGGCAAAAATTGATAACACCACTGGGCTTTGCATCCACGCCGACAAATTAGCACTAGCGCCAAAATAGCCTACCGCCATACCAGCAATGGCATATGTCGTAGCCATACCCAGCACATATGACAATGATAATAACAAGCCTCGTCTGGCTGACAAGCCATATCCCTGCCCTGCAATAATGCCTGACAAAATCGGAATCATTGGCAATACACAGGGCGTAAAAGACAAGCCAACTCCTAATACTAAAAATGTGGCCATAATTAACGCAAAACTACTGCCTTGTAAAAATTGAGCCAGACTATCGGCATCATGAGTGTCCGTTTTTACCGCTGCTTTGGTTAAGTATGTGTCTTCAATCACGCTGTGCTTTTTGACTGTATCGGGGGCAACAGCCAATAACTTGAGTTGTGCTTTAATCGTTTGCGGCGGATAACACAGCCCTTGTTCAGAACATCCCTGATAAATAATCTTGACGGGCCATTCTTTTGCGACATCAGCTATACGGCTCGCATATACAGGAACATCAATATCCACACGCTGATGGAAGATTTCTACGCGCCCAAAATTAGGATCATTTTTAATTTGTGCTGGCCTACTAGTAACCATCTCACCTATCACAATCGGCGTATCATTTGCAGACATAACAGATAAGCGTTTTTTATATAAATAATAACCGTCAGCAATGGTAAAGCTCATTTTTACTCGACCATCGCTTACATTTACTACTGGCTCAAAGGCCTTATCGACGGCTAAATACTCCTCTTCAGCAGGAATATCATCAAAATTTGGAATGGCAGCTTGAGCGATACAAACCCAAACCATCATCAACAGCATCACGCAAATACGCATCATTAAATTTGCCTACTGAGCAGTATTAACACCACACTGCCGATTAAATAAGGCCTCTTTATACCACTCGCACAAACGACTTTCATTAAGGCAGCCTTAACAACAATAACGCTACATTTGCTTGATCAACCTTAAGCAAGCCTTAAGTTAGAACTTTCTAAAATGACCACAGAAATAATCCGGTTTATTACTCAAGACATGGCGCAAGACGCAACATAACAGGCTCTTTGTAAACCATGTTTATACGCAATTTGTTAGCCCAAAAGTCCTCATTCAATGACAGACAAGGTTAGATGATGATGAAAAAATTAGTCCTGTGGCTAAGTGCCATGACTCTTTCTGCTTGCGCTACGGTTACTTTGGCTGCCGACCCGCTTAATTTAGAGGCATACAAAGGCAAAGTGGTTTATATCGACTTCTGGGCATCCTGGTGTGGTCCTTGCCGTGAGTCTTTTCCGTGGATGAAACAGATCCAACAGCAATACAAAAAAGACGGGCTAGTGATAATTGCGATTAATGTCGATCAGGACAAGAAACTGGCTGATAGCTTTGTAAATGAATTCAAACCTGATTTTAGTGTCTTTTTTGATCAAGACGGCAAACTGGCCGAAGACTTTAAAGTAGCGTCAATGCCCAGTTCTTTTGTCATTGACCGCCAAGGTAAACCACGATTTAAACACAACGGCTTTCACAGCAATAAAGAAAACGAATATGAAACCGAGCTGCAAAGTCTGCTTAGCGCTAAATAATTAGCCAATCGAATTGAGTCACACGCGATAACCCACAAAGAGTGATCAAAGGCACACCACTCTGCATTAGAAGACTTTCAGGACAACTTCAATATGAGTAAAAAACTATCAATTCTGCTCGTCAGTTTATTGACGATCAGTTTTTTAAACGGTTGCAGCACCTTAGGAGTCAAACCTTGGCAGCGCGATTTATTAGCCAAAAAATCTATGCAGCTCAATAGCGCGCCATTAGATAGTGCCATTGATGACCATATTTATTTTAGTAAAGAAGCGTCCACTGGTGGCCGTGGTTTTGGTGGTGGAGGCTGC
>CANBZV010000118.1 GCA_947373945.1 Moraxellaceae bacterium
CGTGCATCCCAAATGATGTGGTCGGTATCTTGGTAGTGCGCCAGCATATAGTCGATGTCGGCTTGTGGTTCTGGCTGGAGCTGTAGATGCGTGGTACTTGCTTGCGGGACGTTGGGGGTGTTTTCAATTGGGCAGCCTGCGGCTAACCAGGCGTGTAAACCGCCATTAACGTAGGAGTAATTGCGGTGGCCAATCGCATCCAGAGTCCAAATCAACCGACCCGCCCAGCCGCCACCTTCATCATCATAAACCACCACATGTTTTTCGGGTGTTAAGCCCAATCGACTAAATAAGTCATTGAGTTGCACAAGCGTTGGCAGTTTACCCGGCGCAGGTAACACACCTGATACTAAAAAGCGATTATTTAACCAAATAGCATGGGGAATGTGCGCTTGCTGATATACAGACTCTTTGCATACATCAATAATCAATAAATTCGCATCGTCAAGATGAGCGGCTAACTGTTCTGGCTCTAGTAATAAGGGCAAGGCGGTCATCTTTAACACTCTGAGCAAAGATAGAATGTCTTGATTGTAAACAGTGCGTGACTCATACGCAAAACACTGTTTGTCAGAAAGGCAATAAATCACTAATCTTGAAGCATTACAGGAGAGTATTCATGCTTGGCTTATACCCCGAAATTCAGCCGTACACCCATTATCATTTTGCTGTTGATGAGCTGCATCAGTTGTATGTTGAAGAAAGCGGTAATCCGCTGGGTATTCCTGTGGTGTTTTTACATGGCGGACCTGGTGCAGGTACGCAGCCGTGGCATCGACGTTTTTTTGATCCCCACGTTTATCGCATCGTCTTGTTTGACCAACGTGGTGCGGGTTTGTCGCTACCGCACGCGACTTTGGAAACCAATACCACCCCCGATTTGATTGCCGATATGGAAAAGTTGCGAGTGCATCTGCATATCGAAAAGTGGCTCGTTTTTGGTGGTTCTTGGGGTTCGACGTTGGCGTTAGCGTATGCCGAGGCGTATCCATTTCGAGTTTTGGGCTTGATTTTGCGTGGCATATTTTTGTGTCGACAACAGGATTTGTTATGGTTTTATCAAGATGGCGCGAGCCGTATTTTTCCTGATGCGTGGGAGGATTATGAAAAAATCATTCCGGTTGAAGAACGCCATGATTTAATGGCGGCTTATCATCGGCGGTTAACGGGTGATGATGAAATTGCGCAAATGGCGGCTGCGAAAGCATGGTCGGTGTGGGAGGGCATGTGTTCAACTTTAAAACCCAATCCGAATGTAGTTGGTCATTTTGCCGACCCACATACGGCGTTGGCGTTGGCGCGTATTGAAAGCCATTATTTTGCCAATGATATTTTCTTGGCACCGAATCAGTTATTAGCTGATGCTGGCAAAATCGCTGATATTCCCACGGTGATTGTCCATGGCCGTTATGATGTCGTGTGTCCACTCGACAATGCTTTTGTGTTGCATAAAGCATTGCCAAACAGTGAGTTGCATATCATTCGTGATGCTGGGCATTCAGCGGCAGAGCTCGGTATTGTTGATGCGTTGGTGAAAGCGACACAAGAGTTTGGGCGACGGTTGGCTTAATGGTGTAGGGAGATGGCGTGACTTGATCACGCCCTTGATGTTGAATCATACGTGAGTATTACGGAGTCGTGGCGGATTGCGCGCTTGCTTGTTGTTGTAGCCACTCCGTCATGTCGGTATTTTTCACACGGTCATAAATTTCGGCAACTGTCAGTGTCAGTCCGATAGAGGTAAAGGTGACGTCATCGCCAAGAAAGTAGTGTTCAGACCTCCAGCCTGTTGAGCGACGAACTACCTCAATATCGACAATATCCTGTTCAATAAGAACATACTCTTGCAGTGTTGTGATTTGAAGATAAGCTAAGCGTTTTGTGGTTTCGTCGATACGGCGAGTAGATTTGGATAAAACTTCAACCAGAATTACCGGTGTTTCCATGTAGTAACCGTCAGTATCTGAGCAGTCAACCATCACGTCAGGATAGAAATATTTGCTACCCACTTTGACTTTCATATCTGATGAAAATGGTCGGCAAGGCTTTCCCTCTAAATGATTACCTATTTTTCGCGTAAGATTGATTGATATTTGATTGTGATTAGAGTGTGCCCCCGACATGGCATAAATATGGCCGTCGATATACTCGTGTTTAACATCAGACACTTCTTCACCAGCGAGATAGTCAACTTCGCTGAGCAGCGTTTCTTGAGTTTGAATAGCGATAGACATAACAAGCCTCTTTGGTGGCAATCTGCGTTTAGTATAACGTGCGATTCTGACGAAATGCCAACGCCATTTACTCCGCTTCTAGTTCGCGTTTCTTTTCAATAAAGCGGCCAAAAAAGACGCCGACTTCAAACAGTAGCCACATCAATGTGCCTAAAACCGTCATTGACATGGCATCGGGCGGGGTGACAAACATGGCAACGGTAAAACATAACACGACTATATAACGGCGTTTTTCAATCAAGCTCGTGGTGGTAATCAGGCCAGCAGCAATCAGTAATAGCACAACGATAGGAATTTCGAAGGTAAAGCCAAATACTAAAAAGAACTTGAGGCAGAAGTCCAAATAGCTGTTGATTTCGGTCATGTTGACGACATTTTCTGGCGCAACACTAACGAAAAACTTTAATACAGGCCCTAGCGTGACAAAGTAAGCAAAGGCAATGCCGACATAAAATAAAATCACGCTCGAGACGAGCAGGGGGATAGCGACTTTCTTTTCCTGTTTGTATAGCGCAGGCGCAATAAATGCCCATATTTGATAGAGCACAAACGGAATGGCAATAAACAGCGCGACAAAAAACGTCAGCTTGAATGGTGCCATAAACGATGAGGTGACATCGGTAGCAATCATCGTGCTACCCGCAGGGAGAAACTGCCGTAACGGCGCGGACAGACCGGTGTAGAGATCGTTACGAAAGCTAACCAAACTCAAAAACACTATGCCAATTACAGACATGACGCGCATCAAACGGCTACGCAACTCTATCAGATGCGAGACTAGGGGCATTTCGGCGGATGAATCTTCTGGTTCACTCATGGTGTTGGCGATTTTTCAAGGTCAATGGGCGGTTGTACAGAGGCGGCAACAGGGCTTACTTCTGTTGTTGGCTCGGTAGTGATGTGGCTATGGCTAATCGCTTCTTCTGAAGGCGCAGGCGTTGTTTCTTGCGCAATACTAGGCGTTGAGGCGACGGCAACCGTTTGACGTATGGTGTTTTCGACGGCTTGTACTTCTTCGTTAAATGCCGTTTCTGACGACTTGAGGCGGGCGATTTCTTTATTGATACGGTCACGCATTTCTTGCGCGGCGACTTCCTTTTCAATTTCAATTTGAATACCGGTCATGGCGCGGCGAATGCGGCCAAGCCATGCGCCCGCCATCCGTGCGGCATGCGGCAGCTTTTCAGGGCCAAGCACTACTAGGGCAACAATGCCCAATAAGACTAATTCACTAAAGCCGACATCAAACATCAGACATTATCTTTTTTGGTGGTGTTGACGGGGGTCGCCGTGCTGTCAATAGGCGTATTTTGGCTAATATTTTGTTGCGTTGGTGGTGTCGCTGATGGGGGTTGCTCAGCATCTTTCATCGACTCTTTAAAGCCTTTGATGGCACCGCCCAAGTCTTTGCCGAGGTTTTTCAGTTTCGATGTGCCAAATAGCAAAAAAATAATCAGCACAAACAACAGTAAATGCGGGAGTGATAAACCTGACATAACGAGGCTCCTAAATTAATTCGTTGGTTGACGTGCCGCTTTTTCGACATGGCCAGAGGTATGCAAGCGTCGCGCCAATTCGGCTAATACCGCGTCTGATGACACATTAAAGTGGCCTAACATCACCAGACTATGAAACCATAGATCTGCTGTTTCATACACTAAATCATCGGTATTACCCGATGAAGCAGCATCTTTGGCGGCAATAATAGTTTCTGTGCACTCTTCGCCTACTTTCTCAAGAATTTTATTCAGCCCTTTATGATAAAGACTAGCGACATATGAGGAATCTGCTGTAGCTTTTTTGCGCTCAGCTAAAATGCTGTCCAGTTCGGCGAGAACATTATTAGTCATGTTTCGGATGCTCATAAATGCTGTGTGGGTCTTTAAGCACGGGGTCTACCGTTTGCCAGGTGTGCTTATCATCGAGTCGACGATAAAAACAGGATTCGCGTCCCGTATGGCAGGCAATGCCGCCTAACTGCTCTATTTGTAGGGTAATGACATCGCCATCACAATCAAGACGAATTTCTTTGACAATTTGTACGTGGCCCGATTCTTCGCCTTTATGCCACAGCTTTTGCCGTGAGCGCGACCAGTAGACGCCACGCTTGTTGTCGGCCGTCAGTTGCAGTGCTTCGCGGTTCATCCATGCCACCATCAAGATGCGTCCTGTTTGCGCGTCTTGGGCAATGGCAGGGACTAGGCCATCAGCATCAAATTTTACGTCGTTTAGCCAGTTCATTGAGTTCACTATTTAAAACATATACTTAGATTAAGAGGGGGTTTGCAATCGACGTTGCATGATTTGTACGACAAGACTATCGACTGTGTCGTTTTCTGGCTGTTGTTGTCGTTCTAAAGTATAGTTACCATGACCGCGTTCAAATTGTTGTAGAAAGCGCAATAGTCCCGTTGCACCAAGTTCTTTCTGAAGCAAATCTAAGCCAATGACCTGAATTTGTTGATCTGTTTTATCATGAGTAGAAATCATATAACCTTTCCTCAAGCCATTTTAATGGGTGGGCAACACGGACGGTCGACATACTAATAGTATTAGCTTTTTTGAGAAACTTATCATCTACAGTTAGCAAAATATCCGCGCCTGATATAGCACAGGCTAAGTGTAAAGCGTCAAACGCCTTTAACCCAAAACCTTCAAATTGCTTGGCATTGCTAATAATCGAATTATCCAGTAACACCGTGTCCGATGCTGTGGCCAATAAAATAGATAGGTATTTGCGCCTGATAATATCAGGCGTTTTAAGTATTTCTAGCTCTAAGGCTTCACTATTGACGAGTTGCCATTGACCTTGCTCACAGAAGTTCAAGATAGTCTTGATTGCTTCCGTTTCTAAAGAGATGCGGGCATCTGCTTGATTATCAAAAGGGCGGTTCAGGCAACACGTGTCTAGATAAATCCGCATTTCACACCAACACCCGCCACAACACCGCCAAACCTACCACGCCCGCACTGAGTAGCGACAATAAGCCGTCGAGCGAGGTTACGCCCAGTGCGCCGATTAACACTACCAGAAATGCCAACCAGTCCTGACGACGATGTTGTGCCGTTTCATAGTGCAAGGTTTGTAGTTCGCGCCATTGTTTCTCTTGCCATGCGTTATTTTGGCGCAAACCGCGCAAACTGTCATAAATAAGATTCGGTAGCTCGGCTAAGCCCAGCATCATTGTTGGCACTTGCTGGCCTAATTTCTTAAAGGTATCAACCGGATTCAAGCGACTGCTTAACCATTGGCCGAGTAGTGGTTTACCTAAAGACCAAATATCCAGCGCTGGGTAGAGGTCACGACCCAAGCCTTCAACATGAACTAAGGTTTTTAATAGCAACACTAATTGTGGTGGAATTTCCAAATGATAACGACGGGCAACATCCAAAATGCCAACCAAAATTGGCGCGAAGTCTAATTCATCAATCGACTTTTGCAACATCGGGGTAATTAGACGCCGAATTTCCCGCGTCAACGCTTGAGTGTCAGCAGCAGGGGGAATCCAGCCCGCTTGTGATGCCACTTGAATCAACTGGTTAAAGTCATGCTGCATCACCGACATCAATAAGCGGGCAACGGTCAAATGATCGCTATCGCTGAGTTCGCCCATAATGGCGCAATCCAGCGCGATATAACGCGGGTTTTGCGGGTCAGAAATATCAACAAAGATATTGCCCGGATGCATGTCAGCATGAAAAAAGTTGTGATTAAACACTTGGGTAAAGAAAATTGTTAAGCCTTTTTCGGCCAATACTTTCAGGTCAATGCCGCGCTCATTAAAGGTGGCACGGTCTGAAATCGGTACGCCATAAATACGTTCAGCAATCATCACGTTGGTTGTGCATAACTGATGATGTACTTCAGGCACATAAATTAACGGCGAATTCGGGAAGTTGTTTTTCATCCGTGTCGTATTGGCGGCTTCTTGCAACAGGTCGATTTCGCCTAACAACACTTGTTCGTAATCGCAAACAATATGATAAAGATGAAAAGCCGCAATCGCCGCCGAACGCGACTCCAACCATTGGGCGGCTGTTTTTAGTAAGCCAAAATCTTCATTGATTTGCGCTTCCAGATTTGGGCGCACCACTTTGACAATGACTTCACGGCCATCAATGAGCGCTGCGGTATGGACTTGAGCAATGGAGGCGGCAGCCAACGGCTCGTCATCAAAACGGCTAAAAACCTCTGTCAATGGTGCATTAAGTTCGCGACTGACGATGTCCTTGAGCGTATCAACAGCAAAGGGTGGCACTGTATCTTGGAGCTTGCTTAATTCGGCTATTACTGCTGGTGGTAATAAATCGGCGCGTGTCGATAACAGTTGGCCGAGTTTAATAAATAACACACCCAGTTCTTCAATCGCCAGCCGTAAACGTTCGCCGTCGCTATAGGTGCCCATCATCGGAGTTGCTGACCACCACGCGGGATGAACTCGCAAGGCCAGCAGCAACAGTCTCGCGGGCATAGGCAATGGGGTATCGGCGGGAATCAACGTGTCCAATCGATAACTGGCACAAATACGCCATATAGTCAGCAAACGCGGCAGATGTTTCAGCATCCCGAAATCCTTATGATTACTCGCTCGCCGGTTGTGGCTGAGGATTGGCGGCAGGGGTGTCAATGACGGCGGCTTGATTGTTGGCAAGGCGTTGTTTTAATAACGCCAAGCGGGCATTGAGTCTGTCGATATCTGTACGTAATTCTTGTACTTCTTCAATAAAGTCTTCAATTTGCCAGCGCGTAGGTAGTAGCTTCGCTTCTTCGCGTAAATATTCACCACTGTTTTGCAAAAACGCAGCCGCCGTTTTTTTGGCAAAACTCCATAAACTACGCACGCCTTGGCCAATCTGTTGCGCGGCGACATCACCGACAAAGGTACTTAAACCTTGCTCCCAGTCAATATCAAGTTGCTGTCCAATCTGTTGCAACTCTTGTAGAAAAAACACATCACCGGCTAATTGCAAACCACTTTGGCTAATTGGTTGTTCGCGGTGCAACGCTTGTTTGATGAAGTCAAAACTGGTGGCGGTAACAGTTGCCGTTGCCGGATGATCAATTGCATCTTCCGCAGGGGTTAACCGGACGCGGTTATCATCCAAAAACACCAAAATGCTTAAATCGGGGTAGTGGATCTTCAGTAATAAGCTGCGGCCAACGTGTTGATTGAGCTGCAAACGCGTTGCGGGGTCTAAATCAAGGGCTTTGTTGAGCATGTCCTCAAAGGCTGCTAACGCTAACACGGTAGGTAACAGCATTATTTATAGCCTCGGTGTAGCGCGACAATACCGCCAGTGAGATTGTGATAATCGCAATGACCAAAACCCGCGTTTTTCATCATCTCTTTCAGCGTTTCCTGATCAGGATGCATACGAATGGATTCAGCAAGATAACGATAGCTTTCGGCATCCTGAGTAATCAATTGGCCAAGCGCAGGCAAGACACTAAACGAATAAGCATCATAGACTTTTGACAACGGCTCAATAATCGGTTTGGAAAATTCCAAGATCAATAAGCGGCCATTCGGTTTTAACACCCGATACATAGAGCGCAGCGCGGCGTCTTTATCGGTGACATTGCGCAAACCAAAGGCAATGGTGACGATATCGAAAGTATTATCGGCGAATGGTAAACACTCGGCGTTAGCTTGAACGTATTCAACCAAGCTATAACCGCCATCAATCAGTTTGTCGCGGCCAACACTGAGCATCGAGGCATTGATGTCAGCCAATACGACACGGCCAGTTGCGCCCACTTCACGGGCAAACACGCGCGCCAAATCGCCCGTGCCGCCTGCAATATCCAAGACCTGTTGACCACGACGTACACCCGACAAGGTAATGGTAAAACGCTTCCACAGCCGATGAATTCCCATCGACATCAAGTCATTCATTAGGTCGTATTTGGCGGCAACGGAGTGAAAAACTTCAGCAACTTTGCCCGCTTTTTCTTCTTTACGAACAGTTTTATAACCAAAGTGGGTGGTGGAGTCATCTTTAGGCGTGGACATGGCGTATCTTGAGCTGATTAAAAGTGTGCTGATTGTGGTCTGTCGCTAACGGATAAGCAAGAT
>CANBZV010000119.1 GCA_947373945.1 Moraxellaceae bacterium
GTTGGCTCAAAATATAAATTCACTATCCCCGCTAACTTGGCCTATGGGGAGCAAAGCGGTGGCCCGATACCGCCTAATTCGGTTTTGGTCTTTGAAGTTGAGCTGTTGGATATCGTCAAACCTTAGTGTTGACAGCTTAAGTAACGATAGATCATCTCTGTAGCTAGTAGCAAGAGTTGATCTATCGTTGTCATGCAGTTTTATCAACGGGCTTGTAAGGCTTGATAAAGACAAAGCAAACCACCTACGCCTAACAAGGTAAACGTTAGCGCTGTTCCCCAAAATCGACCAAATTTAAATTCCTCACTAAATGATAATGCATAGCCATGTAGCAAGCGGGCGACTAGCAATGTTACGCCCAACATATGCACGATGAGACCAGATAAATGGCTCATTTCCAAAAATCCCATCATTAACAAAATAAAAGGGACATATTCTGAAAAATTACCATGAGCGCGTATCCGTCTAAGTAAAACGGGATTACCACCATCGCCAAAACTGGCACCATGACCTCGCAGCGCTACAACGCGTAAGCTCAATACCAAAAATAGCAAAGATAAAAGCCCGGCGTATAAAAGTGTTATTGTCATTTGTATATCCTTGATTAAGCGATTAGTTGTTGAAAAAACAGTCTATAGAATCAGTGCGTCCTAAGCAAATGACATCATTTACGCCATCAATTAAAGGTATTCTTGCTGTTATATAACCTCTTATTTTTAGCGCAGATTTGAACATGATAACGGCACAGCAATTTGAACGGATACAGCAACTGGTTCAGCCGATTACGGCTATTAGTCGATGGTTATTACCTAAGGCGGTCAAGTTTACTGTCCTAGGTTTATCGTCGTTAGCCTGGCTAATGTTTTACTATCTACAATTTTGGTCATGGCATTATCTGCTATTACTGCCGTTGGCAATTTTAGCCATTCCCTTGGTGATATTAGTGATTTGGTCGTTACTATTGTGGGATTTAACTGATCTGCCTGCTGCCACCGAGTCATTGCGAGCTGGGGTTTCTGGACTGAAAGAGCGAGTGACATCCAATAAAGAAAATGTCGCCAAAGTTGTGGTTAATTTGCGTAAAACACGACAATTATCTTCATTGTTGAAAGAGCTGTTTGGCTTGGTACAGGGGGTAGACGCGGTACGAACCATTATCACCCACGTGTTTTTTTTAGCAAATCCGTTGAGTTGGCTGTTATTAATCATAGCGTGCGGGTTGGTGATGGGTTACGTGTTTTGGGCGATGGTGACCGGGTTATTTTACCTGTTGTAGCTGTGGCCAATGAATAAGATGTATTTTTGACATTAAGGAGAATCAACAACATGAGCAATGAATTACAAATAACAGAATTAGTTATCGGCGAAGGCAAAGCCGCCGTCAAGGGTGCATTAATAACTACCCATTACACCGGTTGGTTGGAAGACGGCACTCAATTTGATTCTTCACACGATCGTGGCCAACCTTTTCAATGTGTCATTGGCACACGGCGGGTGATTCAGGGCTGGGACATAGGTTTGATGGGCATGAAAGTCGGCGGTAAACGTAAGTTGTTCGTACCTGCACATTTAGCCTATGGCGAACGGCAGATTGGCGCACTTATCAAACCGAACTCGAGTCTGGTATTTGAGATCGAATTACTGGAAGTGCTAACCCGGGATGAATAATCAGCACATTGCCATCATTGGCGCCGGTACAGCAGGACTAGCCGCAGCGATTGTCTTGGCGCGTCAAGGTCATCACATCACCATTTTTGAATACGTCGAGCAGCTGGCTCCTGTAGGTGCAGGCTTATTGTTGCAACCGGCGGGTCTTGCTGTTTTTGCTCATTTGGGCGTACTGGAGCACGCTTTAACGCTTGGTGCAAAAGTCACGGGTCTAGAGGGCCAGTTGCCGAGTGGTGAGTTGTTGGTGGATAGCCATTATCATGAAGCGGGGCCGGGCTTATATGGTTTGGGTATTCATCGCGCCACCTTGTGTCATGTGTTAGTCCATGCACTGAAAACAGAGCCTTTTCAGCAGAAAGTCACATGGCGTATGGGCGTTGACTTAGAGAAAATTGAAGATCGTGGTGTGGAAGCTCGTTTATATGGCCATGATAAAGCAGGTAAGTTTGACGCTGCCTTTGATTTGATTGTTGTCGCCAATGGTGCGCGCAGCCAATTACGACCGGCGGATTGGGTGGTACTTGATCGTCCCTATCCTTGGGGCGCAGCATGGACGATTGTTCCTGAGTGTTTGGCGTTAGATAAGCAAATTTTGCATCAATTTTATCATGGCGCTTCGGTGATGATGGGCATTTTGCCGACGGGAGCGATTCCAGATGCACCGAATCAGCGTCTGTCGAGTATCTTTTGGAGTTTGCCATCTAGCCAATTAGCGGGCTGGATGCGCAAGCAAGGTGAGCGCGAAGCATGGCTTGCTGATGTCGATAAATGTTGGCCGATTGCCGCACAGTGGCTAGAAACTGTGATTGAACACCCAGAACAATGGTTTGCCGCGAATTACCGAGATGTGGTCATGCGTCGCTTTGGTCAAGGGCGTATTGCTGTCATTGGTGATGCTGCCCATGCCATGAGTCCGCAATTAGGTCAGGGTGCGAATATGGCCCTGCTAGATGCGTGGGCGTTAGGGCAGGCGATGGGCGTAAGCGGCGAGCCAGATTGGTCGGCCGTGTGGCAGAAGTATCATACCTTAAGAGCGTCATCGACCCATTTTTATCAATGGTTAAGTCGTCAGTTGACGCCGTTATATCAATCGGATAGTCGTTTTGCCGGCTGGGGTAGGGATTTTGCATTTACGTGGATGTATCGCATTCCCTATGTACGCAAAGAAATGGCAGTGACGATTTCGGGCTTGAAAACGGGCATGTTTAGGGGCATGAAAGTGGCAGATGTCGAGCGGCGCTAGCTGTACTTAATGCAAATTGGTAGGCTGGGTTGAGGCACGAAACCCAGCAGGTTGATTTGCTTAAAACGATGGGTTTCCTTTGTCAACCCATCCTACGTCACTCATTACCAGCCATTCTACATTAGGGCGATTGAAGCAAATTCGGCTGCCGAGCCATACAGCGTTGATAACGACCATCAACCCGCTCAGCAAACCATGCTGTAGTGAGTTTTCGCGTGATTTTTGGACTAAGTAATTGAATTTGTGGTAACACTTGTTGCGCTAAAGCATGGCCAGTTTGTTGTTCTGCCAGCGCAAAAACGCGTTTAAATAACGGAGCTTGGCTAAACGCTTCACTTTTTTCGAGTTGTAAGTCATGTTCAATAGCTTGAGTGGTCATGCCTAAACGCGCAGCAAGTTTGATTAGCTGCTGTTGGGTCGTACTGGTTTCATTACTTTGGTACGTCAACAAATCGCCATCGAGCACCATTTTTTTATGAGCCAATATGCTGAGTGCCGCCTGAAAGGCCGCATTACGACTACTGTAGCGACCGGCATTAAAATCGGCAAACCGATACTTCATCTGCGGATAATTGACGCGATACTGCAATAAATCAGCAATACCAAAATATAAGCCCCCGCGTCGGGTAAAAACCTCCTCACGCAAACTCCCTTTGTAGCTATAGGGGTATGACCAAACACGCACATGACCTTCGGCAAAATCAACACTCACTTGCATCGGCCCTGCGGTCTTAATGGGGTTTTTCATGGACATCGGCAAACCAATTTTACCGGCATCAGCGACCATATCTTCAAAGACCGCATTCATTTGTTTTTCGGTTTTCAGCGCATTAATGCGCGCTTTATAACTGCGACCATCGGGTGAGGGCTTGAGTAACGCCAGTTTCACCGCCAGCATAGGGACATGGTATTTGTCAGCACGTTTTTCAATTTCTTTCCACACAATTTTGTCTAAATTGGCAACGCCAGGGTCACTTTGCCAACTGGATTCTTGCTCAATAATCGCCATCGCCGCGCAGAAGTATTGGGCTTCGTAAGGGATTTTTAGGCCAGTAAAAGCACTCAATATATCATTACGCCAGCCATTGCGGTCTTTGATGTTCGCGGGTAGTAATTGTTGCAGCAAGGCGCGTGCCTGGTCGATATTGGGCGGTTGTAAAGGGATTTGGGGTTGCGGCAATGTGACGGGTGGTAAAGGCGTATTGCTACTTGTCGGTGGCGATATTGCTGCACTAGGGGGCAACATTATAGGCTGCAAAGTTGGCGCAGGTGGATTTGCCTCGGCAACAGCCTTAGGTAATGGCTTCATCATGGGCTGTGTCGTTGCACAAGCGGATAACAAACTACTGATGAGTACAAGAAACGCAACTGACTTCACAAACTTAACCTAAAGCGATGAGGGTGGCGGTATTTTACATGGATGAGAGACTGGGTGTGGTTCTGTCTAAGAAATAGAAAAATAATCATTACATTAGATAAGTATCTGCGCGAAAATTTGTTTGTAATACCCGTTCGCACTGAGCTTGTCGAAGTGTTCTATACTCAATGGACTTAAAGATACTGACTCACTTCATTAAAATCAAATTAAATTCAATGGGTTATAATTAAGCTTTCCAGTGCCTTCAGGACAAATATATCATAAGTTGTCTTTATTGATGGTTTGCTTGGTTTACATTCAGCTTATGACACACAATTAGCCTTAGCCGATACCATGCTTTTTTTGCGAAAAAAATATAAGCTATCTCATCAGTTATTGGCCGAGCGAAGCAGTGTGCCTGCGTCCACGTTAAGCACGGTGAACAAACAGGTCAAATGTCATTAAGGTGTTTTTTAGAGTGGTTTTAGAGTAGTTAGCTCCACCGTCTGTCCAGTAATGGCTTGATAGGGTTGTGGTAATTTCACCAAAAATTAACAGCCCCTAAAGAAATATATCAGGGATATTAAGAATGTCATTAAAAGGTTATTACCATAACGAATTAGAGCGTGTCGATAAAGCTTCGCAACGTGTACGTGAAGTCATGGACGGCCTCAGTCCTGCTTTTTTTATTGGGATGATGACGGTAGATGGTGTATTGAATTATGCCAATCGTACCGCGTTAGCAGCGATTGGTTTAGAGCGTAAAGATGTTGTAGGGCGGCGTTTTGAAGACACGCCGTGGTGGTCATTTTCGGCAAGCCAGCGTCAACAGCTACGAGACGCCGTGGCGAATGCGGCAAATGGTAAGTCCTCTCGTTTTGATGTTGTGTTTCAGGATACCAGTGGTTATTTAGTCACTATTGACTTTACACTTAATCCTGTTTTTGATGGAAAAAATAATGTCGCCTATTTAGTGCCGTCGGGACACGATGTGACCGAGCGCAGACTAGTAGAGCGCGCGTTAAGGATGCTGAATGAATGTAACCATTTACTGCTTAGGGCAACAGATGTAACAACCTTAATGCATGATGTTTGTCGGTTAATTGTTGAGGTCGGTGGTTACAGCATGGCGTGGGTTGGAGAAGGCCAACAGGATGAAGTAAAAACGATCAAGCCAATCACCTATGCAGGCACAGACAGCGGCATATTATCTGAGGGGTTGGTGTTGACGTGGGCAGAAAACGACCCCAGAGGCCAAGGGGTAACTGGCCGATGTATGTGTAGTGGTGAAGTCGTTATCTGTGAAGACGTACAACTAGATCCAGCAATATCGCCATATTTACGCGACCTTGCCCTAAAAAAAGGATTTCGTGGCGGCATGGCATTCCCCTTGTATCAAAAAAGTTCGGTTCGTCGTGTGCTCACTATTTCCTCGCGAGTGAGCTTTAAATTGACCAGTGATGAAGTTGAGCTCTTACAAAATCTAGCTAGAAATCTTGCTTATGGCATTGAAAATTTACACACTCAACGAGAGAACAAACAGATATTGGCCGCAGTTTATAAAATCGCTGAAGGCATTTCTATCAGTACTGGAGCGGAGTTCTTGCAGAAATTAGTCTTGATGATGACCGAGGTGTTAGGTGCACAAGTGGGTATTATTACGCAATTACAGTCAGCAGAGCATCCTTATACACGAACAGTGGCAGCGGTGATTGACGGTAAAATCGTGAATAATTTTGATATTGTGACCAGTGGTACACCCTGTGAAAACCTGAGTGAGACAACACCAGAGTGGGCGGTATTATCAGATGTGACTAGACACTATCCATCTGCGCATAAATTGGCGGAGTTAGGGGCGGAAGCCTACATTGGTCGACGTATAGCTGACGCATACGGTCAGTCGATCGGACAGATTTTTTTGTTATTTCGTCAGCCTTTGCAGCAGCCAGAGTTCGTTTCTTCAATCTTTAGGGTTTTTACCGCGCGAGTGGCGGCAGAACTCCAGAGGCAAGAGCAAAACTTAACGCTGCTTGCGTAAAACTAGCTTCAATGAAAAAACGCTAAATCCACGTATAGGTAAACTGAATTTTACCCAGTGGTGGGGTATTACAAGGCCAACTGAAAGCTAATTGAACAGGAGAATCCCCCATGACAATCAACGAAATCCGTTTTGATGATGGCGCAGCTTATGAGCGCTACATGGGGATATGGAGTCAATTTGCTGGGAGTGCGTTTTTAGACTGGTTAGCGCCGCCGTTAGGCAAACAATGGCTTGATATTGGTTGTGGTAACGGCGCATTTACCGAAATGCTGGTCGAACGCTGCACACCAAGTACCATACAAGGTATTGATCCCTCCGAACCTCAATTAGTTTATGCGCGCACTCGACCGATGCTAAGTGCCGCCCAGTTTCAACAAGGCGATGCCATGAGTTTGCCTTATGCAGACAACAGCATTGATATTGCCGTAATGCCGCTAGTGATCTTTTTTGTGCCTGACCCTATCAAGGGTGTTGCCGAAATGGTCAGAGTTGTGCGGGCTGGTGGCATAGCGACGGCGTATGCGTGGGATTTATTGGGTGGCGGTTTTCCTTATGATGTATTGCGTACAGAGTTAATTAGTCGGGGTGTAGACGTGCCATTGCCGCCGAGTCCCAATGCTGGTAATCGGCAGGTTTTGCAAGATTTATGGGTGCAGGCAGGTTTACAAGACGTTGAAACCCAAGAAATTATTGTGCATCGTACCTTTACGGATTTTGACGATTACTGGACAACGGTATTGGGTGCGCCAAGTTTTGGGGCGTTACTGGCGGCAATGCCTGCTGAGGAGTTGGCGGAGTTTAAAGAGGCCATTCGTTCGCGTTTAACGGTGGATGAAAATGGATGTGTGAGGTGTAGTGGACGGGCTAATGCAGTGAGGGGGAGAGTGCCAGACTTGAGGGTCTAGGGTAGAACTGCGCACGGCTCTTTAAGGCGAAAACTGTAATAGGTATACGTACTAGTATTTCTCACAAGATCAGAATATGATAACCATCATGAAAAAATTAAATTCTGACAAGGTCACCAAAAAGAAACTCTCGCATGATCGTATTGTCGAAGTCACTTCGCATGCTATCCGTCGCAGTGGTTATGACGGTACGGGGATCGCCGATATCATGAAGGAAGCGGGACTTACGCACGGTGGTTTCTATGCCCACTTCACGTCGCGCGAAGCCCTGTTGGCCGAAGCAGCAGATCATGCGGGTGCTGATGCCGTCGCCTTGGCGGCAAATATTGCCGCTGCCGCACCTGCTGGGCAGGCATTAGCATCAATCATGCGCGCGTACCTTTCGGATGAGCATGTACACAACATAGAGTTTGGTTGTCCCATTGCTGCGCTTGGCTCAGAGATGCCTCGTCAGTGCCCGGAAGTCCGGCAGGCGGCAACGCGACACATCAAAGAAATGGTCGATCTGGTGGCTCGTCAATCACCTGAATGGGGGCAACCAGCCGCACATGAAGATGCACTTTTTGCGGTGGCGACGATGGTCGGCACATTACTGCTAGCACGAGCCGTTGATGATCCTAAACTGTCCACTAATCTGCTCAAAGCAACGCTAAAACACTTTAACGCTAACGACTAATTTCATCGACAACAAGTGATGTTGTTTTGTATGAATAAAAATATGACGATCATCATATTTATGGTATCTTGAACATATCAAACATTCATGGGAGTTGTTTCCATGAACCTTTAGAGGTAGAGCATTATGAAAAGCAAAATAGCGTTAGTAACGGGGGCTTCATCCGGCATTGGCGAAATAACCGCATTAAGTTTGGCAAAAGCTGGCTACACTGTTTATGGCACGAGTAGACGGGGTGCTGCTGTTGCTAATCCATCATTCAAGATGTTGGCTCTTGATGTCACTAGCGACGAGTCTGTACAAGCTGCGGTCAATGAAGTGTTGCGTTTGCACGGACGTATTGATCTACTCGTCAATAACGCGGGTTTCGGTGTTGCGCCATCAGCGGCAGAAGAAAGTTCAATTGAACAAGCCCAAGC
>CANBZV010000120.1 GCA_947373945.1 Moraxellaceae bacterium
TCGAGAATGCTGCAGTACTGCTCCATTTGTTGCGGTACAGGGACGATGATTAAAGCGGGTGCTGGCTCAGCAACAGGTTCGGGGGCTGGTGTTTTATCAACAACCTGAACTGGATCCGCTTTACCAAAGCGATAAACAACACCAAGGGAGATCAAGTCGATATCGCCTTTATTACCCACAGCATCATTGATCTGATAACGTTCAGCCTCAGCACGTACACCAAGAGCATCGGTAAGCGCATACTCAAGGCCGACGCCCATTTTGTAGTTCAAATCACGTTTGCTGCGTTTGGGGTCAAGGACATTTACCGACCCAACGCCATCAAACGCGGTGCTCGCTTTAGCTTCGTTTAAGCCAATGCGCCCAAAGGCTGAAAACTTGTCAGTGAAAGGTAGAATACCCATCACATCAAGATTGACACCTTTTAGCCGAACATTACCGTTTAGCGTGCCTGCCGGTAGGGTGGTTGCGGTGAAACCGTATTTACCCAAATCAAAGTAGCCACCTTCGACAGCAATGTTCTTATTGAACTTATAGCCTGCTAACAGCTTCCAGCCGTTGTCACGGTCATCATCTTTGATATCAACGGTTTTGAAGCCATTAGCCAGTAGGCTATTGGTGATTCGTGTATCGTCGATAGAGGCGCTGGATTTACCCAAATTACCACCAACATACCAACCTAAGTCGCTTGCCAGTGCATAGGGACTGCCGATGATCGCGAGTGCTATCAGTCCCTGCTTTCCTAGTTTCATGAGTTTCATAGTGTTCTCCCAAGCCTTACGGGGCAGGTACGTTAATAACAGTGTTGGTCATCGTTACAGAGGCATTCAGACCGATTGCTCTGCCGTTGATTGTCACTAGCGCAACGTTACCGACCGTTGAGATCGACACAGCTGAAGAAGCGATAATCGTACCCACCATCGTGCCGCCGCCCGCTGCGTTAATCGTGGCTGACGAACCTACTCGCCAAAACACGTTTTTCGCTTGTGCGCCGTTGATGAGGATGATGCTGCGTGGTGCGCCAGGTGCGCCAACAGTGAGTGTGGTTGCTGTTTGGAAGACCCAGACGGCATTGGCATCACCTTGAGCATCGAGAGTAAGATCTGAACCAGTGATTGAGAATGAACCACCAGCGGCTTGGTAAATACCAGGAGCCAGCGTTAATCCACCTAATTGGCCAGCACCAGGATCAGTACCACCAAGAAGTGCACCAGGAGCCAAGTTGTTAAAGGCTGTTTGTGCAGCACTTCGCGCTTGGGTAGCAATGTTGCATGACACAGGATTGACAGCAGCTGCTGTTGGCCCTGTAGTAGAGACGGTACAAGTGTAGATTTTACCGTTGACCGATCCAATGTTAGAACCTGTCTCTGTGTAAATGTCATTAGCGATATCATGGAAACCCGTTACTGCCGACGCTGACACAGCCAAGCTGCCAAGGTCGCCGCCAATTACGGTTAATGTACCTTGGTTAGTAGTGCCTGCAGGGCCACCGAGGTTACCAAAAGGTGCCGCTGCGCCTAAATCGACCGCAGTGGAACACGCTTGAGTGCCCGTGGTAAACGTCCATATTTTGCTGCTGAATAACGCATTGCCAGCTAGGTCTTTTGCACCTGTTGTGACGGTAGCGGTGTAGTTAGTATTACCCAAAAGATCACTTGTTGGAGTAAACGTCGCTACTTTGCTACCTACGTTATAAGCAACTGTGCCACCAACAAGACTGCCACCGCTCACTTTTAGAGTGATCGTGTTGGTAGTGATGGTGAACGGATCCATGGCTTCGCTAAACGTAGCATTGACACTTTTTTGCAGACAGATGCCTGTCGCAAGATCTAGCGGGTTAACACTGATTACTGTTGGCGGTGTGGTATCTGGTGCTGGCCCCGTTGAGAATGTCCACACAACGTTATTTGCCAAGGCATTACCAGCCAAGTCTCTAGCACCCGTAGTTACGGTAGCCGTAAACAAGGTATTAGCGGGCAATGTTGCTGGCGTTGTTGGTGTAAACGTTGCTGTTCTCGCACCTACGGAGTAGACAACAGTACCAATAATAGCGTTGGCACCTGGACCTTGTAAAAGGAGGGTGTTATCCGACACTGTTGCTGGGTCCATGTCTTCACTGAAAGTTGCAATAACTTTGGCGTTAAAAGGAACACCTGTTGCACCGGCAGTCGGTACTTCAAGTACGACTGTTGGCTTAGTGGTGTCAGGTGCGGCACCCGTCGTGAATGTCCATACAGCATCACTCGCGGCTGGTAACAATGCTAAATCGCCCGCAAGCGCATTGCCTGCAAGGTCTTTAGCACCTGTAGTCACCGTTGCCGTAAATAACGTACTTGCTGGCAACGGGGTGGCGGGCGTAAAGGTGATTGTTCTTGCTGCTGCTGCATAAGTCACAGCACCATTAACATTGATGCCAGCATTTTTAACGGTAAAGTTCGCACTTACCATCGTTGCTGGATCCATATCTTCGCTAAAGGTAGCAATCACTTTGGCGTTAAAGGCAACACCCGTTGCGCCATCGGCAGGAACTTCAAGCGTGATGGTTGGGCGAGTAGTGTCCGGTGTCGCGCCTGTAGAGAACGTCCAGATGACATTGTTGCTTAGTGCATTACCTGCAAGGTCTTTAGCACCCGTGGTGACTATAACGCTAAATAAATTGCCAGTTGGTAATGGTGATGTTGGATTAAACGTAGCTGTTTTTGCACCAACAGAGTAAGTCACAGTACCAGGAATAATGGCAGAACCAGGTCCCTGAATAATGACAGTGTTGCTGGTAATAGTCAGCGGATCCATATCTTCACTAAACGTCGCAATAACATTGGCGTTAGTGGCAACATTGATAGCATTCGCCGCAGGGACTTTATTTGTCACCGTTGGTGCTGTGATATCAGGAGTCAAGCCAGTGGTGAAAGTCCACACCTTGTTGCTGGCTAGGCTATTGCTAGCTAAGTCAGTTTCGCCAGTCGTTACTGTGGCTGTAAACAGCGTATTGGCGGCTAGTGGCAATATCGGCGTGAAGGTTGCAGTTCTGGCACCAACGGCATAAGTCACAATGCCTGGAATAACCGTTGCACCTGGACCTTTTAAGGTAAACGTGGTTTCGGTAATCGTTGCCGGATCCATATCTTCACTAAACGTTGCCGTTACTTTGGCATTGAAAGCAACATTTGTTGCACCCGCCGCAGGAACGACTAAGGTCACTGTGGGTGGAGTGGTATCTGGTGTTGCGCTGGTCGAAAAAGTCCAGCTTGAGTTATTGGCCAATGCATTACCCGCTAAATCTTTCGCCCCTGTCGTTACGATGACGGTATATAAATTTCCGGTCGGTAAGGTTGCAGGAGATGTTGGATTAAAGGTCGCTGTTTTTGCGCCTACAGCGTAAGTAATTGTCCCAGTAATAGGTGTTGCACCCGGACCTTGGAGAAGAATGGTATTGCTCGTAATGGTTAACGGGTCCATATCTTCATTGAAGGTTACAAGAACGTTAGCATTGGGAGCCACATTAACCGCGCCTGGTGCTGGAACTTTAAGTGTTACAACAGGAGGAGTGATGTCTGGTGCTGCACCCGTGGTAAATGTCCAAACGGCATTATTAGCAACTAAAGGTGTTGCAGAATTACCAGCTAAAGTATTGCCAGATAAATCTCTAATGTTCGTTGTTAAGGTCGCTGTATAGACAGTGCTTGAAGACAAGGGACTGGAAGGCATAAAAATAGCCGTTCTTGAACCCACTGCATAGCTGACAATACCGGTAATTGGTGTGGCACCCGCTTTTAGTGTAAAGCTACTTTCCCGAATAAATAACGGGTCCATATCTTCGCTAAAGGTGGCGGTAATCATGGCGTTCAGCGCAATACCTGTGGCACCCGCCGCAGGCACTTTAACAGTCACCAACGGTCTAGTAGTGTCAGGTGTAACACCGGTTGTGAATGTCCACACAGCGTTACTTGCCGCAGGCAAGGCAGAAGGATCACCCGCTAAGGCATTACCCGCCAAATCTTTAGCATCGGTAGTTACAGTCACTGTCAACAAAGTTGATGGTGGCAATGTAGCTGGATTGGCTGGAATAAACGTTGCTGTTTTAGCACCCACAGCATAAGTCACCGTACCAGTAATGAGTGTTGCGCTAGGATCTTTGATTAAGATATTCGCGGTCGTCATCGTTGCAGGATCCATGTCTTCACTAAATGTGATTAACACATTGGAGTTAATGGCGACATTAGTTTCACCCGCATCAGGCACTTTTAAGGTGACTGTAGGACGAGTGATGTCGGGCGCTACGCTGGTGGTGAAACTCCAGATAGCATTATTGGCCAGCGCATTGCCAGCCAAGTCTTTTGCTCCCGTGGTCACTGTCGCCGTAAATGTCGTACTGGCGGGCAGTGGTGCTGGGGCGGTGGGGGTAAAGGTTGCCGTTCGAGCGCCGACTGAGTAAACAACAGTGCCAGTAACGACGGTTGAACCAGGACCATGAAGAATAATGGTATTAGCATTAATGGTTGCTGGATCCATGTCTTCGCTGAAGGTCGCAATTACTTTGGCATTGAAGGCGACATCAGTTGCACTTGGCGCTGGAACTTTTAAGGTTACAGTAGGTGCAGTAATATCTGGCGCAACACTGGTGACAAAACTCCACACAAAGGCGTTAACCAATGACAGACCGGTTAAGTCTTTAACAGCGGTGGTAATAGTTGCAGTACAAGCAGTGTTATGAGGCAAAGTAGCGTCAGGTGTAAATGTCGCAACGCGGCTTGTAGCAATATAAGTCACTGTCCCAGCAATAGCGTTGCCAGCAGGGCAGGAGACAGTAAAGCTGGACGCATTGATAGTGGCAGGAGCGATATCTTTACTGAACGTTGCCGTGAGTTTGGTATTGATTGCCACATCGGTGACGTTTGGTGTTAGGGCCAACGGGACGGTTGCCGTCACGGTGGGCGCAAGTGAGGCAGCAGTACCACTGCTACCAAGGATCGGATCTTTTCCTCCACATCCCACTGCCAGTACGCTAAACAGCAGCATCATGAACCGTGCGAGGAATCCGAACTGGCTCTCTAATTTGTTCATTTTTTACATCCTTTCTGGGGTTATTATGGTCACTCAAACAGCCCTATCTCTTTCATTAAGATGCTAGGATTGTTTGATATTCATTAAGCTCGCAATGTGAGTGGATATTTACTGGTCTACATGTTAGGAAAAGACTGGAGCGATGGTTGAACGACTACGCTATCTATATCCCACACTGCATTTAGTGATTCAACGCTGAGTTATAAACGTCGGCCTTGAATGACTCGAATCAAAATCACAACGACTGCAACGACTAAAAGAATATGAATAAAGCCGCCCATGGTATTTGAAGTAACAAACCCCAAAATCCAAAAAACGACTAAGATAATTGCAATGGTTTCTAACATGTCAGCTCTTCCTTACGTTAAGAGTTAAGCCAGATAATTAATATTTCTGTTTATAAAACAATATGTTATATAAATAAAAAGGTAGTATCTGGCTTGGCTTCTTAATTTAGCTCTTGAATTTCGCGACCGCGTCATTCACGGCAGTCTTCAGTGAGTCCCAAGCAGACTCAACACCAGTTTTGACCGAGTCCCAAGCTTCTTCACTGGCATCAGCCAGCTCGGAAATCTTGGTTTGAGTCTCTGCGATATGCTCTTCAAGAGCCGTAAATTGTTTGTGCATCAACAGTTGAGCATCAGCCGCTTCGCCTGCTGTTTTTGCTTTCAGTTTGGCAACTTCTGCTTTCCACTCATCGAGTTGGGCTTCAAGTTTTTGCTTGTAGAGTTCTTTGGTATTCATCATGTTCATCCTGTAGTGGCGAGTAGTGTCTTGATATCCTTACAGTGGATATCAAGCCGGAGTTTAGAAAAAGTTGTATTGAACGCTGGCAGAAATGCTATCAATATCCGTATGATCCATATTGAAGCGTTCATATTCGGTACGAATGGATACGTGATCAGACATGACAAAACGCACGCCCAAACCCAGTGCTAAGTCCGTACCATCTTGGCTACGGCTAAGATTGTTGAAGCGATAGTCGGCATTCCACATTAACGCGCCCACTTTGCCGTATGGTGTTATCGGTGCGTCTTTAAAGAAGTCGAGTACGACGCCTGCCGTCCAGCCTGTGGCTTGAATGCGGTCGGAGTTTCTGTTGGCGGCGCCGAAGTCAAGATATTGGCCTTCTATCGATAGAGCGCTATTCAACTTCATCCCGTAAATGGCTTTCCATGACGTTCTGCTTTTGGAAAGATCACCATTAGTATTGGTAAAATCTTCACCATTCATGCGACCATAGCCGATACCACCACCTAGATAGATAGAGCTATCTTTGTCAGCGGCCATACTATCCACTGCAATAAACGGCAGTGCGCACAACATCATCAAAGGAATGGCACGTTTGAAATTGTTCATATAAACCTCATTGTTTGTATTAATTTCTGCTAATGGTTATCAGCAAAAACAATCACATCTTCAGCAGTAAAGCCGCTGTCTCTCCCTAAGAAGAATCTTGTCGATGCGTCTTTTCGTCCTGAGCAGAATGAGGTTATTTGTAGGAGTCGTCTGTGCAGTAACGTACACAGCGATAACATTGTAAGCGGATGACGATTTGACTTGCGTGTTAGACGGTGTTAACACGCTTCTCTTCGACTTCGCTCAGGAGGCATGTGTACGTTGGTTGAGAGTGGCGATAGTAACGGCGCAAATATGCGTACAGCGGCTGAACGAAATCGAGTACGGTGGCTGAGCGGAGTCGAAGCCATTGTCTGGCAAGCAATTGTGGATATATTCTTTTTAGCTGACTTGGCTGTACAGATTAGGTACATAACCCAATTTTTAGCCCATCGTTTATGCCTTATGTGGTGTACCGAACATACGATCTCTCTAAATTAAGCGACACTCCTTTTATTATCAGAAAAAGCCTTGGCTGTGATTTTAACGAAGCTAATGTTCTGAAATCTTCCTTCATATTATGCTCATACAGTCACTACTAAAGACCCCCTCTGGTCAATGCCCTGCGCTGGCTAGGATGTGTTGTTGTGTGCGAGTCTGATGTCACTTTCGCCTATTACTCTGCGGCACGTGTTCGTAGCAGTAACGGATATGTAGCTCAAAGATTGTTGAAGAAGGTAGTGCCATGAATAGTCAAGAACAAAAGCCTGTAGCAAAAAACAGGGTAACTGCCACTAGGGATGAAAAGCAGAATTCTTCCATTGGCATTTTGGAAGTTCAGCACCAAGAATCATTGTTGAAAATGGGCGCATTACAGGATGCCATTTTTAATAGTGCCTACTTCTCCAGTATTGCCACCGATGAAAAAGGCGTCATTCAGATTTTTAATGTTGGCGCCGAACGTATGCTCGGCTATATGGCCGCCGATGTGCTGAATAAAATTACCCCTGCCGATATTTCAGACCCACAAGAAGTAATCGCCCGTGCCAAATCGTTAAGTTTGGAACTGGAAACTAATATTCAACCCGGCTTTGAGGCGTTGGTGTTCAAAGCGTCACGCGGCATTGAAGATATCTACGAATTAACCTATATCCGTAAAGACGGCAGTCGTTTCCCCGCCATTGTGTCGGTAACGTCATTGCGTGATGCCGACAGCAAGATCATTGGCTATCTATTAATTGGTACCGATAACTCCGCGCGTAAGCAAGTCGAAGAAGAACAGAAAAAACTGGATCAACGGCTGCGCGACCAACAGTTTTATACTCGCTCATTGATTGAATCCAATATTGATGCGCTCATGACGACCGATCCTGCAGGCATCATTACCGACGTCAATAAGCAAATGGAGGCGCTAACCGACTGTACCCGAGATGAGTTAATTGGCGCACCCTTCAAGAATTATTTCACTGACCCCGAATTGGCAGAAAAAGCCATTAAACGGGTGTTGAATGAAAAGAAAGTGACTGACTATGAACTGACCGTGCGTGCGCGCGACGGCAAAGAAACAGTGGTTTCCTATAATGCCACCACTTTTTATGACCGTGATCGTAAGCTGCAAGGGGTATTTGCGGCTGCTCGTGATGTCACTGAGCGTAAAATGGCGGAGGAGTTGCAACGAGCCTCTTCAGCTTATGCGCGCTCGTTGATTGAGGCGTCACTCGATCCGTTAGTAACAATCAGTGCACAAGGCAAAATCACTGATGTTAATGAAGCATCCGTGCAGGCGACAGGTGTAGCGCGGGAGCAGTTGATTGGAACAGATTTCTC
>CANBZV010000121.1 GCA_947373945.1 Moraxellaceae bacterium
CTGGCATTGGAAAAACGCTGGCAACGTCGTTTATTACTCGGTAAAAACTTCAAAATTGCGGGCAAAAAAGCGAAGAACCCTGAGCTAAGTTTTGTTGAACGAGAATTTGACTAGCGGCTGTTACGTTTACTTAAACGGCCCTTCGACTCCGCTCAGGGAGCATTTTTACGCGGCTGAGCGGAGACGAAGCCTCATTATAGGTGATTCAGTCAGCACGTAAGGCGCAATCATTATTGCGCCCTTCTTCAAGCATTCACCACCAACAAAGCACCTTCCAAACCGTCTACCATTTCGCATTTCGTCGACTTTTTACTTAATCTTGACAATATCAACATGACAAGACTTCTCGATCATGGTACTTAATTGGTCAAACGACCAATTAAGTGTAGCGCCATGAATTTATGCCCTCGTACCCGTGGCCGACCCCGCGCTAAAGACACAATTATCTCGCGTGAAGAGATCGTGCAAAAAGCGTTTATTGCATTTGCCGAACAGGGCTATGACGCCGTGTCCTTACGCCAACTGGCCAGCCAATGTGGTGTCAGCGATAGCTTATTGCATCATCATTTCGGCTCCAAACAGCAGTTATGGCAAGAGGCTGCCGATAGTGTCATTCAACCATTGATGACGACATTGACCAACGATCTGGTGCAATTAAGTCAAGATAGCCACCCCGCACACGCCTTAAGGCAAAACCTGCCGCAATCACTGAAAAACATGGTCGCTAATCCCTTAGCGTTAACGTTTATTTTTCGCGAAGGTGACATTAATAACGAACGCGCAGATTACCTGCGTAATACCTATATGCGCCCCTATCTCACCCGTTTGGATGCCTTGTTTAGCCAAGCAGTGGCAGATCACCATTTTCGCCCTATTTCGCCCGCCGCACGTCATGTCTTGATCCTTGGATTTTTACGCTCGCTAGTCATTCCCGCACACTTGCAAGACGAGCTCGCACCGCACTTACACACACCCGCAGACACGGCGGCATTAATTGATGAAATCGCCACCCTGCTCATTAATGGTTTTAGCACGCCTTTACTACTCTCGACACTTGGAGCCCGTTCCCATGTCTAAATCATTCGTTCCCATGCCCATGTTGATGACACTTTTGATTGCTTTAAGTCTGGGCTTAACGGCTTGTGACAAACCGACGATGGCGCCAGAAAAACCGCGCTTTGTTAAATTGATGACCATTTCACCGAGTAACAGCACACAACAACTAGAGTTAGCGGGCGAAATTCGTGCCCGTATTGAATCGCCACTAGGTTTTAGAGTCAGTGGTAAAGTCGTGCGCCGTCTGGTGGAAACGGGACAAAGTGTTAAAAAGGGTCAGGCTATTGCCGAACTAGACCCACGCGACTATCAACTCGCCAAGTCATCCAGCAACTCACAATTGACCGCCGCTAAAGCAGATTTGGCCTTAGCTGAAGCTGAGTATCGCCGCTTTCAAGAGCTGAAGAGCAATCAGTTTGTGTCGGAGCTGGATTTAGATCGCAAACGTGTCGCCGTGTCGGCAGCAGCAGCGCGATCACAAAGTCTCGCCAGCAATGTCGCTTTAGATGCCAACCGTATTGATGACACCATGTTACGTGCCGATAGTGATGGCATTATCAGCCAAGTGCTCGCCGATGCTGGCATGGTCGTTAGTGCTGGACAACCGATTGTCACCATTGCCCAGCAAGGTGTGCGCGAAATTGTCGTCGAATTCCCCGAAGATCGTCGCCCTGTCGCGCTGAGTCAGCCTCGTGCCGAGGTATCGTTATGGGCGCAACCACAAGCTAAATACCCCGCACAATTACGTGAATTATCGGCTGTTGCTGACCCCGTCACGCGTACTTTTCGGGCGCGTTATACCATTGACGCCCCCGCCAACGCCTTTGCTTTAGGACAATCGGCCACGCTGCATTTGACGCTCAAAGCCGCAGCCAGCGCGATTAAATTACCGACGAGTGCGCTCATTGGCCAAAATCAACAAACCAAAGTCTGGCGCTTTGATCCACAAAGCCAAAGCATTAAAGCCAACCCGATCGTTGTTGTGGGTATTGATGGCAATGATGTTTTGGTAACAGGTCTGGAGCCTGGGCAACAAGTGGTGGTGGCCGGTGTGCACGTCTTGCACGATGGCCAACAAGTCCGACCAATGGCCACTACCGTTGCCACGAAATAAGGACATTGTCGATGAAAATGCCCAATACAAATCAATTCAACCTATCGCGGATTGCTATTCAAAATCCGGCGATCACGGTTTACTTACTCATCGTTTTATTATTGGCGGGTGTCGCGTCCTACTTTCAATTAGGCCAAGACGAGGACCCGCCGTTTACTTTTAGAATGATGGTTGTCCGCGCTTTTTGGCCTGGCGCAACGGCGTTGCAAATGTCCGAACAAGTCACCGACAAGCTCGAAGAAACGCTTCAGGAAGTGCCGTATGTCGATAAAATTCGTAGCTACTCCAAAGCCGGCGAGACGACGATCTTTATTGAAGTAAAAGACTCGGCTCCACCACACGAGATTCAAAACATTTGGTACACGGTGCGCAAAAAAACGGCGGACATGAAAAACAACTTGCCGCAAGGTGTGCAAGGGCCATTTTATAACGATGAATTTGGTGATGTTTATGGCGTCATTTACGCCCTTTCCGCCGATGGTTTTTCGTATGCCGAACTAAAAAAATACGCCGACAATGTCCGTCAAGAATTGTTACGCGTGCCCAATGTCGCCAAAGTAGAACAATATGGCGTACAAAAAGAGCGCATTTTTGTCGAAGTGTCACAAAAGAAACTGGCACGAATGGGCATTGATTTGCGTCAGGTGATTACCGCGCTTAATCAACAAAATGCCGTTGAATATGCCGGCACCTTACGCACGCCCAATGATGACATTCAAATCCGTATCACTGGCCAATTTAACAATATCGACGACCTGAAAAACCTGCCGTTACGCTTTAATAATCGCAGCTTTTACTTGGGTGATATCGCTCATATCGAACGCGGCTACCAAGATCCGGCAGCACCAAAAGTGCGCCATAATGGCCATGAAGTGATTGCCTTGGGTATTTCTATGGCACGGGGCGGCGACATTATTGCCCTTGGCAAAGACCTGCAAATCGCCAGTCAAAAGCTGCGTGAGTCCTTGCCCGCTGGGATTGAATTAAGCCAAGTACAAGACCAACCAAAATCGGTCAGCCGCTCGGTGCACGAGTTCCTGAAAACCTTAGCTGAAGCGTTGATCATCGTATTAGCGGTCAGCTTCTTAGCCTTAGGCATTCATACTAAACCTTGGCGCATCGACTTACGGCCGGGTTTGGTCGTCGGCCTATCTATTCCAACCGTGCTGGCGATTACCTTTTTAATTATGGCGCGCTGGGGCATTGATCTACATAAAATCTCATTAGGCTCGTTGATTATTGCCCTCGGCTTATTGGTTGATGATGCCATTATTATTGTCGAGATGATGGTACGTAAGCTGGAGGAAGGTTATGACAAACTCACCGCCAGCACCTATGCCTACACGACCACAGCGATGCCGATGCTGACAGGTACACTGATTACAGCAACAGGTTTTTTACCGATTGGCTTGGCCAACTCAGCCGTCGGTGAATACACTTTTGCCATTTTTGCCGTCACTTCAACCGCGTTAATCGTGTCCTGGTTTGTCTCCGTTTACTTTGTGCCGTTTTTAGGACACCGCTTATTAAAAGAACATCACCAAGGGGCCACACACACAGCGGAGGTCTTTGATTCCCCTTTTTACAATACCGTCAGACGCACTGTCGGCTGGTGTGTCGATCATCGCTGGCTAACATTGATTGCGACTCTAGGCGCGTTAGCGATGGGGATTTTGGGGATGAAACTGGTGGAAAAACAATTTTTCCCAGACTCCAATCGACCCGAAATTCTGGTGGATTTGTGGTTACCCGAAGGCACTTCGTTAACCAACACCGAAGAATTAGTAAAAAAAGTCGAAAATCGCTTATTACAAATGCCCGAAGCGGGCGAAATCACCTCGTTTGTCGGTCAAGGTGCGCCACGGTTTTATCTATCGCTCGACCAGATTTTTCCCCAGAACAACGTCGCGCAATTAGTGTTAGTCACGCCGTCACTGGAAGCACGGGAGAAAATACGCAAACGCTTACCCGATATTCTGCAAGCAGAGTTTCCTGAGATTCGTTCCCGCACTAAGTTATTACCGAATGGCCCACCTGTACCCTATCCGGTAATGTATCGGGTGATTGGCGAAGACCCCGCAAAATTACGGGCGTTGGCCGATCAAGTCACCGCCATTGTGCGTGCCGACCCTGCGATGCGTGGCATTAACGACAACTGGTCGGAACAGGTTAAGTCCTTACATTTGGATATTGACCAACAACGGGCACGGGCATTAGGCGTCACGACTGAAGCGATGGCGACGGCCAGTCAGACCATTTTGTCCGGCTTGCCTATTGGTCAATACCGCGAAGAGAACGAGCAAATTCCTATTATTTTGCGTCAACCTAAAGAGGAGCGTGACACGATAACGGCATTAACCAACACCTATTTACCCACGACTAATGGTCAGGCGATTCCGTTATCACAAGTCGCACGCCCTAACTTGTTATGGGAGTATGGGGTGGTCTGGCGGCAAAACCGCAAGTTCGCGATTACTGTTCAAGGTGATGTTGCCGATGGTATTCAACCAGCAACGGTGGCGCTACGCATCAATGACAAGCTGGATGCATTACGCGCCAAACTAGATGCCGGTTATAGGATTGATATTGCTGGTACAGTGGCGGAGTCACAAAAGGGCACATCGTCCATTTCTGCTAACGTGCCGTTAATGCTGTTTATTATCTTTACCTTATTAATGCTGCAACTACGCAGCTTCCCTCGGGCTTTGCTGGTGTTTTTAACAGGGCCGTTAGGCATTATTGGCGCGGCGTTAATGATGTTAGCGGTTGGCAGACCGATGGGCTTTGTTGCCATGCTCGGCATTATCGCGCTCAATGGCATGATTATCCGCAACTCGGTGATTCTCATTGACCAAATTGAGCAAGATATTGCCAATGGTGTTGAACGCTGGACGGCAGTAGTGGAGTCAGCAGTACGGCGTTTCCGCCCCATTATTTTAACAGCCGCCGCCGCAGTACTCGCGATGATTCCGTTAATGGACAGTCCGTTCTGGGGGCCGATGGCTGTCGCCATCATGGGTGGTTTAATTGTCGCCACTGCCCTAACGCTACTGAGTTTACCCGCGATGTACGCTTTGTTCTTTAGAGTAAAAAAAGCCGTTTAACACCGATTATGCTCTCTTTTCTGGCTCACAGAAAAGAGAGCATAACCACCTGTCCTATTGTCCACAAGCTATCTACCCTTTCAGTATTGCCCCAAATCACGCTTATAACATCATTGCCATAGCACTATCATCACGCACTACTAGCCAGCGACGCACCATTTGCGATAGCCAACGGCATTGCCACACAGGATTAACGGCCCATTATGATCATTTGCTCGCAATAACAGTGATTGGTCTAAAACCTGCATACATATCTATCGTAAAACTGACGCAACCATAACGTGTGTGGTGACTATACAGCCCGCAGTAGAGACGGAATTCCTCTACCCGCAAACACCGCCAAAAGGAGAATCTGTCACAGCGTTGCGGCAGTATGTTGAGTTCCATCTAGCTATTAAGGCAACGACATCATGTATGATTGCTCCACTCTTTCGATAGTTCCACCTTGCTTGCCAGGGGAAACCACACTCAAGCCCGCGTTAAAGTTGTTATTAAGTCGGCTTTCCCAACCCGATGATGCCGAACAAGCGGCATCTTTTGGCCGCTGGTGGTTTGATATGCAGAGCAAACAATGGATTGTCTCAATGGGTGCCGCCGAATTACTGGATGTTGATATGGGACTGCACCATTCATTAGCCAGTACCTTCGCTCAGGTCATTCATGATGATGTTGCCTTGTTGACTTCCGCCTTGGCAACTGACCCCACCCTGCCCATCAAATGCGAGTTTAGGATTATTAATGAGACGGCAGGCTTGCGATGGTTACGCCTGATCTCCGTACCACAACAGCTGTTAAAACAAGGCGTTTTAGCGGGCGTACTGGTTGATATTACCGCGACGAAACACGCCGCACTGCGCGAACGTTTCAGCTTCGAATCAACACAGTTTCTAGTAGGTTCATACAGTTTGGGTGAAGCAATTACCAAAGTGATTCGTTTAGTCTGCGAAACACTCGGCTGGGAATGGGGTGCTTACTGGTCGCTGGAACAGGAGCAAATGGGCGCAAATAAACTCATCTGCCGATATTATTGGGATAGCACTAACGACAAACTTGCCCCGTTTACCCAAAACAGCCTAACCACCCATATTCCAACGGGAGCGGGTCTTGTTGGTAGTGTCTGGAGTACCGCGCGACCCAACTGGGTCGAAGATATGGTAAACGACCATTCTTTTTTACGGCGTAAAAGTGCGTTAGCTTGTGGTCTTAAATCAGGTTATGCCT
Source organism: Moraxellaceae bacterium (assembly GCA_947373945.1). Lineage (GTDB taxonomy): Bacteria > Pseudomonadota > Gammaproteobacteria > Pseudomonadales > Moraxellaceae > Agitococcus. The sequence goes on from CANBZV010000121.1 coordinate 6,496, forward strand.
TTCCAGTGTCTTATGTTACCGCTGATGGTCGCCGTCATAGCCCCGGTGTTATGGAGTTTTTTAGCTGTTTATCGCGGCAAAAAGAGGCACAATTACCTAATCTATCCGCCACCATAGGCACACTGGTCGCGCAAACAGTACAACGACTTGAGCAACAAGCACATATCCGTCAGTTAGCGCAAATTGACGATTTAACGAGTCTCACTAATCGTAATCACTTTCATCAACTGCTTGATGCCGCCTGTTTAAATGCCAGTGTTTCTAACACCAATTTCGGCGTGTTATTTGTGGACTTAGATCGTTTCAAACCCATTAATGATGCTTTCGGCCATGAAGCTGGCAATGTCGTGCTCCGTGAATTTGCCCAGCGCTTGCGTAAAATAACCGCAGATAATGGCGAGGTCGGACGTTTAGGTGGCGATGAGTTTGCTATTTTAATGACTAAAAAAGTGTCAATTGCCCAACTCAAAGTGTTGGCTGAACGGGTACTGCAAGCTGCAAATCAACCATTCAGCTTTGGCGATCGCGAATTATCGGTATCCGCTAGTGTCGGCATTAGTGTGTTTCCTGAACATGGCTGGACGAGTGCCGAGCTGATGCGTACTGCCGATGCCGCCATGTATCGCAGCAAAAAAAATGGTCGCAATGCGCTGAGTTTTTTCTCCGATGACAATGGCGAAAATCAAGAAAAGCAATCGTCATTAGTCAAACAACTGACAATGGAAACTGAGTTACATCGAGCACTCGTCAACAACGAGTTCTTTTTGGAGTACCAGCCCGTATTTGATAGCGCAGGTACGCGCATGGTCGCCATTGAAGCGTTAATTCGTTGGCGGCGTGCGAATGGTGACATTGTTCTGCCGGATATTTTTATTCCTATTGCCGAGCAAAGTCGTTTGATCATGCAAATTGGTCGCTGGGTGGTCAAGCAAGCCTGTAAAGACTTAGCCCTGCTTCAGCAAGCAGGCTTTGATGACTTACAGGTAAATATCAATATGGCAGTGCCTGAGTTTGTTAGTCCGAGCCTGCCTGAAGAGTTAATGGTGATTATTGAAGCATGCGGTTTGGCTTCGCATCATCTTTGCTTGGAGTTAACTGAAGGGCTAGTGATGAAGCAGCCTGAAAAAGTGATTCCTGTCATGCGAACTTTACGGCAATACGGCTTTAAAATTAGCCTTGATGATTTCGGCATGGGTCACTCTTCATTGTCCCGCCTAAAAACCCTACCCATTTCGTCATTAAAAATTGATCGCTCTTTTACTAAGGGCTTACCCGAAGATCGGGGTGATTGTGCAATTGTACGTACCATTCTGGATTTGGGACGGCATATGCATTTTACCGTCGTTGCCGAAGGCGTAGAAACAGATGCGCAATTAGTATTTTTACGGCAGTTTGGTTGTACCTTGATACAGGGGTTTGTCATCAGCAGACCTAAACCCCTGCAAGAACTATTGGCTTATCTACCCTTAAAGACCTAATGCACTTTCCAACTCTTCTAGCGCTTCGCGGCTATAAACTGCCAAGCGCTGCAAGTGAGGGATAGTGTCACGGCAGCCGATAAAGCCAAAATTGAGGGTATCTACGTAGGTGACTACCGTAATATTCAAGCCATAACCCAAAAATGGGATTGATAACGGATAGTACGA
>CANBZV010000122.1 GCA_947373945.1 Moraxellaceae bacterium
ATGCGCGGTGTCGAGAAACAAAACTCTATTATGAGCAGCTCGGTAATGCTGGGTCGTTTCCGCGACAATGCGCAAACGCGTAATGAGTTTTTGAGTTTGATTAAATAAAGACTCTAGTCTTGTAGGTTTTGACAGTTAGGGCGGCCAGCGCTAAAAACTTCAAAACCCATGCTCAACGACCTCAAAAGAGGCTTCGACTCCGCTCAGCCAGCGATAAAAGGTTCCCTGAGCGGAGTCGAAGGGTTCCTTAGTTGCCGCTCATCGTTGTTCTACGCCATTAATAGATCCGCCCCACCAACTACCTCACTATCTCTGCCAACGTTTTTTTCACCAACGCTACCGTTTCCAACGGCTTTTCTAACGGAAACATATGCCCGCCTTCGGTAAAGATCAATCGCACCCGCTGTTGTTTCGCCAAACGTTCAGGACACCCAGTTTTGGCAAAAGGACTACTTTTGCCCACAATCACCGCCGATGGCATTTTCAACTTACGCCAATAACGCCAAGGATTCGTGGGTGTCATTCTAAATATTGCCACCTCGGTGCTCGCCGGAATAGTCAAGCGCACGCCTTCTTGACAATCGCTGAGACCATATTGAATATAATCAGCAAAACACTCCGCATCGAAAGGCTTAAACAACGCTTTGGGTCGCAAACTCTTTGCCGCTTCAGTGCGACTTTCCCATATCTCCCGACGATTTTTGCTCCGTCCCGCAGGCGTCATATTTTCATCTATACCCAGCAACTTGGCAGCATGTAGCATATAAGCCCCCAGACCATTAATTAACGGCGGATCTAACATAATCAAGGCTTTAAACAGCTCGGGATAACGATGAGCCGCCATATAACTGGTCATTGCCCCCAATGAATGCCCCAAGACCACGACAGGCTTACCACCACTTTGTCGGCGAATAGAATCCGCCACCTGCTCAACCAACGACTGCCAATGATTGTCAACAGGGTACTTGGGACTCATGCCAATAATAGGAATCGTAACGATCTGATAATCCGTTGCCAAGGCATTGAACAGCTTGCGGTAACACGCCGACGGAATTCCATTCGCATGGGCAAAATGTAAAATTGGCTTAGCCATGAACATTGCTCTGTGTAGATTACTGTCATCAATAACCGTAGCGCACGGCTTTTGCAATAATGATGATGTGTTTAATTAGCGAAAACTGCCCCATTTGATCGTCACAAATGCCTACGCAACAGCGCTTGCGCTCAGCTTTGCTTTGCGATTCACTGGTCTACATTTACTGGGAGTGATTGATGAAATCCTTGCTATTACTGAGCACCCTGCTGCTCGTTAGTGCCTGTTCACAAGAACAGCAAAACAAAATTAGCCGCAATTTACAAAACTGGACGGGCACCAATGGTGTACTAGAAATTTACGCTGGCGACAAACTGGTACGGCGCTTCATCCATATTGATAAAATGAGTACAGCTCAAGGCACTGACGACAACACAGTTAGGCCCTATCGTTATGGCTATGGTGTGCTTGACGAAAACCTGAATATGGTGACGGACGCTAACGAAAAGAAAGTGTATTTTGAAATCAGTGACTATAGTAGCAACTATGTCTTTTTTGAGTCACCACATTAACCTAACGACTGTTGGAAAAACAGTCATATAACGCCCTGACGCGATACAAACATGATGGGATGGTGATATGAATCCAAAGTTAAACATGCTTGCGATTTCCCTAGCAAGTGCACTGACCTTATGTGCATCTGGTGTCGCGTGGTACGGACTATCTACGCCACCCATTCATCATCTCCCCCTCAACCATACTTTGATTGACGCAACCACTAGCGAAGGACAGCAACTACTCACGATGACCGCGGCTAAAACAGATTACCAACAGCTCGCGCCATTTTTTGTTAGCCAGAATCGCCGAGCATTTTGCGGTGTTGCAAGCAGCACCATTGTCATCAATGCCGCCTTGCATCAACAACCACTGGTTACCCAAGCGACATTCTTCACACCCAAAGCCTCTGCTATCCGTAGCGAACTTGCCGTCACTTTTGGCGGTCTGACACTAGCACAGCTGGGAAAAATGATTGAAGCGCACGGACTACATGTCCAAATGATACCCGCGAGTCAATCTAGCCTTGCCACGTTTCGTCACATCGCGCAGACGACACTGGCGGAACCGGACGAGTTCCTCATTGTCAACTATGACCGCGCAACGCTGGTACAAGAAGGCTCGGGACATATTTCCCCCATTGGCGCTTATAACGCTGTAACCGACCGAGTACTAATACTAGACGTCGCGGCCAACAAATATCCGTATACTTGGGTACCTGTGCCGCAGCTTTGGCAAGCCATGAATACTATTGATACGTCTTCTGGACTTACAAGAGGTTATCTTTTGGTTCGTGCTCCCCAAACACAACAACCATAAGCATCACTTCAAACACAGGGTGTACATAGGCTAACACGGCTATTTAATTCAGTTAATCAAGCAATTACCCGAAAATAGTTCACACATTCCCGAAAAAATAATATACAATTCGCGCCGCGTTGAAAGACACGCAAAAAGCCTCGCCTCCGATCTATATTCACGTCTACGCAGGTATTTATCCTGTTCTGACGGGCTGATTGAATAGCCCCCTCGCGAATCCCGCTCGACATTACTACTCGTCGAACGGTCTGATTGATTGGCGTCGAAGCCTTAGTGGCTAACACTTTATTGGGACTTACACTGGTATTTTGTCACTCAAAACACAGGTTGAACTGTGCTGAGTTATTGTCTGCTGTTATTTATGCAGAATCTCGACAAAATTAAAAACCATTCTGAGTCTGTCCTAGTTCCTAGGTTAGCATTTCGCCCGACATATCGGGCCACCCCAAATATAGAAGTTTATACATGACCACTGCTGATCATGCTGGTTTGCCTTTGTCCGCAACCGCCCCTACATTACCTGTTTCTGAAATTATTATCGAAAACGAATTTGCTACTTTAGGTTTGCAATCCGCCATCGTTAAAGCGTTGGACGATTTAGATTATAAAAAACCTACTCCTGTGCAAGCACAAGCTATTCCTGCGTTTTTGGCTGGTCGTGACTTATTAGTCTCCAGTCAAACAGGTTCAGGCAAAACGGCTGCTTTTATTTTGCCAGCACTGCAATTAATTTCGCAAAAGCCTTTACCGCAAGTTGAAGACAACTCGCAACGTGTTAAAGGCCGTCGCCCACGTCCACAACCTGCGCGTCCACATTTGGTCGTGTTGACACCAACACGTGAATTGGCGCAGCAAGTAACGTCTGCAACTACCCAATTTGACAAATACCTCAAGCGTACTATTTGCGCCAGTATTGTTGGCGGTATGCCGTATCCAAAACAATTGGATATGTTGGCAAAAATGCCAGACATTTTGGTTGCTACCCCAGGCCGTTTATTAGATCACATGAACTCTGGTCGTATTGACCTGAGCGAATTGTCGATGCTGGTATTCGACGAAGCTGATCGTATGTTGGACATGGGTTTTGCTGATGACATCGACGCCATTGTGGGTCGTACACCAGAAAATCGTCAAACTCTAATGTTCTCGGCTACTTTGGCTGGTCGTATTGGTGATTTAGCGGCAGAAATGTTGCGTGATCCGGTGCGTATCTCCATTGCCCAAAAACAAATGGAATACGACAAAATCGAACAACGTATTCACTTTGTGGATGACATCAATCACAAACAACGTTTGCTTGAGCATTTGCTCACCAATGAAGATGTGCAACAAGCGATCGTCTTCACCGGTACTAAAGCTGAAGCCGATTTGTTGGCTGATGACTTATGTGACAAAGGTTTCTCCGCCAGCGCTTTGCACGGCGACATGAAACAATCTATGCGTAACCGCACTTTGTCCGACTTGCGTCGTGGTGATATCCAAATTCTGGTAGCAACAGACGTTGCTGCCCGTGGTATTGATATTCCTAATATCTCCCACGTCGTGAACTACGATTTGCCTAAACACGGCGAAGACTATATTCACCGTATCGGCCGTACCGGCCGTGCTGGTCGTACCGGTACAGCTATTAACCTCGTGCAACATGGCGAGCGTTTTAAATGGCAACGTATTGAGCGTTTATTGCCCATTCGCGTTGAAGTCACTGAAATTGCTGGTTTAGAGCCTCAACGTGCGCCTAAGCCACGTACGGGTGCTGACACTAGCCGCTCCAAAGACCGTTGGAGCAATGATCGCAAAGACCGCAATAGCAGCCGTCCTGCGCCGCGTCGTGATGCTCGTCTAGATGATCGTGGTTTCCGTGGCGAAAGCCGCCCAGCCGTACCTCGTTTTGACGAGCGTGCTGATCGTCCAGCGCGTGCGTTTACTAATGATGCACCACGTTTTGATCAACCACGTCCAGCTGCTGCGCCTCGTCAAGACCGCTTTGAGACCGTTGCCAATAGTGCTCCACGTGCTGACCGCGATTTCAACCGCGACGCACCACGCGGCCAAGACTTTGGCAATGCTCGTCCAGCACCACGTCGTTTTGAAAACGCTCCTTACAGCTTCGATTCAGACCGCGCTCGTCGCCCTGCTCGTGCTGAAGGTGCAGATCGTCCAGCGCGTGATTTTGCTGCTCGTGACTCCGCTCCGCGTGGTGATCAACAACCTCGTCGCTTTGCTGACGAAGGTCGTTCATTTGCCGGTGCTGCTCGTCCAGCCGCACCACGCGGTGATGACCGTGGTTTTGGTGACAAGCCAGCCCGTCGCACTGAAGGTCAATTTGAAAAGCCACGTCGCTCACCTCAAGAGTGGGTACGTCGCTAAGCAGTTGCTAGAGTGCAGTGACCCTGCACTCTCATGCTGCTACAAAGGCGAACTTCGGTTCGCCTTTTTTATTGTTCGCTAAAAGAGTGACTTCAGGTATAGTCAAAGCCGATTGGGCATTATATATATGTGCCTAGACAACATAGCCTCGAGCTATAAAAACAAAACTTAAAGCGACTCGCCTGAAACAGGTCAACGCCTTCTTAATGATAAATGGCTGATACCGCAAACAATATGCCTCTGGATGCTCATGTTGATTGCCAGCAAGACAACTGGCCAAGGCAAATACTCTGTAAGGATTAAGTTATGTTTGACCAAGCAATTGCCAACTTTCAAGCCAACCCTTGGCTGTATATCTCCATTCCCTTTATTAGCGGCATTATTGGCTACGTCACTAAAGTGGTGGCTATTCAAATGATGTTTGCACCATTGGAATTTTTTGGTTTTAAGATTTTTGGCATCCCTATCGGTTGGCAAGGTATTGTGCCGCGCAAAGCCGAAAAAATGGCAACTATCTCGGTCGAACTGATGACCACCAAATTAATTCGCGCCGAAGAAATTTTTTCCCGTCTTGACCCCGAACGTATCGCCAAAGAAATTGAAATCCCGATGCTAGCTGCCGCTGAAGACATCACTCGCGCTGTCGCCCAGCAATATCAACCTGGTTTATGGGAAGGCATGCCCGAATTCGCACGCCAAAAGATCATTAAAAAAGTACAAGCCGAATCACCGGCGGTAGTTGCGACGATCATGTCTGAAGTCCTAAAAGACGTGAACAAATATTTTGATATTAAACATATGGTTATCTCTAATTTATTAAAAGATAAACGTATGCTGAATGAGATTTTCCAAAAAGTTGGCCGTCAAGAGTTTAAGTTCTTCAGTAACGCCGGTTTCTGGTTTGGTTTGGGTATAGGTTTGATTCAAATGGTCTGTTGGCTGCTGTTCCAACAAGGTTGGATGTTGCCTGCCTTTGGTGGTTTTGTCGGCTTCTTTAGTGACTGGGCAGCATTACAAATGATGTTTCGTCCTCTCGTTCCCAAAACAGTGATGGGCATTACCTTCCAGGGCTTATTTCTGAAACGCCAAAACGAAGTTGCCGCTGATTATGCCGCACTAATCTCCAAGCAATTATTAACCACTTCCAACATGATGGAAGAGCTATTCCGTGGTGCGCTTTCTGACCGCATCATGGATTTGGTTAATCGTCACGTCAAACAAATGATTGATGAACAGGCTGGTGTTGTGCGCCCTCTCGTGGTCTACAGTGTCGGCAGCCAAAAATATATCGAGATGAAAAGCCAAGTGGCGGCGCGGATTCTCGCCTGCCTGCCTGAAACCATGAAACACGCGGAGTCTTATGCGGATGACGCCATGGACATTCGCAATACGCTCGTTGGTCGTATGCAACAACTGACAGCAGAAGAGTTTGAAGGCATGCTTCGCCCTGCCTTTAAAGAAGATGAGTGGTCATTGATTGCCGTTGGTGCGGCACTCGGCTTTTTAGTCGGTGAAATGCAAATTCATCTCATGCTGTAATTGACTGATATTTTCTGTCCATGTCGGGGCAATTCAGGAATTGCCCCGACACATGCCCAATCCCTGTCGCCAATTAAATTGGCTCTTACCGATTAGCCCTCATGCCCTTTATCACTTTTAGCCAACATCCTATTACTACTACCATTATCATCGCCTTAGTGCTGTTGGCCCTCGCCTTGGCAGCGCTCAAGCGTGGACTATTCACCAAAAAAACGAGTGATCAAATCCCGACCGCACTCTTAAATAGCGCTCAGTTCAAAGAGATCGTTGCCCGTATGGGATTTACTACCGAGGTCGTCCTTCATGTTGCCGCTAGCGTCGCGCAGGATAGTAATCACCCCTTAGCAAAAGCGATCGTTGTTGAAGCCAAACGACGGAAATTACCGATTAATGCTGTCAACGACTTTAAATCACATACCGGTTATGGTCTAACAGGCCTTGTGGATGGCCGCATTATTGCGCTCGGTAGTCACGCGTTAATGCAGGAACTGGGTATCAACACGCACCTCTCTCAAGCCAATATTGATGCCGCACAACCTAGCGGCACCAGCATCGTCTATATCAGCATTAACAGCTATTTGGCAGGCGTGATTACGTTCACGCGTAGTGTTTAGAGCTTGCACATCTAGTTTGGTCCAACACTACCAACTAGCGGTAAGCGCAGCATTTTTTTCACGCCATACTTTGGGTGTCGCCCCTGTCCAGCGTTTAAAGGCATGATTAAAGGCGCTTTGTTCGGCATAACCTAACAGCAAAGCAATTTCACTTAACGAGGTACTCGCCTTGCTCAAATAACGTTTGGCCAATTGCAAACGGGCATCATCAAGCAAAATCTGGAACTTCAAACCCCGCTCATCCAAACGCCGCTGCAAAGTCCGTGGTGAACAATGCATACGCATGGCGACGACATCAAGATTCGGTGTCGCGGCGTGAATCGCCGCATGAATGGCATGACGTAAGGCATCAACAAACTCATCGTTCGCGGGTAATTGCTGTAATAAATTCTCTGCTTGCCGATCCAAAATATCACGTAATACTGGATCAGGCTTGGCCACAGGTTTGGACAACCATAAGGCCGGAAATGCCATCGTCGTATAATTGGATTCAAAACGCACAGGACAACGGAAAAAATCTTCGTACGGTTTGATATTGCTCGGCGTGGGATTGATAAAACTCATCCACACAGGTGTAAAGCTCGGCTCAATCAAATAACGAATATAACTGACCAATACCGACTGCGCCGTCTGGTCGGCAAACTCGCCAGTTGCGCCCATTTCTGAGCCCCATTGCAACAGCACCAAGTCACCTTCAAAACTGACTTTCAAATCATTAACAGCATGAACTAAATCTTCAAAACGCTGTAAGCGTAATAAGGCTTCGCCCAAAGTATTACACGAGTAGGAGACATAGCCTAAAACGCCCAAATGACGCGGCGTGATGCGACGACCCACATCCAAACCAAAAAATGGATCTTTGACTAATTGATACGCACGCTCCAGCATCGCACGCCAATCTTCAAAAGGCACACGAATGCGTTCATCCAGTTCAGGGCAAGCACGCTGAAGCACTGCTTCCGCATCGACTCCACGCTCATTCAGCCACTCAAACAACAAGCGCACATACGTACCTGAAATATGGCCTTGCATAGTGATTCTCTCTTTAATATTTATCAGTGGGAACTAATTAAATAACATTCAGGCTTGCGGTTATTGGTAACCGAATCCTATTTTTTCTACTCCCATCCCGCCTTTTACTACGGCAGAACGAGTCATTGCTATTCTTACTTATATTTGGCATCAACTGTCAATTTCTTGGTATCG
>CANBZV010000123.1 GCA_947373945.1 Moraxellaceae bacterium
ACCAGCGAAGAGTCTTTACGTTATGGCTGGAACTACGCCATGTTGTTAGCCAAAGGCCCAAGCACCGACGCCTTGGTGCCAAGTCCGATGCTCAATGCCATGAAAGACGGCAAAATTGCCCGTGTCGAAGAACTGACGCGTATTCCTGCCGATGTGCAAGATACGCTGATTACCATGCTTTCGGAAAAGACGCTGCCCGTACCCGAACTAGGCACCGACTTTCAAGCGATTAAAGGTTTTAACGTCATCGCCACCGCCAACAATCGTGACAAAGGTGTTAACGAGTTATCGTCAGCGTTAAAGCGCCGTTTTAATACCGTGATTTTGCCGGTGCCCGATTCGCTCGACGAAGAAATTCATATCGTCCAGAGTCGTGTCGCGTCGCTAGGCAAAGTGCTGGAACTACCAGATTCGCCGCCCGCCATTGAGCAGATTCGGCGTGTGGTTACCATCTTTAGAGAGTTACGTTCCGGTGTCACCGAAGATCGTAAAGCGCAATTGAAAGTACCGAGTGGCAGCTTAAGCACGGCTGAAGCCATTTCAGTGATGAGCAATGGCTGGGCACTGGCTTCGCATTTTGGTGATGGCATGATGAAGGCCGAGGATGTCGCTGCGGGTTTATTGGGCGCAGTATTGAAAGATCCAGTACAAGATCGCGTGCCGTGGCAGGAATATCTGGAAACGGTGATGAAAGAACGAGACGGCTGGAAGGATTTGTATCGAGCGTGTCGGGAGCTGGATTAGAAATCTGGACATGGCATTATGAATATTCATGGAAATGAAACGATGAATCAAATCTTGATTTATGATGGCTCGACAGGTGGCGTTAATGTCATCCTAGAAGGTGATACGGTATGGCTGACATTAGGACAAATGGCAGAATTATTTGCCGTACAAAAACCCGCTATCTCTAAGCATCTAAAAAATATTTTTGCTTCTGGTGAATTAGACCAAGCCTCAACCGTTTCCAAAATGGAAATGGTTCAGCAGGAAGGTAAACGCCAAGTGACACGGTTAGCGGAGGTATTTAACCTAGATGTAATTATTAGTGTTGGTTACAAAGTAAACTCCAGTCAAGCTACTCGTTTTCGCCAATGGGCAACCCGCCTACTCAAACAGCATCTCACCCAAGGCTACACACTCAATCAGCCGCGCCTAGAAAGTAATAGTCAGGCTCTTGAAGCCGCATTATTACTGGTACGCAAAACAGCCGAAAGCCACATGCTGAGTGTTGATGCAGGCCGTGGTCTTGTTGATATTATTACTCGCTATACCCAGACTTTTTTATGGCTACAACGTTATGACGAAGGCTTACTGAATGAACCTGAAGGTACTACAGGTGGACGACTCACGCCGCTAGATACAGCCCGCCATGCTATATCTGTACTCAAAGCCGATTTAATGGCCAAAGGTGAAGCCAGTCCATTATTTGCACTGGAGCGCAATGATGGCCTAAGCGCCATATGGGGCAATTTAGAGCAAAGTGTGTTTGGTGAGCCTGCCTATCCAACTATCGAAGCCAAAGCAGCACATCTACTTTATTTTGTCATCAAAAACCATCCGTTGACGGATGGCAATAAACGCACAGCGGCTTTTCTCTTCGTCGATTTTTTACATCGTAACCAGCAGTTATTTGATGACCGTGGCAACGCCATTATCAATGACATTGGTCTAGCTGCTTTGGCCTTATTGGTCGCCGAGTCCAAACCCGACGATAAAGACATACTCATAAAATTGATAATGAACATGCTGACTTGCTTTAGCCCATCGAGTACGTTTGTAGGACAGCCGTCATGATTCACCTCTTGGGCATTCGCCATCATGGCCCCGGTTCAGCGCGCAGCCTCGTATCGGCGCTCAACAGTCTGCAACCTGACATCATTCTGATTGAAGGGCCACTGGAAGCCGAGGCCATTTTGCCGTTTGCCGCCAATCCCGCCATGAAAGCGCCCGTGGCTCTGCTCGTACATGGCTCAGTTGCCGAGGAAAACGCGCCCCGAGCCTCGTTTTTCCCATTCGCCGAATTTTCTCCCGAGTGGCAAGCGCTTCAATACGGTTTACAACGGCAACTTCCGATACGTTTTATTGATTTACCGCAAAGTTATAATTTGGCTGACAACTGGCAAACAACGCCAACACCAGCGACTACGCCCGAAGATGAAACGATTGACGTTGACCATAAAACCGATGACGAAAAAACCAATCAGCCTAATCAGAGCAACGTTGACCCCATCAGACTATTGGCACAAGCCGCGGGTTATTACGATAGCGAACGTTTTTGGGAACATTTAGTCGAACAACGGCCCCATGCAGGCGAAGTGTTTACTGCCATACATGAAGCTATGACCGCCGTACGCGCTGAAGTCCCCGCCGATGACAGCGCCCGTGGTCAACGCGAAATGTGTCGCGAAGCTTATATGCGCCAATGCCTACGCACAGCAGAAAAAGAAGGTTTTAACTGCATCGCCGTCGTCTGTGGTGCATGGCATACACCCGCCTTGGTTGATTTAAAAAAGAGTAAAAAAGAAGATAGTGCCTTAATTAAAAATCTACATAAAATCAAAGCGCAAGCGGCATGGATACCTTGGACGCATAGCCGATTATTAAGCAGCAGCGGTTATGGCGCGGGCATTGAATCGCCGGGCTGGTATCAACATTTGTGGTCACACTATCAACAACACACACTTAATCACGAAGCCGTCACCATTAGTTGGCTGGCCAAATTTGCCCAAGAATTACGTGCGCAAGGGTTGGATGCCTCCAGCGCGCAACTGATTGACGCTACGCGTCTTATTTCGACACTCGCCGCTTTACGTGGCCGTGAGTTGCCCGATTTGGATGATTTAAGCGAAGCGATTATCAGCGTTTTACATCATGGCAACGAATTACCTTTGCAACTGAGCCAGAAATTATTAGTTGGCGAAGTGCTTGGCGAAGTACCAGATGATGTTCCCGCCCTGCCCATTCAGCAGGACTTTTTAAAACAATGCAAAAGCCTGCGTCTAAAAGTCGAAGCTGACGCTAAAACCTTAACGCTGGATCTACGGCAGCCCAATGATTTGGCGCGCAGCCAGTTTTTGCATCGCCTAAACTTGCTGGGCATTCGCTGGGGCAACTGTCAGGGTGGTGGTGGTCGCGGCAGTTTTAAAGAGGAATGGCAGCTACGCTGGCAGCCCGAAATTAGCCTGAAAATTCTCGAAGCAGCAATTTGGGGGCAAAGCATTAATGAAGCAACCGATAATTATCTTCAGCAGCAACTTCAACTAGAGCAAGGCATTCGCGCCATTGCCGAACTGATGCAGGCGGTGTTGCTGGCCGATTTAATGGCGACCATGCCCGCCTTGATTAATCGCATCATGGCTCTTTCTGCCCACAGCAGTGACATTAGCTCATTGATTACTGCCCTTGAGCCATTAGCCAACACTTGGCGTTATAGCGATGTCCGGCAAACCAATACCGAAGCATTGGCGCACGTCGTCGAAAGCTTTGTCACGCGCATATGTATTGGCCTACCGCCTGCGTGTAGCAGCCTGAATGACGATGCCGCACAACAACGGCTGGAAGAATTAAAAACCATTGACCGCGTGCTCGCGCGTTTGGATGCGCCCACACTGACCAAACTCTGGCAAACGACCTTACTCAAGCTTGGGCAATTAGCCAATTTACACGGCTTGATTGCAGGTTGGAGCTGCCGTCTGGCGCAAGATCACGAGTTATTAAGCGCCGATGAAGCCGCCGAACGTTTTGCGCTGGCACTGTCACAAGCAAATAATCCTGAACAGGCCGCTAACTGGTTCGCTGGCTTTTTGACTGGCCAAGGTTTGGCACTGATTCATGATGAGGATTTATGGTTATTGGTTGATCAGTGGTTGCAGCAGTTGTCGGAAGAGCATTTTGTGCAGTTATTACCGTTATTGCGGCGCACGATCTCTACTTTTAGCCTACCCGAACGCCAGCAAATGGCCGCTAAAGTCGGCGGTGAAGGCCAACACCAACGTGTCGTGCAGGGGCTGGATAGCGCAAGAGGCGATTTGGTGTTGCCGATCGTCGCGCAGATTTTGGGGGCATCATGGCCGCCAGTACCTAGAGACCTACCGATAGAGATTCAGCCATGAGCAACGAACAACAACGCCGTTGGCGCTTATTACTTGGCAATACCGCCAACCTGAATCCTGAATTATCTGCCAGCGATATCGGCATGGATACTGCCTTGGCCGCTCTTTACAGTCAAGATGAGGGTGACGAAACCAACAATAGTGCTGGCCGCAAATCACGCCTACGTGGTGGACTCGGCGGTTCGGCGCCAAAAGTGAGTCGCTGGCTGGGAGATATTCGCCATTACTTTCCGTCGTCGGTGGTGCGCGTATTACAGAAAGATGCCTATGACCGGCTGAATCTGGAGCAAATGCTGCTCGAACCGGAAATGCTGCAAGCGGTTGAGCCCGACGTGCATCTGGTCAGTACACTGATAAGCCTGAATCATTTAATGCCCGCCAAAACCAAAGAAACCGCTCGGCTGGTGGTGCGTAAAGTCGTTGATGAGTTGGAAAGACGACTAGCCGCGCGGTTGCGCCAAGCGGTGAGCGGTAGCTTGAATCGTGCCAGCCGCAGCCGCCGACCACGTCGGGTACAAGATATAGATTGGGGACGTACCATTCGTGCCAATTTGCAGCATTATCTGCCGCAACATAACACTATCATTCCGCAAAATCTGATCGGTTATGGCCGTCAGCGCCAATCGTTAAAAGACATTATTTTGTGTGTCGATCAAAGCGGCTCAATGGCTAGTTCGGTGGTTTACGCCAGTTTATTTGCGGCGGTGTTGGCGTCGATTAAAGCAGTGAGTACGCAATTAGTGGTCTTTGATACCAGCGTCGTCGATTTAACAGCGATGCTTGATGATCCGGTTGACGTATTGTTTGGCACCCAACTGGGCGGTGGCACCGACATCAACAAAGCACTGACCTATTGTCAGGGACTGGTACGACGTCCTGAAGAGACCATCATTGTGCTGATTAGTGACTTGTATGAAGGAGGCAATCAACAAGAACTACTGAAACGTACCGCCAATATTCTTAGTAGCGGCGTGCAAATGATCAGTTTGCTGGCACTGGCCGACGATGGCGCCCCTTGTTTTGATGACCGTAACGCCGCTGACTTTAGTGCCATGGGTTCACCGACTTTTGCCTGCACGCCCGATTTGTTCCCCGACTTGATGGCCGCAGCGCTGAACAAACAAGATATTGGGCTATGGGCGGCGCAGCAAGGGATTGTGAAGCATTGATATTAAATTAGTTACCCGTAAAACATGGAGATCAACTCTGTGAACAAAAGAGTTATTCGACTGACTACTCAACCCTTTCGTCTTACATTCCGTTTTTTGGAAATTTGACTTTTCCATAAAACAGAATTACGCTTTATTCCAACATAGGAATAAGCTGTGGTATTATGAGAATACTAGGTCTGCCGTTACTTAATGCATTTATCATGAAACATGCAGACTCGCGCGGGCCATTGAATGCATGGCAAATTGATGTCGAGAGGACGTCGTGGCGAACGCCACACGACATTAAAAGGCGTTACAACAGTGCTGATTTCTTGGCAGATAACCGTGTGATTTTCAACATTAAAGGAAACTCATATCGCCTAGTGGTAAAAGTCAGATACCAAAATGAACTTGTTGTTGTTGAGTGGGTGGGGACACATGCCGAATACAGCAAGAAGACATTCTAGGAGTGCATTATGAACATTAAAATAATTAAAACCGAAAGCGATTACAGCGAAGCCATGGCTCGTTTGTCTGAGCTCATGAGCATTAATCCAGAAACTGACACCCCTGAAGATAACGAACTTGAGCTACTGAGTCTTGTGATCGAGAAATATGAACGCTCAATCGTTCCATTGGTTACTCCTGACCCAATTGAAGCTATTTTATTGAGAATGGATCAACTCAATCTGTCTCGTAAAGATTTAGCCAAATATATCGGCTCTGCCTCGCGAGTCTCTGAAGTCCTGAGCAGGAAAAAACCACTCTCCCTAGGCATGATCAGACGGTTAAACATTGGTCTAGAAATCCCTGCAGATATTTTGATTGCTGGAGAAGTGCAAGAAGAGTCTGTAGAGCTTGAATATTCTAAATTTCCTATTAGGGAAATGGAAAGAAGAGGCTTATTCAGCCATGTAAACCATGCTTTGTCTGACATCAAAGAATATGCAGAAGAATACATTTCACACCTTATTCAAACTTTTTTACCAAAGGATGCAGGCCCTGCGCTACTTCGCTCTCCTATGCATCAAGATGGGAGCAAACAAGCTGACTTCTACGCGCTGGCTGCATGGCGTATGTGTGTCGTAAAAAAAGCTCGAGCTGTATCTAATGTCGGAAAATTTCAGAAAAGCGATATTTCTCTCGCTTGGATGCGGGATTTGGTAAAGCTTTCCGCTTTTGAAAATGGGCCTGTTCTAGCTCAGGAATACTTAAAGAGATATGGGATTGTCCTAGTTATTGAGCCTCATTTCCCTAAAACATATCTTGATGGCGCAGCCATGATGGACAATGGTATTCCCATCGTGGCCTTAACGCTTCGCCAAGACCGGGTGGATAATTTCTGGTTTGTGCTTATGCACGAACTGGTCCACGTCTGGAAACATCTTACTGTAGATAACCCCTTCATTATTGATGATGAGCGAGTGCCCAAAGATGACATTATTGAAGATGAAGCCAATGAAATTGCTAAAGAAATACTGATTTCAACTGAAGCATGGGATGCTTCGGATGTCAAAAGCACACATCAGCCAACAGATGCTATAGCACTCGCACATAAGCTTGGTATAAGCCCTGCAATTGTTGCTGGAAGGCTGCGTAAAGAAACCAATGACTATTCGTTAATGGTCAAAGCTATTGGCTATAACCAAGTCAGAAAACTGTTTACAGAAGAGAAAGTAGATTCTTAAGAATGAAAGAGCCGCTTGAGGACTCGACCTCCTCAGAGCGGCTTAGGCAGGTGCCGTTCCCGGAGTGGCCTGCCCCAGTGGGTATAAGATATTGACTAGGGGCGGCGCAGCAAGGGATTGTGAAGCATTAAGACTTTGATCTGCGGGGATCACTTTTTAAAAGCCATTATTAGTGGTGGGTTATAACCCACCCTACGGGAATGTTGATGTAGTTGAAGTGCCGATGACTCATGCCGAGCTTTTCGAGAAATTCCGCACCTCCCATAGTTATTGTTCACCAACAATAATGCTATGCTCGCCTGATAATAATCACAATAGAACCTCTCGCCATGACCACAGCTCCTGTGAGTACCGTCAGCATTTCCGATCAGGATTACATCCGGCAAACACTCAAAGACCGACCGTTTTTTTGTTATTTTCCTCTCGCTATGGAAGCAGAATTTCTAGAAACCCGCGTTGAGTCTAGCCTGTATTACATCCGCTCGGGACAATGGCTACTGTTATTCATGTTTATGGTGATTATAACGATCGCTTGGGTATTTTTTCAGGATATTTTTACCGCCAATAATTTTTACCAATTGAAATTTATCGAGATTCCAATGGGACTCTCTATTCTGTTTATTATTTATGGCAACCGCATTGCCGGAGTGCGTGAGCATTTTCATCGGGTGATGTTTCCGGTCGCCGCGTTCATCATTACCGATATTCAGTTGCATATCTTTCTGACCACAGACACTGGCTACTACATGTATGCTATTTTTAATCAAACCATCAGTATGCTCTTGATTGCCATCGGTCTGCGCTTCACCACCAAAGTCTTGTTGTTGCTGTACGGGCTGGGAGGGTTAAGCGGTTTAGTGCTGGGTTATTTTTTACATCTGCCTATCAACATCCTGTCTTTTAGTTATTATTTTGCGTTGTTTGGCGTTGTGATTACTGTGCTAGCGGGTATTTCGGAACGGCAAGAACGCTTTGCTTTTCTACAGGAGCTACTAGTTAGCTTTCAATCGCAAGAGTTAACCCGTCTGAATCGCCAGCTCGATAAAATTGCCCACGAAGATGCGTTAACCAGTATCGCCAACCGTCGCAGCTTCAACAATGCCGCCGAACGGGA
>CANBZV010000124.1 GCA_947373945.1 Moraxellaceae bacterium
GCACAGTTCGCTACGGCGTTTGATTGTGCTGACTACGGTCAAGTAGCGGGCTTGCTGCATGACCTAGGAAAATATACTACAGAGTTTCAAAATCGGATTAGTGGTGAAGGAGGAAAAGTTGATCATGCAACATGGGGAGCAAAGGAAGCTTGCAGTAAGTGGGGATACACCTCGTCCTGTTAGCGTCGCGCCTACACAGGCGCGTGGATTGAAACGTAATAGGTATTACAAATCGCTTTTATAGTGTTGTCGTGCCTTCACAGGCGCGTGGATTGAAACTCAATATAGTCCTTTGCAGGGCTGGGGAAACTAGGTCGTGCCTTCACAGATACGTGGATTGAAATATTGTTTGACTTTCGAAGGCCGCAAATAATGGGTACATAATAGGGAGAGGCGAATTTTCTTTGGTATTGATAGGAATGCTTTCCTCTATTATTTTCCCCCACCCAACTCCCTAAACGTCAACAACAACCGTAAATCAAACTCCAGTTGATGATAGTTCGGCTCCATATATTCGCACAGTTGATAAAATGCCTTGTTATGGTCTATTTCTTTCAAATGCGCCAATTCATGGACAACAATCATACGCAAAAACTCGCTGGGCACTTCTTTAAACAGAGATGCAATGCGAATCTCTTTTTTCGCTTTTAGTTTGCCACTTTGTACGCGCGAAATAGCCGTATGCAAACCCAACGCGTGATGGGTCAGCGTCAGCTTATTATCAAACATCACTTTATCAATCATCGGCGCATTTTTTAGATGCTGTTGTTTTAACTCCATAATGTAGCGATAAAGTGCTTTGTCTGTTTGTATCTCATGTAAATTAGGATAACGACGAGTCAGATATTCACCCAGCTTATTTTGCGCAATCAGCTCTCGTACTTGCGCTTGCAAGGCAGGTGTATAGGCACTGAGAAATTTAAGTTGGGTCATAACAGCAGTACATAAATAGGGGTTACAGTTGGCGTGCCCGCAAAAAATCACGTTCGTAATAAGCGCTGGCAAGGGTATAAAGCTGCTCATGTATATCAGTGAGCTGATAATCGGCTTTCATGCGAAAACCACAATCATCCAACGAAAAGAAACGCTTTTCTGATGTTCGTATCAAATCGTAAACACAGCGCCAAATTCGATCAGCCCGATAAGGAATATGATGCTGTTGCATCAAGCTAATCACTTTTAAGGGGTCGTAAATCCTTACAAATTGTGGCAGAATTATGCCCAGATGTTCATCTAAGCGTCGCCATATCAGTTTCTTTTGTTCTTCGTTGTACCGATTCCAGTCAATCACTTCATGAACAAAACGCATGCAGCCACGACAAACACTGTCACCGAAGACGGTGGAGCATAAGCCAACACAGGGTGTAGTTGTTAACGATTTAGTGGCGGTCATAGTGGCAACGCGTAGGTCAATATTTTACAATTTAGCGTAACAACACCTGATTGACAGGTCAAAAGGTTCATTATGGATGCAATTGTCATTGCCGCATTATATCAATTTAAAGTCGTTAACGATGCAGCTGCATTGCAAGAAGCATTAAAAGTCTTATGTCGTGAGCACGCTATACGCGGCACGCTCATTGTTGCCCCTGAAGGTATCAATGGTACGGTGTCCGGTAGTCGTGAGGCGATAGACGCGTTACATCACTATTTGTTAAGTGTTGGTTTCGATAGCATGGAATATAAAGAGTCTTTTGCGCCCGAACATACCTTTAAAAAGCTTAAAATCAAACTGAAAAAAGAGATCGTTACGCTGGGCGTACACGTTGATCCGCGCGAAAAAGTAGGTACGTATTTGCAACCTAAAGAGTGGCATGAATTTATCCAGCAACCCGATGTCATTATTATTGATACCCGTAACGATTACGAGTTTTTGACTGGCACCTTCGAGGGCGCGATTGATCCTGAAACTAAATCCTTTGGTGAATTTCCAGCCTATGTCGAAAAGCATCTCAAAGATGCTAAAGACAAAAAAATCGCCATGTTTTGTACAGGCGGTATTCGCTGCGAAAAATCGACCAGTTATTTGTTGCAGGAAGGTTTCGGTGAGGTGTATCACTTAAAGGGCGGTATTTTGAATTATTTGGCCGAAGTGCCGCCTGAAGAAAGTCTGTGGAAGGGCGAGTGTTTTGTCTTCGATCGCCGCGTGGGTGTATGTCATGGTGTTGATTTAGGCCAAACTAAGATGTGTTTTGGCTGTGGTCATCCGCTAATGGCTGATGATTTAACGCATCCTCATTTTGAAGATGGTGTTAGTTGTGCGTATTGTTTTGAGCACACGACCGAAGCGCAAAAAGCTCGTTTCCGTATGCGTCAGAGTCAAAAGGTAGTGGCGGTAAAATAATAGTGTCTATCGTAGGTCGGACTGAAATCCGACCTACTGTAAAGATTATTTAGGCTGATTTGGTGCATGGAAAAATAGGTATAACTCAGTTAGCACTTCAGGAATTTCACGCGCTAACTGTTGTAGAAGTTTTTTGTTCGTTCGTAAACGATCTAGCTCTTCATCTTCAACCAAACCGCTAATGGTGACAATAGGCAGCGTCAATTCAATAATCGTGTCTTCATCTTTGCTGTACCAAGCGTCTTCATTACTTAACATACCTTCCATAAAGCCGACACACCAATCGGTGAGCTCATTCTCCTCAAGGTCAACCACAAGATCACACGGCAAATGTAGTGTTTTTTCATGGTATAAAAGAGCATGAATGCTTTTTTGCCATGCCACTAAATCATCAATCAAATCAGCATAAACATTGCCTTCAAATAATGCATCCAACCACACCGAGGACTCAACAACTGGGCCAACGGTAACTGCGCATAAAAAACCATGAGTGCCGCAAAAGTCCAGACCGTGCTCGTTGTCTTCGCTATCTAAAAAAGTTTCCAGTTTCTCTAATGTTGCTTCGGAAAGTGCATATTGTTCAAACATAATTGTTACCTCTAAATAAAAAAGCCCCTAACTAAGGTTAGAGGCTTTTGTAGTCGATAGCGAGAGCTTTAGGTTGAAGGAACCGCTTCAAGCCATTTTTTCACCCGTTGAGCATCGCCAATCCGTGTGTATTTACCCATGGAATCCATCAACACAATGACTACAGGTGTCGATTTGATTTTGGCTTGCATCACTAAACATTTACCGGCTTCATTAATGAAACCCGTTTTAGTGACAGCGATATCCCACTCAGGATTTTTGACCAAGTAGTTGGTGTTATGAAATTGCTGGATACGATCTTTAATAGCCACTGCGTGTTCAGAGGTAGTCGAAAAACGACGAATCAATGGATACGTAGTGGACATGTTAACCATGGTGGCTAAATCTTTAGGCGAGGCAACATTGCCGCTGTTTAAGCCTGTTGCATCATAGAAACGCGCATTGGTCATGCCGATAGCCGTTGCTTTACGGTTCATCGCGGCAACAGCAGCAGGGGTACTACCGGGATAAGTACGGGCCAAAGCGGAAGCGGCACGATTTTCAGAAGACATCAACGCTAATAGCATTAACTCCGCACGCGATAACACCGTACCAACACTCAAACGAGATGTTGTGTTGCGCAATCTATCCACATCGGCATCGCTAATGGTTATAGGCTCATCCAATGGCAATTTGGCATCCAACACAACCATAACCGTCATCAATTTGGTAATCGACGCGATTGGCATTGTTTGATTGGTGTTTTTCGCATACAGCACTTCACCCGTGTTGGCGTTCATCACGAGTGCGGCTCTGGATTCAACATTTAGTGCCAAGGTGGCATTAGGTGTTTGTTGAATGGAGCTTGGTTGGTTAGTGGTGGCAACAGCGGATTCGCTAGCCACAGGTGCAAGGATAATCGGTTTGGCTGCGTATTTTGCTGCTTGGGCGATTTTACCCGTACGAGAAATTTTAGCTAAACGATTGCGTGTTCTTTCTTTACGCAAAGCGACACGGTCAAGTTTTTTTGACTCGGATTTTTGTACAACTATTTTTCCGGCTTTCGTCGATTTTTTGGCAATAATACTCTTGGAATTTTTTAGTGCATCCTTAACTTTTTTTGTATCCTTCGTCGCAACTTTTTCCGATTTAGCTGATTTTTTGCTAACAGTTGCTTTTTTCGACGTAGTTGTAGCATGAGCAACCGTTTTGCTGACGTGCTTAACGGAGTGTTTCGTAGGTTCACTGTCTTTGGCTTCTGCGTAACCAGTAGCAGAAAGAGCAATAGCCAAGCCCAACAATACTGAAGGGAATAGTGAGGTGCGATTTTTCATCATAATGACGACCCATTTCAACAAAAAACAAAAAGCCAGTGGCAGGGTTATAGCCACAGACTAGGATATTTGGAGTTACTCCAAAAATGAACTATCTTAGAACTAACGGCTGATCTATCTTGAGCACGAAAGTTCTGAGCTTATTACAAGCATGGACTACTTTGTTAAATATGCAAAGGCCATGACAATCTTATAAAAGATTTTGTAACAAAATGAGTTCTATTACTTCAAGCGTAGTTGTTTTATTTTGATTTTCAACACACTAATGGAAAAGTTTTTATTATTTTAATTAGAAACAGAGTACGATTGTAAGACAAATAGTGATCAATTTATAGCTATTTTTGATTATTTTACTGTGAGCTACTGCACCAATTTAAACAATAATGGGGTGAATTTTGATTAAAGTGCTGCTAGTTGATGATCATGACCTTGTGCGAATGGGTATAAGTCGAATGTTATCTGATGTGGCGGATATTCAAGTCATTGGCGAAGCCTGTAATGGCGAAGATGCGCTCAAATTAGTCCGCGAATTAAAACCCCATGTTGTGTTAATGGATGTGCAAATGCCTGGTATTGGCGGCATTGAAGCTACGCGCAAATTAGCACTTTCATTTCCCCAGTTAGGGATTTTAGTCGTCACTGTCTGTGAGGAGGAGCCATTTCCTTCGCGTATTCTAAAAGCTGGGGCACTAGGCTATATCACCAAAGGCACAGATTTAGAAGAAATGGTGTTGGCGATTCGCAAAGTTGCTACCGGACAGCGTTATTTAAGTGCAGATGTAGCGGCATTATTAGCGGACAATTGGCTGGAAAAAGATAAAAAGAATGCTTCGCCCTTTGAGCTATTGTCTGAGCGTGAAATGCAAGTGGCGACTATGATTGCCAATTGCCGCAATGCTCAGGAAATTGCCGATTATTTATTTGTCAGCCCTAAAACAATCAGTACCTATCGTTATCGGATTTATGAGAAGTTAGGCGTAGATAATGACGTTAAATTAACCTATCTCGCAATGCGCTTTGGTTTGGTGCAGGGTGATAAGTCCTAATTTCAAGTTGATTTATGGGGAAACCTAGAGCGTAGGATTAGGTAGATAACTGTATTTCGCATTTGGAGTACAAGTAAATAGCAACGTAAATGATAATTTAAATTAGTCGTAAATGGTTTTTTATGTCCGAAAAAATAGCAGCGATATTGGCCACCTTGCCGACATTACCTGGCGTATATCGTATGCTGGGTGCCGAAGGTGAGATTCTGTATGTTGGCAAGGCGAAGTCACTTAAAAATCGTGTCAGTTCGTACTTTCATCAGAATATCAGTCATCCCAAAACGCAGGCATTAGTAGCTAAGATTCGCGATATTGAACTCACCATTACTACGTCGGAAACTGAAGCGTTATTGCTCGAACAAAATCTGATTAAAACCCTTAAACCCCCCTTTAATATTTTATTAAGGGATGATAAATCATACCCGTATATAGTCGTTACTGACGATGTGCCTTACCCGCGTATTAGTTGGCAAAGGGGCAAACGAAGCAGCCAGGCAAAAGGGCGAGTCTTTGGTCCTTATCCCAATAGTCAGGCGGTTCATGATAGTTTGTTGTTATTGCAGAAGTTATTTCAAGTTCGCCAATGTGAAGACAGTACCTTTCGTAATCGTGAGCGTCCGTGTTTACAGTATCAAATTAAGCGCTGTCGCGCGCCATGTGTCGGCTTGATCAGCCCCGAAGATTATACTCAGGACGTGCAAAACACTGTGCGCTTTTTAACGGGGAAAAATAGCGAGTTACAGCAGAATCTGGTTGGCCAAATGGAAGAGGCTTCAGAGCAAATGGCATTTGAGGCGGCAGCGATTTATCGTGATCAGTTGGCTGCGCTACGGCAAATTCAAGCACAACAATCGGTATATTGTGAACAAGGTGAGGCAGATGTTTTTGCCTTAGGGTTTTTGTCGGGTTTAGTCTGTGTGCAGGTGTTGTTTGTTCGGGGAGGCAGGGTCTTGGGTAGCAAAGGCTACTTTCCGGAAACTACTGAGTTCGAACCCGGGGCGATCATGGCGGAGTTTTTAGCGAGTTTTTATTGGCAACAACAACGCGATTTGCCAGCAGAAATTATTATTAGTGATGCCATTGATGATGCTGACGCGTTGACACAAGCCATACAGCAAGAGTACCAACAAAAAATTGTTATCAAACATCGTGTGCGCGAAGAGCGTGCGTCATGGTTGGCATTGGCGCAACTGAATGCTGCCGAAGCGCTCAAAGCACGATTGGCAAATAAAGTGCAAGTTACCGCGCGTTTAGCGGCGTTGCAAAAAGTGTTGTCTTTGGATGCACCGCCCCAGCGTTTAGAATGTTTTGATATCAGTCATTCTCATGGCGAGGCGACAGTGGCTTCCTGTGTGGTTTTTGATAGCCAAGGGGCAAAGAAGCGTGACTATCGCCATTATTTGATTAAAGATATTGAGCCAGGCGATGATTATGCGGCCATGGAACAAGCATTAATGCGCCGTTTTAGTAAAGTCACTGCTGACAGTCCTTTGCCCGATGTGTTGTTGATTGATGGCGGTAAAGGTCAGTTAACTCAAGCCAAGCGCGTACTAGCTAGCTTGAATATTCAGTCGGTGTTGCTGGTTGGGGTGTCAAAGGGTGAGGGGCGTAAGCCAGGTTTAGAAACTTTACATTTTGCCGATGGCAATAGTTTACAATTATCATCCGATGCCATTGCATTGCATGTCATTCAGTATATTCGTGATGAAGCCCATCGGTTTGCGATTACCAAGCATCGGGCAAAACGTGATAAAACACGTCGGACATCACCACTCGAAGCTATTCCCGGTTTGGGAGTCAAACGTCGACGCGAACTTCTCAATCATTTTGGGGGTTTGCAAGGCGTGTTGCGCGCCAGTGTTAAAGAGTTGGCCGCCGTACAAGGTATTGGTTTAGCATTAGCAGATACAATTTATGGTATCTTGCATTAAAACTGGATGCTTGGTTTTGTTGGTGTGTATGTCTTCGTTGATTATGCAGACAAACTTTACTGTCTGCCTAAATGTTAAATTTTGATATTGGAGTCTCTTTTGGCCAGCAAAAGCTTATGGAACATACCCAATATCCTAACGTTAATGCGCGTCCTATTAATTCCTGTGTTGGTGATTCTTGCCTATTGGCCACCCTTCGAGTGGCAGCATTGGGTAACTGCTAGTGTCTTTTTATTGGCAGCGGTGACAGATTGGTTTGATGGCTATTTAGCGCGTGCCTTGGACCAAACCTCAGCGTTTGGCCGTTTTCTTGATCCAGTAGCCGATAAACTGATGGTGGCAGCCGCGTTGGTTATTCTGGTGCAATGGCATCCAACTATTTGGATTGTTGTGCCTGCGATCGTCATCATCTCGCGTGAAATTACCATTTCGGCGTTACGGGAGTGGATGGCAGAACTGGGTAAAAGGGCAAATGTGGCGGTATCACATATCGGCAAATGGAAAACAACCGCACAAATGACTGCGATTACACTGTTGTTAGTACAGCATCCACAATTGGATTATGCTGGTTATGCCTTGTTGTATATTGCGGTTGTGCTGACTATTTGGTCAATGTTGGTTTATATGAAGGCTGCTTGGCCATATTTAAGCCAGTCTGATTAAAACGTCTCTTGACTATGCGAAAAAATCGTCTAAAATGTTTCGCCTACAGACGCGGGAATAGCTCAGTTGGTAGAGCACGACCTTGCCAAGGTCGGGGTCGCGAGTTCGAGTCTCGTTTCCCGCTCCAGATGTTGATCTACAGAGTTTCACGGAAGTCTGTAAGTCATTGAAA
>CANBZV010000125.1 GCA_947373945.1 Moraxellaceae bacterium
CTTAATAGTCGTCAAGTCCTGTGTTTGTTTAAGTCTGTATTCCACTGCTTCAAGGTGAAGTTTTTTTATAATGTTTGCCAATGCTTCAGGGGATTCATAGTTCTCCGAAGAAAAGGATGGGCTGTCGATTAGTAGCCGTAATTTTTGACCTTCTGCAGTGTTGACTCCCCAAGCGCCTAGAATTGCAGGGATACTTAATGTAGGGTTGTTTTGGCAAAAGCGAATGAAGTCTATTAATAATTGATGGGCTGGCAAAAGCTGTTTGCTAAGTTCTTCACAATCAAATCCCAATGCGCGCGATGGATCTTTAATTAATATCTGTATTCCCCAGTCATAAACTGAGAACTCTCCATCTAATCCTTGTTGATAGCGGTTTTTCTTAATCTCTCTGTAGTGATGAGGTTTATCGTATGACCTTGGAGGGGGAGGTAGGGGAGACACACTAGAATGAGCTTGATCGATAATTGTATCACTCGGCATCGCAGTTTTTAAGGCTTGATCGTCTAGCCCTGTTAGTTGGCTTAATCGTTGCCATAATAATTGTCGATAGACGCCAACAGGCACTTTATCAATCAAGGGCTTAGCCAAACTCGCCAAGCGACTTTTGCCTTCTAATGAGTCTAAACGTAAATCTTCGCCTAAATGCTTAAAGAGAAAATCCGCTAACGGTAATGCCGTATTAATGCGATTGTTAAACGCCTCTTTGCCTTCGGCACGAATCAATGAATCAGGGTCTTGGCCGTCAGGTAAAAACAAAAAGCTGGCGCTGACGCCTTCTTTTAACGCCGGTAACGCCGATTCTAGCGCCCGCCAAGCGGCTTTGCGTCCGGCATTATCACCATCAAAACAAAAGACAATATCAGGTACGCTACGAAAGACTCGTTCAACATGCGTGGTGCTGGTGGCGGTGCCTAGTGTGGCGGCAGCAAAGGGTAAGCCTGCTTGATGGACAGCGATGACATCCAAATAGCCTTCAACCACCATGATTCGTGTCAGTGCTTGTTTGGCTTGGCGCGACTCGTAAAAACCATACAGCTCTTCGCCTTTATGGAACACGGCGGATTCGGGCGAGTTTAAATATTTGGGTTTGCTGTCATCCAGTACGCGACCACCAAAGGCAATCACCCGACCACGAAAATCGCGAATCGGGAAAATTACCCGTTCGCGCATGGCGTCATAATACGAGTCACGTTGCTCTTGGTGGATGATCAGTCCTGCTTCTAATAATAACGCCTGTTTTTCGGGGCTATCAGCGAGGGCTTTAAATAAATTATCCCAACCCGCAGGAGCGTAACCGACCCGCCAGTCTTTGGCGACTTGTCCGGTTAAACCGCGTTGCTGTAAATAGGCGGTGGCTTTTTCGCGTTGTGGCGAGGAGCGTAATTGCTCTTCAAAAAACTGGGCAGCCGCTTCGAGAATATCATAGAGCGGTTGGCGCGATACTTGTGCTTCTTGTTGACTCGTTTCCGGCAGGCTTAAACCGACTTTTTGGGCGAGGTATTCCAGGCCATCAATGAATTCACGATGCTCATATTGCATAACAAAGCTGAGTGCATTGCCCGACGCCCCGCAGCCAAAACAGTGATAAAACTGCTTTTCGCGATTAACACTAAACGAGGGCGATTTTTCATTATGAAAAGGGCAGCACGCGGAATAGTTTTTTCCGGCTTTTTTTAGGCGTACAGAACCGCCAATAAGGTCAACAATATCGGTACGGCGTAACACTTCATCAATAAAATTCTGGGGTATGCGACCGGCCATAACGTATCAATTGTCAAAAGTCAGGCAAGCTATTCTAGCAGTGTTGATCGGCGAGATAGAAATTATAAAGCGTTATATGGGGTAGGTTGGGTTGTAACCCAACAGTCAGGCGAAAGTCTGACCTATATTTATAGTTCCAAACTTAGGTTCCGGTATTGCATTACTCACGGACGATAGTAGTCTCAATGCCTTTTAAGAAGCCACGCATACTCGCTAAGGAGCGCATCGGGATCAGTTCAATGCGATTGTCATACAGAATAGCCTGAATTTTTTGACCCGCTGTCAATTGTAGGCTGTCGCGAATTTCTTTAGGAATAACAACCTGAAATTTGGGCGAAATAGTGACAGTTTCCACGCAAATCACCTCATTGATAATGAGTTGGTATTACGGATAGTCAATCGATAACAAAATGGTATGGCAAATGATATGGTGAGACAGGGTTTCAACCTAACTTGGCTTTGACCAATTTAGAGACCTCAGCACCATCGGCACGACCCGCAATTTGAGGGCGTAACAGATTCATAACTTTACCCATGTCGCGGGCAGAAGTGGCGCCAATTTCGGCAATCGCAGCACCAATCAGGGCGTTGATTTCATCGGCAGAGAACGGGGTAGGTAAAAAGACTTCAAGTACCGCAATTTCAGCGCGTTCAACGGCAGCTAAATCGTCACGATTAGCGGCTGTATAAGCAGCAACGGATTCGCGTCGCTGCTTAATCAACTTCTCAAAGACGGCTAACGAACGCGCTTCATCAAGTTCAATGCGTTCATCAACTTCGATTTGTTTAAAAGCCGCCAACGCCATACGAATAACACCTAAACGTGCGCTGTCTTTAGCGCGCATGGCATCTTTCATGGCTTCGGTAAGTTGGGCTTTTAAGGTCGACATCGAAAATCCTTGTGTCAGTTATTAAGCTTGCACGGTGAGGTGCAAGCTTAATCAGTATTAGTACATACGAGTAGTTTTTACGGACTCGCGTGCTAATTTTTTAGCATAACGCTTAACGGCAGCCGCTTTCTTGCGCTTGCGTTCTTGAGTTGGTTTTTCGTAGAAGTCGCGTTTACGCACATCAGCCAACACGCCAGCTTTTTCACAAGAACGTTTGAAACGACGTAATGCAACGTCAAATGGCTCGCCTTCTTTCACTTTCACTTGGGGCATGAATCATCACCTTAATCAGTACAAATAACCGCCCCAATTGGGCAGGGATACGATGGCTTTACGTAAAATGGTATTTTTTCGTAAGGCTCAAATACAATGAGGCGGTAATTCTACGCAAATATGGCCTTGACAGCAAGCAGCGCGTACAATTCGTGCTCAGAAAGATTAGACTTGCTGCGGCAGTAGGTGTCGGCAAGTGTCATTGAGTGAGAAATGTATGCGTGTATTGGGTATAGAAACGTCATGTGATGAAACCGGTGTCGCCGTTTATGATAGCGAAAAAGGGCTATTGGCGCACCGTTTGTATAGTCAAATCGAGCTTCATGCCGATTATGGTGGTGTTGTACCCGAGCTGGCATCACGTGACCATGTGCGTAAACTGATTCCTTTAATTAAAGAAGTGCTGGCGGCGGCAGACAGCACGGCGCAAGACATTGATGGCATTGCCTATACGTCAGGGCCGGGTTTGGCGGGGGCGTTGATGGTCGGGGCATTGACGGGTCGCAGTTTGGCGTATGCGTGGAATGTGCCCGCCATTGGTGTGCATCATATGGAAGGCCATTTATTAGCGCCGTTGCTGGAAGTCAATAAACCAGAGTTTCCGTTTATTGCTTTGTTGGTGTCGGGTGGCCATACCCAGCTACTGCGTGTTGACGGTATTGGCCGGTATGAGTTATTGGGTGAGTCGGTGGACGATGCCGCTGGTGAAGCGTTTGATAAAGTCGCCAAAATGCTGAAGTTGGATTACCCCGGTGGGCCAAACGTCGCAAAACTGGCATTGCAGGGAAACGGTACGGCGTTTAAATTCCCTCGGCCGATGCTGGATCGACCCGGTTTGGATTTTTCCTTTAGTGGTTTAAAAACATCGGTCTTGACGGCATACACTCAAACCGCAGATTATCCGGAAAAATTAGCGGATATTGCTGCCAGTTTCGAGGCGGCGGTAGTGGATACCTTGCTGCGCAAATGCGAGCGGGCGTTAAAGCAAACGGGCTTGAAGCGTTTGGTGATGGCGGGTGGCGTAAGTGCCAACGTTAAGTTACGTGCCGATTTGCAGGCGTTGGCGCAGCGTAAACATTGGCAGGTTTTTTATCCTTCGCACGCCTTTTGTACGGATAACGGCGCGATGATTGCCTATGCCGGTTGTCAGCGTTTGTTGGCTGGGCAGCAAGAAAACTTAGCGGTGACAGTAAAGGCTCGCTGGCCAATGGCAGATTTGCCAGCCGTGTGAAGTGGCCTAGTGTTAAGCAAAATGGCAAAAAATGGAGCTAATGGTGATGAGAAAGTGTTATTTACTCGCGGCGGCGTTATTAGTGCTGGTGTCAGCTTGTAGTAGTGAACGGACAATCACGACCCCGCAGCAGAAAAATATTAAAGTTTATAATCATATTCCCGAAAGTTTTGATAACTCACGGTGGCAATTTGTTGATATTAAGGGTCACGAGGTGGCGACAGGTAAACTGGCGCCGTTTGTGCGTTTTGCCCAAGGTGCTCTGTCGGGCTTTACCGGTTGTAATGACTATGTTGGCCGCTATCAACGTGATGGCATGTGGTTAAATATCACGACGTTTAGGGCTGAAAAACAACCGTGTGATTCGTTGTCGTCACAGCAGATTTTAGTGACAACGACGCTCATGCAAATGCGCAGTATTCGCATCATCGAATCAACGGATAATTTGGTGTTGTTGGATGGTCAGTCGAAGGTATTGGCTGAGTTAAAGTCGGTTAAAGTGCCTAAAGAGGGCGGTTAAGGTTGTTGAATCCTTTATTTATGGTCGGTAGGATGGGTTGAGGCACGAAACCCATCGTGTTGATTTTAGGGCTATAAATGGTGGATGGGTTTTCTTCGTCAACCCATCCTGCACCAGATGTCATCATAAAAAACCATTCAATGGTTAATGATGATATCGCCTTTATTTTCGGTTGTTTGAGTGGTTGTTATCCGTTCGAGTGATCTGAGCCGTTACTATCAGCCTATTCTTTCTTCTCGCCAAACTTCCGTTCTTCACCTTTTAATAACGACTTAATATTGGTCTTATGACGGGCAATCAATAACACACTCATGCCCAGAATGCCGATCATATAAGAGGGCGTCAGATACCACGCAGCAACAGGCGCTGCCGCAAAAGCAATAATCGAGCTGAGGGAAGAAATTCTAAATAGCGTAAAGATCACTAGCCATGTACCGACCACGCCCAAGCCCAATGGCCAATATAAGGCTAGTAATACACCTAGCGCCGTGGCAACGCCTTTGCCGCCTTCAAACTTAAAAAATACCGGGTATAAATGGCCTAAAAATGCCATAAAACCAATGCCGCCCACGAGTTCGGGGGCAAGATTTAAGTATTGGGCGACTAATACTAACGGCACCCCTTTGAGCATATCGCCAGCTAACGTTAGTAAAGCTGGGCCTTTGCCACCAATACGCATGACATTGGTGGCCCCCGGATTATGTGAGCCTTGAGTGCGCGGATCGGCTAATCCCAAGGCTTTGCAGACAAAAATCGCTGAGCATAATGAGCCGAGTAGATAAGCACCCACCAACAACAGTATTGCAAAAACATCGGCCATAAAATTTATTCACTAAAGAAATTGTTTGGAGTCGTCTATAATCGCCGCTTGATGTTACTGCAAGGTTATCGTGAGCACGATGGATATTTTATACATTCGTAATTTGAAGGTGGATGCCATTGTCGGTATTTTTTCTTGGGAAAAACGTATCCGGCAGCCGATTCATCTGGATTTGGAAATAGCCATTGATATCCGTAAAGCCGCAGCGACGGATGATATTCATTTCGCGTTGGATTACAAAACGGTCTCAACTCGATTAACGCAATATATCAGTCAGAGTGAGTGGCATCTCATTGAAACCTTGGCTGAAAAAATTGCCGCGTTGTTAATGACTGAGTTCGGTGTGACTTGGCTACGTCTTCGTTTGTCCAAACCAGCGGCATTGCCAATGGCGGATAGTGTTGGCTTAGTCATTGAGCGTGGTAATAAAGACGCGCAACGCTTATTTCAGTCCGATAACTAAGTTTTCACGCCACGCAATTGACGCGAATTTGCAAGGCGAAAATGGCTACTGTTGTTATGATCAGCACCAGTTAATCCATGTCAGGAAGATGGCAATGACACTAGACGGTTTTAGTCTCGAAGAGTTTAGTTACCAAGATAAGGCTCTTCCGGTTTATGTTCGGGGAACTGGGCCCGCCATTATCATCATGCATGAGATTCCCTGTCTGACTCCCGAAACGGCTGAATTTGCCCGTCGTGTTGCCGCAGCGGGTTTTACCGTATTTTTACCGAGTTTGTTTGGTGAAGTCGGCCGATCGTTCACGCCGTTATATGCCCTGGAAATGATGGCAAAAACCTGTATCCGTCGTGAATTTGCTGCCTTCGAAGCCAATAAATCAGGTGCAATTGCCGATGTATTACGCGATTTATGTCGTGTCGTTCATGCCCGTTGTGGTGGTGTTGGTGTCGGGGCGTTAGGTATGTGTTTTACTGGTAATTTTGCGCTGTCACTAGCGGTTGAGCCGAGTGTGCTCGCTCCTGTGTTATGTCAGCCCTCATTGCCAGCGGCATTTACGGCAAAGATGCGAGCAGGATTACATATTGCTCCTGAAGAATTGAGCGTCGTCAAAAACCGCATTAAAACTGAAGACTTAAGTGTGCTAGGTGTACGTTTTACCCACGATGTCATGTGCCCGAAAGCGCGATTCGATCGTTTGCGTGACGAACTAGGCGCAGGCTTTGAAGCCATAGAAATTGACTCAAGTCCCAGAAATAAACATGGAATTCCACTAACGGCACATTCGGTGGTAACGTTGGATTTGGTGGATCAAGAAGGTCATCCCACCAAAAAAGCCCTTGACCGAATCATCGCTTATTTTCAAGAAAAGCTATTGGTCACCACTACTGCTTAATTACATTGTTTGTCTTTTTGTTTTGACACTATAAAGGAGCTTGTCATGTCAATAGTTTACCCGGGTACAGGAAACGGGATTAACGGATCTCGTGCTGATGTCACCTATTACACCTCTTCTGAATGGTCAACCAACGCTTCCATTGCTAACTTAACATCAGATGTCTCCAGTAAATGGGGCAGTGGCCTTGGGGTTGGGGTGACCTTAACGTTTAGCGCCAATTTTGGTGATGGCCAATCTTATTATCAGGCGGGATATGACAGTGATGGCATTGCGGCAAACGCTACGGGAGTGACGCTGGCGCAACAAACAGCGATCGTCAATGTCATGTCGGCATGGTCGGCAGTCGCCAATATTGGCTTCAGCCAGATTGTGGACTCGTCAACACAAGCGGGTGATTTGCGTTGGTCTAATACGGACGGTGATGTGTCCACGGCGTTTGGTTATTATCCCAGCACGTCTACCTACGCGGGTGATATGTGGTTTGGCCCCTATTATTCTGATTTGCAAAATCCAGTCGTTGGCGAATATGGCTATTTGACATTTTTGCATGAGTTAGGTCATGCATTGGGCTTAAATCACCCTCACGATGCGGATTCTTCGACGCCTGCTGTCAATGGTGAAGACCAGTTGAAATACTCGGTGATGAGCTATCGTGATTATGCCGGTGATGAGTTAGATGGGTATGAAACCTCCGCCTATCCTACAACACCTATGCTGAATGATATTGCAGCAATGCAGTGGCTATATGGCGCGGCGGTCGGTGTGAATGCAGGCAATGACACCTACAGTTGGGCGGCAGGTAAAGTCGTCTATGAAACGATTTGGGATGGTGGCGGCAATGACACTATTAGCGCGGCTACGCAAACGATGGGTTGCGTATTAAATCTCAATAGTGGTCAGTGGTCGCAAATAGGGGCGTTGTTTAATAACGGCCAAGCGGATGTGCGTGACTGTTTAACTATTGCCTATGGCGCGGTCATCGAAAATGCTACAGGCTCTAACTTTAACGACACGCT
>CANBZV010000126.1 GCA_947373945.1 Moraxellaceae bacterium
AACCCCAAAACGGCCATTGCCTTTGGTCAAATGGTCGGTGCCGACTTTATGTTCTACGGCAATTTGAGCAGCATTTACAAAGAAGCGGGCAGCACCAGCAGCATCACCTCGAAATTCACCAAAACGCGTGATGTTTACTATAAGTTCACGTTGAAACTGATGAACCTGAAAACGGGCCTAATTGAATGGCAAGACGAACAGGAAATTCGTAAAACCGGCAAAACAGGCTTATTGGGGATGTAAAAACTGGTATCCCTATGACTTCTGCGCGATAATCCGGTATTAGCCCTTTATCGCGCAATGGAGTTTTCATGTCTGCCCCTACCCTTAGTCAATATTTGCTAGCCAAACAACATTCCTTGCCTGTCGTCACTCCGCAATTACAAGAACTGCTGATGCAGGTCAGTGTTGCCTGTAAAGCGATTAGTGTCGCTATTGGCAAAGGCGCGTTAGCAGGTATTCTGGGACAAGCTGGTTCAGACAATATTCAGGGCGAAGAACAAAAGAAACTCGATGTGTTGTCGAATGATATTGTCTTAGCTGCCACCGAAAACAGTGGTTGTGTTGCCGGTTTGGCTTCAGAAGAAATGGATGATATTTATCACCTGCCCGCAGGTGCAAAACAGGGTGATTATTTGATGTTGTTTGACCCACTTGATGGTTCATCCAACATCGATGTTAATGTCTCTGTCGGTACGATCTTCTCAATACTACATAAGCCTGAAGGCAAAAATAGCGTCACCACCGAAGATTTCTTTCAAGCTGGCAGCAAACAAGTGTGTGCTGGTTATGCCGTTTATGGCCCGTCCACCCTACTGGTACTAACCTTGGGTGATGGTGTCGATTGTTTTACCCTAGATCGTGAATTGGGCGAATTTATTCTCACGCAAACGCGCATGACTATTCCGGTTGATACCCGCGAATTTGCCATTAACACCTCGAATATGCGTTTTTGGGAACAACCTGTACGTCGTTATGTTGAAGAAATGCTGGCTGGCCAAACAGGCATTCGAGGCAAAGACTTTAATATGCGCTGGGTCGCGTCGATGGTGGCAGATGTGCATCGCATTCTGACCCGTGGCGGCGTCTTTATGTATCCTTTTGATCTTAAAGATAGTAGCAAAGCGGGTAAATTACGGTTGATGTATGAAGCCAACCCGATGAGCTTATTAGTTGAGCAAGCTGGCGGCGCATCTACCACGGGCCGTGTTCGTATTCTAGATATTCAACCCACAGGACTACACCAACGGGTGCCGGTCATTTTGGGCTCAAAAAACGAAGTGGAGTTGGTGACGGGTTATCATTTGGGATAACCCTCTCGCCAACCGTCATTCCCGACTTGATCGGGAGTGACATCATAGCAATCAAGCAAACGGATCATTCAAACTACGTTGCGAGCCTTTAGGCAAGGTGGCTAACAGCGTTAATGTGGTGCCAAAGGGGATATTAATTTTGGCGCGGGTGTTCACCGCCCAGCCATTAGCATCAAGAATCGGCGACAAATTACGCTGACGTAATTTAAACCACGTCATCACGATCGATGGCCCCGAAATAACGAGCATCATCCCTAAAATAGCTATCGGCATTTGCCAATAAACCAAGCCTAAAAAGCCAGCAACGACTGCCGCCAACACCGAACCAATGGCACCAACAGCCAAACCTAAAGCCGCAAATATACCCGCAAACTTGGCGACATCAAACGGTGCAGGTTTAGTCGCGTCTTTACCAGCCGCAACCGACTCATGCGCCTTCGCTACCCCGCCCATTGACTGACTCTCGACCGCTTTATCACTATCAGAGGCCATTTTTTGCAACTGATGACTAATCATGCGCCCCAAACGACGATAAGGCATCCAGAATGCCTCACGCAGACTAATTGCCGTTTCAATTAACTTGACCACCGTTGCATCCCAATCGACGCCAGCACGATCATAAAATACGCCATTACGTCCCACCATTAAATTGCCTGCATCACCAGCAGTCACAGCCGCCACAATCGTCATTTTGTCAGGACGATCTTTACGCGTACAGTCGCAATACACCAGATAGGTATTACTGAGACCTGCCATTGCTGCGTGTTTTGCCATGTCGTTAACACGTACCGTTAAATCACAGCTACGACCGTCAATAAACAATGTACCCGCCTGAAACACCGCACGATCGCGACGCGTATAAAAATCACTAAACGAGACAAAGTTATTAATCAAGGTCAGCAGATTAGCCTGATAACGTACTAATTTATCGACATCAACTAAGGCGTTAGCAGCATCTGCCACGCTCAGGTCTAACGTCACTAAGTCCAACAGTGCTTGCTGTAAACCCGACTGCTGCAAAGCCTGCAATCTTTCCTCGGCCAGCGCGGCAACCGCAACAACAGGTTTAGCTGCAAGCCACGCCCGATAAGAAGCTAATGCTGCTTTAATGCTTGTCCATTGCTCCGCACTCAAGCTATCGACATCACCTACCAATGGCTTAACTACTTGCTGCGTAAACGTCAGCATTTTCTCCCGCCACGACGGAT
Source organism: Moraxellaceae bacterium (assembly GCA_947373945.1). GTDB lineage: Bacteria > Pseudomonadota > Gammaproteobacteria > Pseudomonadales > Moraxellaceae > Agitococcus. The sequence goes on from CANBZV010000126.1 coordinate 2,522, forward strand.
TGAGACCCTGCATTAACGGCAGTGTTTGGTTGGCAACGACTTTGGCTAAGGGAAGCGATTGAGTATCGTTATTATCAATCGTCAGTAGTTGAACACCTAATGCCAAAAACTGAGCATCACTGCTATTTAAAGCGCTGGTTGCTCGTTCATCAAAACCCGCTAATTGCACACGAACAAAATAATCGTCAATTTTGGCTTCGACAGCCTGCAAGGCTTCAACTGCTTGGGCTGTATCACTTTTTAATGGTTGTAATTCTGGCTCATTATTAACGCGGGCTTGCCAAGCATGTAATGCCTGTAAGTCAGTGAAAAAAGCATTTATTTTATCGGCAGAAATAGCCGCCTCACCGCTGCGGTCAAGCTCGCTACCCATGGTCGCAATAATATCGTGAATAACGGCTGCCAAAACTTCATCTCCTGCCAACGCGGCAGGTATCAGGCCATCACCATTAGGCTGGCTGGGGGGAAACATTTTGGCGAGATCGTCAGTATCCTCAACCGTCAGAGAGTCCGCATCTGCCTTACCAATTCGCGCCAGCAACTCTCTCGCAGACACAAAGATTTTTTGCCCTTCAACACTTTCATGATCAATGGCCAATAATGGTAAGTGTTTACCACTCATCAATACTTCTTTATTGATCAGATGATCTAAAGCCCAGCGTACCGCCGCCAATAGCTCGGGCACACGAATACGCTCATCACCATCGGTATCAATATAGTTGAGCGTACGTTGATCAAACTCGATGCCTTTAGTCGGACAGGCCAACGCCGCCCAAAGCTTCTTATCAAAGGTCTCCAGTGCTTCTAAATCTGACACACTATTAATATAAACTTGATCAAAACCACCACTGCGAAAAAAGCGCCATGTATGTGCCATCATTGCCTCACTATTAATTTCGAATTTCTACTCTTGCTACCAGCCATACTTATTATCTAGCATGCCTTCGGCTGGCTACTATTGTCATTTACGACCGCGATCATTATGCATTTACAGATTATGTATTGTTGATCTCATCATTAACTAAGAACTGTTTCACTAAATGGTCAATCGGCATACGAATATCCGCTCGTTCATTGGCCAATTGATGTGATGCTGCTTCCAACCACAACGATCTCGCTACGTGCATGTTTTTCTTGATAAAAAGCATATTGTAGCGACCGTTAACGGTGCCATCTAGCTCACCTTGCACCACCCATACAGGCATAGAACACACTGGCAATTTATGAATATAGCCGACCCACTCTTTTAATGCCAACAACCACGCCAATGGTATCCAGCGCGCCTGCAAGGGATCTTCTTCTCGGATAAAACGCATAAAATCAGCATTACTGGTATTTTGTCTAAACGCTCGAGGCAAGCCACTGCGTATCGCCTTAAACCACCAAAAAGCCACCTGCATTTGCAACCATTGCATTTGCGAAGGATAAACTAGCGGTGCCAGTAACAGCAGGCGCTCAAATACTTTGGGTCGATGATGTGCAGACCGCGACAATGCATGATCAATCAGAATTGCACCGCCGGTACTTTGCCCCATGCCTAACCACGGCCTAGGTAACGTATCTTCAAAATAGGTCAGCAACCCATCTAAAATCGTCTGATACTCAGCAAAGCTCTTAATACTCGCTCTTACGCCCGATGACAAACCATGACCTGGTAAATCATAAATGACCACAGCAAAACCCGCGTTCAAAAGCAGGGGCAAAATATGACGATATAAACCACTGTGCTCTAGATAGCCATGAACCAGCCATACAGTACCTTTGGTAACGCTAGGGACATAAACATGAACAAGAATCTGATAGCCCGCCAAATGAAACCAACCACAACTATGATGTAAACCATAGAAGTCATTTTCGAAATCGAGATGGTAATAAAAACAATAAGCGGCTATTGGCCCTGTCATGGGCACGGCTTGCGTCAAATCAAATGGCTGTAGCGCTTGGCGTGTAGTCTCGGGATGAAAAACCATAGTCGTGCCGCCTGTTGTATTCTAAGAAGACGCTTCTGGCGTCGCTGTCTGACCGTTAGCGAACGTAATCGAAAACAAAACGACATTTTGCGTTAGCCCTGAGTTAGTTATAGCATGTAATAGAAGATGAAAAAATGACACCAAATGTCAATTATCAGTCTTGCTCTAGACTAAAATAAAGCTAGCACGATAGTACTTATCATATAATGAGGCAAAGACGATGATTGGCATTCCTATTGCTTTACTGACAGCCAATGCGGTTGAATGGTATCTACATAAATACGCTTTGCACGGCGTACCCAAACCCGAAGGCGGGCGCAAATCGCTGTCAGAACCATTCATGAAACGGCATTGGGCACATCATCGCCGCGTCAGACTCACCAAGTATCGTGATGATGAACTTTATGCTCACTTCAGTGAAAGCCCAGACGCCAAAGCCGAAGCCAAAGCCTTACTGCAAATTTGTGCTATTACCAGTCTAGCAATGCCCGTTGCGCCTTTTTTCACCTTAACCACCTATTATTGTGCATGGAACTATTGGCATGTGCACAGCAAATCGCACTTAGATCCTGAATGGGGCAAAAAGAAGATTCCATGGCATTATGACCATCATATGAACACTAATCAGGATGCTAATTGGGGCGTTACCAAACCGTGGTTTGATTACATCATGGGGACACGAGTCATTTCCTCTTCAGACTTGCAAGAGTCAAACCCCTTGGGTATCAAGTTACCGTTAGCGATAGAAAATAAATTGAACATCCTTGCCCGCCGCTATGCCCCACGGGCTTTTGAAAAGCTGGATGCCAACGCACGGGAAGAAGAGCAAAAACGCATTCAAGGTTTGATGAATGCCATGCCCGAGTTTCAAGCGGCTACATAACTCATAAAGGACGGTCTCATCCGTCCATTGGCAAAACCGAGGATAGGAGCGCAAAGATTGCACTCCTATTCATCGTTAAAAATAATTCGTTCTTTATTCTTTTCCAGAATCCCGGCACCAATGCCTTTGACTTCATCTAGGTCTTCCAGTGACGCAAAGCGACCATTGGTTTCACGCCATTCGACAATTGCTGCTGCTTTGGCTTTACCAACCCCTTTTAACTGCGTTGATAACACCTCTAGCGTTGCCGTATTGATGTTTACTTTAGTCTGAACACCTGCTTGCGGGTTTAGGTCACATATTTGTGATTCAGCTAATGCAGGAAATGCGACGAGCAGCCATAATAAACAGATAAAAAGACGAACCGAGTACAACATAATCGACTTCCTTGCGAATTAAGTTAAAGGGCAGCAATTCTAACAAATATTTAAAGAATAACGTGATGGAATAACAACAACTCTTTGCCGCTATGCGACTTTTGATTTATATTCCAAACTCTTAGCAATCTTTCTTAAACTACAAGTAAATAACAACAACGGAATTAGAAGACATGGCAACTCCTACATCCAGCAATACTTCTTTTGGCGGCCTCGCCAAACGCTTAGTAAATGAGGGGTTAGTTGACGCCGCGGCAATGCAAAAAGCATTAATCGAGTCACAACGCGAACAAGCCTCTCTCATTAGTTACCTAGTCACCAACAAAATTGCCAAGGCGGCTCAAGTTGCCTGGCTAATGGCCGACGAATTTGGTGACCCGCTACTTGATTTAGACTGCCTTGACCTTGATTTAATTCCCAAAGAAAATTTTGACGAAAAGATAGTCAAACAATATAACGTACTACCGATTTTCAAACGCGGTAAACGTCTATTTGTTGCCATGGGTGACCCAACCCGCCTTGATGCGATTGATGCCATTCGTTTTAACACCGGTCTTAGTGTTGAAACTGTCGTTGTTGAACAAGATCGCCTGCTCAAACTGATCGATAAAATCCTCGAAAGTAACAGCAAAAATGATATGACAGGTCTGGATGACGACCTTGAAAATCTCGACATCACCGGCGGCGAAGAAGACCCCAACAAAAAAGACTCGGGTACGACGTCTGCAGAAGACGACGCACCGATTGTTAAATACATTAATAAAATTTTATTAGATGCCATTAAAATGGGCGCATCCGACTTACACTTTGAGCCTTACGAAAAAAGCTATCGTATCCGCTTCCGTATGGATGGCGTGTTACGCGAACACACTCGCCCGCCTGTACAACTTTCAGGTAAATTAGCGGCTCGTCTCAAAGTTATGTCGCAAATGGATATTTCTGAACGACGACTGCCTCAAGACGGCCGTATTAAATTAAAGCTATCCAAAACCCGCGCTATCGACTTTCGGGTTAACTCACTACCCACCTTGTTTGGCGAAAAGCTCTGTCTGCGTATTCTTGATCCCTCTAGCGCCATGTTGGGTATTGATGCCTTAGGTTACGAGCCTGAGCAAAAAGCGCTATTTATGGCTGCCCTTGATAAACCTCAGGGCATGTTATTGATTACAGGCCCTACTGGCTCGGGCAAAACGGTATCCCTATATACAGGGTTAAATATTCTCAATACCGAAGAGACCAACATTGCCACTGCCGAAGACCCAGTCGAAATCAACCTCGAAGGTATCAATCAAGTTAACGTTAACGTCAAAGTTGGCCTAACGTTTGCTGTCGCGCTAAAAGCCTTCTTGCGTCAAGACCCTGACATCATCATGCTTGGTGAGATTCGTGACTTGGAAACCGCAGAAATTGCCGTAAAAGCAGCGCAGACAGGTCACATGGTATTATCCACACTGCATACCAATAGCGCGCCAGAAACATTAACGCGGTTACGTAATATGGGCGTACCCTCATTTAACATTGCGACATCGGTTAACTTGGTTATTGCCCAACGATTAGGACGCCGTTTGTGCAGTGCCTGCAAAATTCCAATGGATATTCCTAAAGCCAGCTTATTGGAAATGGGCTTTACCGAAAGTGATCTAGCTCAAAACTTCACGCTATATCAACCTGTAGGTTGTGACCAATGTCGCGACGGCTACAAGGGCCGAGTGGGCATTTATGAAGTGATGAAAGTGACACCGCGCATTGCGAGGATTATCATGGAAGAAGGAAACTCAATTGAAATTGCTGATGCCTCTCGTGCTGAAGGCTTTCCTGACCTGCGACGCTCGGGGTTAGTTAAAGTCATGTCAGGGATTACGAGCTTGCAAGAAATGGATCGTATTACCGGTGTGGATGCTTCGCACTAAACTAACAACAACAAGCTGATACTATTAGACAACTTGGGTAAAGACGCCCACCAACACGAGTGTGACGGATTATGGCAGCAAAAAAACCAGAAGCAATATTGACCTTTGCTTATGAAGGCCTTGATCGTAAAGGACAAAAAACAAAAGGTGAAATGCCAGGAAAAAACATTGCACTGGTAAAGGCACAATTGCGCAAGCAAGG
>CANBZV010000127.1 GCA_947373945.1 Moraxellaceae bacterium
AAAATGCCGCATTTGCGCGGGAAAGTCGATTATTCGGAGTTATCGACGCCGTTATCGACGCAGTTTTTCTGTTGGTATGAGCGTGGTGAAATTTATGGCCTAGACCATGACCCGCAACGTTTTGAGCAAACATGGTTACGGCCAAAAACGACGATTGATGGCTTATATTTAACCGGTCAGGACATTATGACCTGTGGTGTTGTTGGCGCCATGATTGGCGGTTTGATGACGGCGGTCACTATTGGTGGTGTCAAAGCCCTGCCGTTAGCGAAGAAAATCTTTGTCGGTTAATTAAGAGCAGATTGTTATGCGTTATCACTTCGCGACCTTGGCGCTCGCGCCGTTGCTGATACTCCAAGGTCGTTATGTGCACCGTGTCACCCCGCGACTACCTGAGCCTGATGGTCTAAGGGCGGGTAGTGTGGGTACAGGTAAAGCGTTACGTTTGCTAGTGGTGGGTGATTCCGCTGCGGCAGGTGTAGGCGCAGCAACCCAAGCCGAAGCGTTGACCGGACAACTGGTGAGCGCACTGGCCGCGCACTTTACCGTCACTTGGCGTTTGGTAGCCAAAACCGGTTTTACCACGTTGGAAGTGATTAAGCTTTTAGCCGATGAAACGGCAGACGTCTTTGATATTGCAGTGACTTCCACTGGCGTTAATGATGTCACCAGCAATATAGCCCCGCAACAATGGTTAACTCATCAACGTGAGTTAATTGCTTTATTGGCCGACAAATTTCAAACCCGCCATATTATGTTGTCGAGTCTGCCACCCATGCAGTTTTTTTCGGCCTTACCGCAACCATTACGCTGGTATTTAGGCCAACGCGCGCAACGCTTAAATAGTGTGTTGCAAGGTGCAGTGGCAGATCAGTCGCGGTGTGAATTTGTCGCGACGCAGTTTCAGCCGCAACCTTCATTGTTGGCGAGTGATGGTTTTCATCCCAGCGCCGATGCCTATACGTTGTGGGCAGAACAATTGGCGCAGCGTATTAAAGCACGTTGGTAGCAGGCCTAGAATGGGTTGAGCATGAGAACCCAGCATCTAGCGAAATTAATGCCTCGTTTTACTATGTATATCCTGCCTACTAGGGTTAAAGACCCCGCTAGATCATTAACCCCCTATAAGCATGTGGTTATTCCAGTCCTAAATTTTAGATCATAAATTCATAAATGCAGAAGATTTCTCTAACAATGTGTTTTGCTACGCAAAAATAAAAATGCAGGTTAACTAATGCAATAAGATAGCGTAAGGTGTGTACTCCAAACGGCGATAGTTCGTCATGTGCGCTATAACCATTTGGTTAGTCTGATAACAATAAATCATTTTTATCAGCCGGTTCGATAAGTACCTAGGCAAAAAATTTTACTGTTCAGCCTGGCATAGTGCTTGGACAGGCTAACGGTATAGAGAAAAATAATTGCATAGGGACTTAATTTTAACTTTAGGGATGAACAAAATGAAAAACCTCACCAATCCTTTGAAAACACTCGTTATTGCTACCTTGTCTGCTTTGATGGTCGCGACCTCTGCCGTGGCGGCAACAGATGACGTAAACAAACCTCTGCTCGTAATTGGCGCGTCCTATGCCGATGGCCGTACCCCGTTTAATGACGCGTTGATTGCGCCTTTAGGCGGTGTTTCTGTCGGTCTAGGCTCTTATGTAAGTTTAGGTAATGCCCTGATTAGAAATCCGCGTTTGCCCGGCTACGTCATTAACGAAGCCCAAGCGGGTGCGACGACGTTTGATCGACTCGGTTGTAATCCTGGCCCAAGCTGTACCTTTGGTTCGTGGCTGGGCTACGACAAACAACTGACCAAAGCTGTAGCACGAGTTACTGTGCCGGGAACCACTACTATTCTCGCCAAATATGTGGTAATCACCATCGGTAATGACTGCTTGCATTCCGATGCCTTTGGCATTCCGCAAAATCAGGCCTTGCGTTGCACGTACTCTGATATGCGCGCCTATGTCGACAGATTGATTGCGGTCGGGCGCAGAGCAACGAATATGGGATTAACGCCTATTTACGACATTTATCCAGAATATTCCTCCCTCGATTTGCCTTTTGCCGCTCAAGCATTTGGTTTGACGTGGATTATTGATAGTTCTAGCTACAATATGCTGCGTGACCTCCATCGCACCCGTATTCAAGCGATGTTGCCGAATGCGGTGATGCTGAATATGTGGGCCGACTTTGAAAACATTGGCGATGGCTTGCATCCTAACGACAAGACTACTAAAAAAGCGGCTGAAGTGATTGCTCGATATATTAGTCATCCTCACTAATCGCAGATGTGTTCCGCTGACCTAGGCTGAGCTTTAAGCTCGGCCTATTTTTTGGCAAGATCATGGTCGGTCGAGGAGCGCACGCAGCCTTATTACTAAACGACACAAATTCAATGACGTTGGCAGTCGCACGCTCGTCGTGTATTGTTGGTTGTGACGCTAACAGATGCTATACACGACTTGCCGAGGGATTAATGACGGAAGAACGTAGACTGTCCTGTCACCGAAGGAGACGTCTTGGATGAAAAAACTGTTGAGTTGGCTACTGACGCCCGCTTTTCTATTGTCATGGCTCGTGATTTTGAATGTTTTTCATCTGTTACAGGTATTTACCTTTAGAACATGGGGCGCACAGGCACATCAAATGGTAGTGGCTGTGCTCAATGGTTTTTTATTGCATTCTTTATGGTTGTTAGGCACACGTTTTAGTGTCAATTTTTCCGAACCATTACCTCAAAATCGTCCCATTATCTTTGTCGCTAACCATCAAAACAAACTAGATATTGTCGGTATTAGCTGGTATCTACGGCAATATTCGCCCAAATTTGTGTCGAAAATAGAATTGGCTAGAGGTCTGCCTAGTGTCTCCTATAACTTGAGGCATAGTGGCGCAGCACTTATTAATCGTAGCGATGCTAAGCAGGCATTAACGGAGATTGGTCGCCTAGGCAAATTGATAGAAGACACGCAAACTGCGGCGGTTATTTTCCCTGAAGGGACGCGGGCGCAGACCGGGGAAATGAAGCCGTTTAATACCGCAGGCATCAAACAGTTATTGAAGAAATCACCTCACGCCTTAGTCGTGCCAATTTATATTCATCAGACGTGGACATTAAATCGCTTTGGCAAACTACCCATGTCGGCAGGAGAAACGATTAGCTGGACGATCCTGCCTGCCATTGAACCAGAAGGTAAAAATGCCAACGAAGTGACTCTTTTAGCGGAGGAGAGCATTCGTAAGACATGGCAAACGCAGACGATGTTGGACACAGCTATGACAAAAAATAGCTTGGAGTGATAATTTTTGTCACTTGTATCGGAATGTTACAAAGAAATGGCAGGTCTAGTCACGATGAACGGCAGAAAAAAATGATAACTGGTTCGCAAGATGTTGGCAGCAATACCGCGTAAATATGAAGGCCATCACAAACGTGACTATGTATTGAAAAACTGGCACTAGCCTTGCAATTTGCTTGCTTATAACACCGTGAGCCTAACCTGCTCACCCATATTCAGGACTGACGCATACTACCGTTTGCACGAGTGACTCTCTGTTCACTCCCTGCCGTTTCTGCGCAAGTCCCCAAATGATAGCGAGGCAATTATCATGCGCACAATACGTACAGTTTTAGTGCTTTCAGAGGTAGAACGGGAACAGTCCTTACTGAAATCCTTGCTCAATACCTTTGGTCATCGTCCAGATGCCAGTTGGCAGTATATTGATGAAGGCATTGCTGATGTGGTGGTCTTGAGCGTCGATAAGCCAACGCCTACGCTGTTATTACAAGCCGAGAAATTGGGCAAAGTCGTGATATTTTATGCTAACGATGCTGACTTGCCGTTGTTGGTCAATAAAGCGTTCGTGTTACCTAAGCCAACTCGCGCTCGTGATTTATTGGAAATGATTGAGCAAGTCGAAGCGCATTTTGCTGACTGCGCGCGTGCTCATCAGCCACTGGGTGCTCGAACACTTGGTCAAACCTTAGCAGCGACGCATAGCGCAGGTTTAACGCTGGCTTTTTGAGCTGATACGGCAAGTTAGTCTCAAGCAAAAGATTTATGATGCCCGATGGCAGCAACCTGCCTCGGGTGTTTTTTCGTGACATTGGCAGTCTTCAGCACAACAACTGACCAATAAATCACGCAGTTTTTCGCGCCCACGTTTAACTCGGCTTTTTACGCCCGATTCGCTAATGCCCATCATCTGGGCAATCTCTTTATGTTTAATTTGCTGTAAGTCGGCCAAGTCAACGGCATGACGATATTTTTCCGGCAAGTCACCGATCATCGCCAACAAGCAGCAGCTTAAGTTGAGCCACGGATTTTCTTCGTTTGCGCTTTTATCTTCTTCTTCGTCAATCAAATGATCCGCCCAATCCTCAGCTAATGGTTCGGTCGGTTTCTGTTTGCGCCAGTAATCAACTAACGCATTTTTGGTTACTTGTAATAGCCAGCCTTCCAGCTTTTGCACTTGGCTAATCTGCGGTGGGTGTTGTTGAATTTTGATAAAGATATTTTGCACAATATCTTCAGCATCGGCTTTATTGCTGACACGGCGATAGACATAGAGATAAAGCCGTTGTTGATAGTCCTGCCAAAGTGCTGCGTTGGTCGTGTTCATAAATTTAGCTTGGTAAGATATTGGGACAGTGAATCCCTCTTGGGGGAAGAGGGATTCGTAGACAGTTTAGCAGCCACAACTCGGTTTGCAGCTACAGCTTGTTGGCGTGCAGGCGCATTGTCCTTGGCAGCAACTACAGGTGCAGTTTGTGCAAGTGCAGTGCTGACATTGGCAGTTTTGGCATTGGCAAGTAGTGGTGGTGTCAGTTGTCATGATAGACCTCGTTAGTTGTTGATTGTGACAACGGTTATAACGAGGCAACGGCAAAATAGTTGCAGCAATTAGCGTAAATTTTTGCGAATTTCCTGCGCCTGCTGATCGAGCAGCTCTCGTTTCAGCGGACCTTTAAGCATCAACAGCGGTTTTGCCAATGCGCCAGCCAGAAAGCGCGCCGTATCACCTTGATAGCGCGGCAGAATATGTAAATGCACATGCGGCACGGTTTGATGGGCAGCTTTACCATCATTAATATTAAAATGAATAGCGGCAGGCTGAAAAGTTGATGCACGCAGCGCTTGGCTAATGTTGTGGCCAACTTCAAATAGATGAGCGCGTTCTGTGGCGCTTAATTCATGGACGTATTGGGCATGACGTTTGTTAATCACCAAGATATGCGCAGGGCGCATCGGAAAAATATCCATAAAAGCGACGCATAATTCATCTTCGTAAACAATACTGGCGGGCACTTGTTTGGCGGCAATGGCGCAAAAAATACATGAGCTCATGGTAGATTCCGATAAGGTTGAAACCAAGCTAAGGAGTCGGCGGTATGGCCTGTAGGATGATATTCCGCCCCACAAAAACCGTGATAATCAAGGGTGTCAATTAACTGAAATAACGACGGGTAATCTATTGTGCCGGTACCGGGCTGATGACGATTCGGGACATCGGCAAATTGAATATGGCCGATTTGAGCAATGTTGTCCCTCAACGCTGTCGTCAAATCCTCACCCATACGCGCCATGTGATAACAGTCAAACTGCATTTTTAACGTTGGATAATCCACCGCTTCGAGCATTTCTTGCATCTGTGCGACCGAGCTAATAATAAAGCGCGGCATATCCACGGTGTTAATGGCTTCAAAGGTAGTCATCACGCCAATCGACTGAAAAGACTCGGCGGCATAACGCAAATTGGCCGCAAGCGTATGTAAACATGTCAACAAATCGCTCGCAAGCGGTTGACGGCCAGCCAAGACATTGACTCGACCAACACCCAGCGCATCGGCATAACTCAATGCGTCCATCACCGCGATTCTAAAGTCTTGTTCGCGTTCGGGCACACAAGCTAGGCCATCGCCGCCTTGCATTAAATCACCTGCAGGAACATTGATCAGCACTAAATCTTGATCGTTTTGATCGAGTTGCTGCTGGATTTGCTCAATGGTTAATTCGTACGGGAACTGGATTTCTACCGCATCAAAGCCCGCTGCTTTAGCGACACTAAAACGGTCAATAAGCGGATATTCTTTAAACAGTAACGAGAGATTGGCGCTAAAGTTCGGCATGATGAAATTAAGATTATTTGCTAATAGCGTGAATCTTAACAGAGCAACGGCCATTTATTGGTGGCGGATTACTACTAAAGCGCAACAAACTACTATCGTCAGCAACTAAAAATCATAAAAACAGCGTCGAAGTAAACGTAAGTAAAATAAGACCTTCTAAACACCATAGCAAATGTAACAATTTATGTTTCTGCGGGTGCTATAAAACAGTCATCTTCTAAGTAAATAGAGTTGAAGTGATGAAAAAATCTTTACTTACGACAGCCTATGCTGTTTTCGCACTGTCGTCATTGGTTTCAGTAAGTAGCTATGCTGATGAGCAGGGCTATATTGGTTTGCAATATGGCAATATGCGCACGGCGGCAACCAATGGTACGGCAAGCGACCATGTTGACTTGGATCATTTAGGACTGAGCGTGGGCTTTAAATTAGACCCTTTGCTTGGTATTGAAGCCCAGTACACCAGAGCGTTACAAGATGAGTCTGTTTATTCAGGTGATCTGATGACCAAGACCTTAGGCGGCTATGTCAAAGTGCAAACTCCAGGCCCTGTATACGCGACAGGCCGTTTTGGTTACGCGGAAGTGAATTACGATTGGCAAAATGCGTTCACTAAAACATCGGAACAAGTAAGCGATTTTTCTTATGGTGCCGGTGTGGGCTTTAAACTCAGTGACGCGGCGACCATTGAGGTCAATTACACACGCCTGCCGGATTTGAAGCAAGTCGGTGCCATGACGACCGATATCAAAAATGAATTGCTGACTGCTGGGGTGAATTTAAGCTTCTAACCATCGCCAGTCATCGTTATGGGACTGTTCTAAGTCTAAGCAGTCCCATAGGTTGTTAATCCCGATTAGTGGCTTTAAACAACTTCACCACCGAACTCAAATCCTCCAAACCTGCACCGTGAGCGGCATGTAGCCGTAATAGTTGTGCGGCCAGTGCCGATATCGGTGTGCCACTGGTTGCCTCTTTCGCGAGCGCGATAGCGTTATCCAAATCTTTTAATAGCGTTTGCACTTTCCATTGCACCGGCTCAAAGCTATTGCTGGCCATGCGCGGTGCCAGAATTTGTAATGGCAAAGAGTCAGCAAAACCACCCGCAAGCGCGGGCGCTAATTGCGTGGCATCAACACCGGCTTTAGCGGCCAAGGCGACGGTTTCGGCAATTAATACGGCATTACTGGCGACAATCATCTGGTTGCAAATTTTGGTAATTTGACCAGTACCGATGCCGCCCATGTGCGTTAATTTCTGTGCTAAATGACTGGCAATAGGCCGTAAACGCTCGATTTGTGCGTCTTCGCCACCTGCCATGATAATCAGTTTGCCGTTTTCAGCACCGATGACACCACCGGAAACGGGCGCATCCAGCCAAAAAACGTCACGACTATGCAAGCGGTGAGCAAAGTCACGCGTGGCATCGGGAGTAATACTAGAAAAATCGACAATCAATTGCTGCGCACGGACAAAATTCGCCAGGCCATCATCACCAAAAATCACCGCTTCCACCGCTTGGGTATCGGCCAAACAGAGCATAATGACATCACACTCACGGCCAATATCCGCTAGAGTGCTTGCCAACATTGCCCCTTGAGCAACGAGTGGCTGACATTTGGCGACTGAGCGATTCCACACCCAAACCGTGTAACCCGCCGCTAATAAGCGTGTCGTCATACGGCTGCCCATTAAGCCAATGCCAATAAAT
>CANBZV010000128.1 GCA_947373945.1 Moraxellaceae bacterium
TTGTCGTATAAGGTTTTAGCGGACATGTTCAATTCCCCTTGCGCTGGCTTGGTATGTGTGAAGTTTACGTCTTGACAATCCATAACACAATTTTATAATTTTTATGTATTGTATTGCTTTTTGGAATACATAAACTCTTATCACTTATGACACCAAAGGCGCTTTTGCCATGAATACCGCCGACCTGATTGCCTTTATTGAAGTCGCTCGTTTTGAGTCGTTCTCCCTCGCCGCCGAAAAGCTGCATTTTACCCAGCCCGCCATTAGTAAACGTGTCAGTAATCTAGAGGAAGCCCTTGGCGTGCAGTTATTTGATCGAGTGGGTCGTAAGGTGCAATTGACAGAGGCTGGCCTAGCCTTGTTTCCACGCGCTCGGCAATGGTTGCTCGACTTTGAAGACATTAAAAAAAGTGTTGCCGATTTAGACGGTGAGATTACCGGCATTTTGAAGATTGGTACATCACACCATATAGGCTTGCATCGACTCCCGCCAACATTACGCGCCTTTTCACAGCACTATCCGCAAGTACAATTGGATATTCAATTTATTGACTCGGAAGCTGCTTATGAAGCGGTACTCAGTGGTGACTTGGAGTTAGGGATAGTCACCCTGCCGCCTATTGCCGATAACCGGTTGATTGCCGAGGAAATTTGGGACGACCCATTAGCGTTTGTGGCGGGCAAAGACCATCCCTTAGCCCACACCGACAATTTGTCGTTAAGTGACCTAACGACTCACCCCGCCATTTTGCCGTCATTAAACACCTTTACCCGCCAAATTGCCGCTGCATTATTTAAAGAAGCAGGTTTAGATATGAACGTTTCCATGACCACCAATTATTTGGAAACTATTCGTATGATGGTGTCAATTGGTTTGGGCTGGAGTGTGCTACCCGCGAGTATGGCGAATGAGGAAATGGTGATTTTACCGTTAGCGGCGGTCAGTATGCATCGTCATTTGGGCGTGGTTTATCACCCTCGGCGAACACTGTCGCGAGCGGCTGGGGCAATGCTTGCCATTCTGCAAAACGCATCATAAATACAACTCATCAAAGAGCTATACGCATCATGCCATTTATGAGCTACGTTTATAGCAGGTGCTTTGGACGGATGACTCTTCTCCGCAGTTAAGCGCGCACGGCAACACGATAAAACCACGTCCATAACAAAGAACTGGCATTAATCGGGGCACGCATGAAACACCGTAAACCAACTACCCGTTCTGCGCCAACTGCCGCTCTCCATGCTGTCGGTATTATTACTATTGATAGCGCAGGCATCATTCAGTCGTTTGATACGATTGCCGAACGGATCTTTGGTTACTCAAGCACCGAAACAATGGGCCAAAATGTGGCCATGCTCATGCCCGAACCTTATCGCTCCGAGCACGATAGTTATCTGACCCGTTTTCTCAATGAAGGAACCCCGCATATCATTGGTAAAGGGCGGGAAGTGATTGGTCAGCGCAAGGATGGGACAGCATTGCCACTCTGGTTGGCGGTGTCGGAAATTCAGCTAAAAAACGAACGTATTTTTATAGGTTCGGCCGTTGATTTATCTGAACAAAAAGCCATCGAAGTCGATCTGGCAACGAGCTTGGAAACGACACGCGCTATTCTTGAGACCGCCGTTAACCCCATTATTACTATTGATGCCATTGGTACAATTCGTTCCTTCAACCCCGCCGCTGAAGCCTTGTTTGGCTATCGCTCAATCGAAATCGTCGGCCAGAATGTCAAGATGCTTATGCCAGAACCCTATCATGCCGGACATGACCATTATCTTAAACCCGAGCATAGCGGCGAAGAGTCGTGGGTTATTGGCAAAGGTCGGGAAGTGGAAGGGAAGAAAAAAGATGGCTCGGTTTTTCCGATGTATCTTTCCGTAGGGGCCATGAAAGTGGCGGGCAAAGCGATGTTTGTCGGCACGATTTCTGACATCACCGAACTCAAACACGCCAAAGAAGACGCCGAGGCTGGCGGTAGAGCCAAAGCCGCTTTTGTGGCCAATATGAGCCATGAAATTCGTACGCCGATGAATGCGATCATTGGCTATTCTGAACTCGTTCTCCAAGATATAGCCTTATCTGCCACAACACGTAAACACGCGCAAATCATTCTCAAATCCGCTAATTCTTTGATGAGCATCATCAACGATGTACTCGATGTCTCAAAAATGGAAAGCGGCCGCTTTTCGTTGGAAACGGTCTGCTTTCATTTACCGAACGCCATTACCGATGCTTTATCGACGCTTGAACATCGCGCTGCCGAACGTAATCTCAAAATTCGTTTTGATCTCGAGCCCACACTCCCTGTGCGGGTCATTGGCGACCCAACTCGTTTACGGCAAGTCATTCTTAATCTCGTCAGTAATGCGATCAAGTTTACCGAACAAGGAGCAATCCGTTTAGCGGTCAAGGCAGCGGATACGCCCGGCATGGTGCATTTTGCCGTCCAAGATACAGGCATTGGCATGACACCAGAACAAACCAGTCGTGTATTTGAAGCTTTTTCGCAAGCCGATGTCAGTATTACCCGACGCTATGGTGGCTCAGGTTTGGGCACCACTATTTCCAAACAAATTGTGGAGTTAATGGGGGGCACCATCTGGGCAGAAAGCACGCTTGGCCAGGGGTCAACCTTTCACTTTACTGCTTACCTACCCTACGCTTCTACGGCCAAAAGCTGTCTATATGAAAAAGATCACGAGAAAGCAGGCAAATATATTTCGCCAAGACTGTTTAAAATATTGTTGGCAGAAGACATAGAGGTGAATGCTAAATTAGCGACGATTCGCCTAGAGCAAGAAGGTCATAAAGTGACGTGGGTGATCAATGGTAAAGAAGCACTCAAGGAGTTGGCACGGCATCATTATGATATTATTTTGATGGATGTGATGATGCCGGAAATGGATGGTTTGGCCGCCACACGAGAAATTCGCCGCCTGGAAATAGACTCAGGACAACATATTCCCATTCTAGCGCTCACCGCCAGCGTGCTCATTGAAGACCAGCACAAATGCCTTGAAGCCGGCATGGATGGAATTGCCGCTAAACCTCTTGATCTGAATCAACTATTTACCGCAATGGAGCACATTGTTAAAGCTGGTATTGGCACAGCCAATACCAAACACGCCATCGAGACCAAAAAACCCACCGAATTGGACTTCACACTTGTCGAAACCTGCGTCAATGTCCACCAAGCGCTAAAAACATGGGGTGATGCTTTTGTGTTTGCCAAAGCCTTACAATCCTTTGCCGCCAATCACGCCGCTGACGCAATTGAATTAGAGCGAGCCTTAGCACCTGGCAAGGGCGATATTCAGCCCGCGTATGCATTAGCGCATGCGTTAAAAGGTGTCGCGGGCAATTTACATCTGGATGCTGTCGCCCATTTAGCCGATGTTATTGATGCCAGTTTAAAAACGGGTAATCTGGACGTGGCCAAATCACGGATTGGTGATCTGGCTATTGTCTTGGGCAAAGCTATTGATAGCATTAACCAACTAGACCTCTCTAACCAACAGCCGCCTGAAGCAGCAGGTTGCAGTACCGATACCCTTCAGCAATTAATGACGACGTTAATTGCGTCGATAGAAGAGCTTAACCCCGACGTAATTGAGCCTATTCTTCAACAGCTTTCGCATTGTGTCTGTGAAAAAGATCTCGCTCCGATTTGGCGTAGAGTAAACGAGTTTCACTTTGATCTCGCTATACAGGAGGTTAATTTGTTAGTCACCAAACTTGGGTTATCTCTGGAGCCATAAGGCATGCAAAAGAAAATTCTGGTTGTTGACGACGAGCCCAACAACCTACAACTGCTACGCCAGATTTTAAAAGATCATTACCAATTGATCTTTGCTGCCGATGGCGAAAGTGCGCTGAAAGCCGCACGCAAGCATTTACCAGACCTGATCCTGCTGGATATTTCCATGCCCGGCATGGACGGTTATCAAGTCTGTCTGGAGTTGAAAGCTGATCGTTTGACAACAGCTATTCCGGTGATTTTTGTGACGGCCCTGGGCGAAGTGGAAAACGAGGCACGAGGTTTTGATGTCGGTGGGGCTGACTATATTTTGAAACCCATTTCCAAACCTATCGTCCTGCGACGCATTCAAACGCACCTATCACTTGTGCGCATGCAGGAGTTTGAAGCCGTGCAGCGTGAAGCTGTGTATATGCTAGGCACGGCGGGCCATTACAGTGATACCGATACCGGTCTGCATATCTGGCGCATGTCGGCCTACGCCCGCGCCTTGGCGACCGCAGCGGGTTGGTCAGCACAACAAGCTGAGCGACTGGAGTTGGCCGCACCTATGCACGATATTGGCAAAATTGGTATTCCTGATGCCATCCTCAAAGCTCCACGTAAACTAGATAGCGATGAATGGGCAATTATGCAATCACACTCCAATATTGGTTTTAACATCCTCAGTCATAGTCATACCGCCCTGTTTGTTATGGCTAAAGAAATTGCCCGCGCGCATCATGAACGTTGGGACGGCACGGGTTATCCCGATGGTTTGAAAGGCGATGATATTCCAGAGTCAGCGCGTATTATTGCCTTGGCTGACGTTTTTGATGCCCTGACTACCAAACGCCCCTATAAAAACGTGTGGCCTATTGAAGATGCTCTGAGTGAAATTCAGCGAAACGCTGGCAGTCACTTCGAACCGCGCTTGGTTGACCTATTCATTGACATTTTGCCCGAAATCCTGCGTATTAAAGAGGAATGGGATAATAAAACCAAATGAAGCCATAGGCGCGACTCACGCTCGCTGTTACTCTTTACGTGCACCATACCATCACCCCCTGTAAAACCCGACAGCATTATGAAACACATATTTTTTCTATTATCATTTTTTGCGTTAACGGCCTGCCAGACACTGCCATCGCCCCCACTCCCGCCTCAAGCAAACGCATCACAACTGCTGCAAGCCAGCCAGTTTCGAACACCGTTGTTGTATCTGGAAGCGCCACTTTACGATCCCGAAGTTCAGGAGTGGATTCCACAGCGGTTTTTAGATCAAGTGCAGACGGCGATTCAAGGCACAGTGGATAACCCTTATACCGACACGCAATTGCAGCAAGCACTATCACAAAAGCTCAGTGCGGCAGAGATGCAGGCGGTGATTGATTTTTACCAATCGCCTGCGGGTAAAGCGGTGTTAGCCGCCGAAAGCAGTTTTCGCGAGCGCATTAATTTGAAAGAAGATGCCACGACTAGCGCATCAAGCCAGCCTGTATTAGATGCAACACGGTTAAATGCGGCGTTGAATAATATTTTTATGGCCAGCGCTGACTCATTAATCAATCGTTTAGATAGTTACGACTGTTTAGCATTGATGCAAATTCCGGGGTCGCACATTGGTTTAAATGTCGCCAAGCGCAATAAAGCTAACTTTATGCAACGACAAATTCGGCGTTCACTGGTCAACCTCTATCACGATGTGCCAGCAGCTGATTTACAAGTGTATTTGATCTTTGCGCAAAGTGAACTCGGCCAACGTTATTTCAAGGCTCGCGCTGAGGCGCTAACGAAGATCGGACAAGATTTTGGTGAACGAGTAGCCGAAGCGATTGCACCAGGCTTGCCAAGTTGTGTCGGCAGCCTGAAGCTCAGCCCAAGTGCCAGATAAATTGTAGGGGTTTATTTATCTGCCTAGGTGTGTCAATCATGGGCTAATGAATGTGCCCATTGATAAGCATAGATAAGGCAAAGCTATGTAGGCTGGTGCTTTAGCCCAGCAATCCAATGTATTTTACGCAGACAGCATTGCCAAAAATGTTATGGATAAAGTTGCGACAAGATAACAAACCTTTGAGGACAACGAATTAAGCTGGGCAAAATGCCCTACGGTTAATCGTTATAGCCAACGCAACGGTGGCGCATCCATCAAGCTGCATTGCTGCTCTAACTCGGCGACATGTTGCAGCCAATAACTTTCACTATTAAACCACGGAAAATATTTGGGAAACGCAGGGTCAGTCCAGCGTGTCGCCAGCCAACCAGCATAATGAATCATCCGTAACGCCCGTAAACCATCAATCAACACTAATTCACGGACATCAAAATCACAAAACAGGGTGTAACCATCCAATAACTCGGCCAATTGGCTTTCTTGCTCATGGCGGGAACCTGTCAGCAACATCCATAAATCTTGTATCGCCGGTGCTGACTGGCAATCATCAAAATCAACCAGCCACGGGCCATCATCCCGCGTCCATAAAATATTGCCTAAATGACAATCGCCATGCGAGCGAATAAACACCGACTGATTCATGTTTAACGCCACAATTTTGCTGCGTATTACACTAATAACAGCATCATAACGAGCAGATAATGACGATGGTATAAAGCTACTTTTGATCACACGTGCGGGGTAATCGAGAAAGCGCTCAATCGTCAAACGCGGCCGATGAACAAAATCTTGTTGCAACCCAATAGCATGCACTCGCCCAAGCAACATACCGATACGATGCAGTTGTTCTAAATCACCGGCTTCGGGCGCTTGCCCTCCTTTACGCTGAAACAGGGCAAAACGATAACCTTCAAACTCAAACAACGTCTGAGCTTCGTCCTGCATAATCGGCGCGACCACAGGCAATTCAGCCGCCACCAACGCTTGGCAAAACTGATGCTCTTCAAGGATTTGCGCTGTCTGCCAGCGCGCGGGACGATAAAATTTGGCAATGAGTGGCTTGTCGTCTTCAATACCAATTTGATAGACGCGATTTTCATAGCTGTTCAGCGCCATCACCCGCGCATCACTAATGCGTCCGGTACTTTCAACGGCACGAATCACTAAATCGGGGGAAAGCTGTGAGTAGTCGTCGATCGTCATGGCGGCATTGCTCACAAGATTAGAGATGCGGCCATGATGACACAAAAAAGGCACTCGCCAAGCAGGGTCTAGTTATTCGTTTGTTAAGCGCTGACATGCACGACTGGCCGCCAAAACCACCACAAAATCCCTAGTGCAAACAAACAGATCACTGTCGCTGTCGCAAAAATAGCCGTCGCGCCTAACGGCAGCCAAGCCCAACCCACCAACCACGAACCTATGGCGACACCCAAGCCCCATAAGGCACTGTAAATCGCTTGCCCCTGCCCTTGCTGACCTTGGCTAAACTCTCGATACACCAACTGCATCGCCACCGCATGAAAAACGGCAAAACTAAAGGCATGCAAGGTTTGCACTAGCCAAATTAATGGCTCGTAGTCCACCGAAACAGCAATCACCAGCCAACGTAAGCCCGCCAGCAACAAGCACAACACCACTAATTGATACTCACTAAAATAGCGCAATAGCCGATGGGTTTGGGTAAATGCCAACACTTCAGCCAACACACCCACCGCCCATAACAAGCCTATAATGCGATGGCTATAGCCGTGCTGCTCCAAATATAAACTGTAAAAACTATAGTACGGCGCGTGCGAAAACTGCATCAAAAAATGGACGACAAAAAAGCTCAACACCAACGGTTTTTTCAGCGTTTGCCACAGTGGTTGCGACACTGTTTTTTGCGTCATGATGATTGGTCGCGGCACCGAAAAACTGACCACGGCGGCGGTAACAGCACATACCAGCAACAACACTGGCAAATAGACTATCGAAATGACATCAAACAAATAACCAAAGATAGCTACCGTCGCGATAAAACCTAAAGACCCCCACAAGCGAATTTTACCGTAGGAATTTCTATCATCGCCCAAATGAGCAATGGTGACCGCTTCAAACTGCGCCAAAATGGCGTTCTGAAAAAAGCTATAGCTGAATAACACCAACGCCATCAG
>CANBZV010000129.1 GCA_947373945.1 Moraxellaceae bacterium
ATGCCTTTGTGAAAAATGTGCATCAGAGGTGCATCTTGCATCAGCTCCAGAACATCTTCTTCTAACTTTAAGGTACTGTTGCCACTCGGAATTGTTGCTTGGTGCAATTGGGCAAAATCGCCTTTAACCTGCTGAAAAGCATCAAGAAAAGCATTATTTGCTTTAGAGACCCGGCCAATTTGTAGACCTTTCAGCGTCATCACCACCCAACTGATCAACATCATGATGATTAACGCGCCAATCACTACCCACCCGTCAATCGTTACCGACGCCATAATGACGCCAAAATAGCCCGTACTGCCCGACGACGCGGCTTCATCAGGGCCAAACTGAATCAACTTGTCGGTCGTGCCTTGGTTACTGGCTTCCAATTGAATCAGGCTGGCTTCACGCGCTGTTTTGGCGATTTTCAATTCATCCACTTCACCATGAAACGGCTGTTGCGCACCATCGCCACCCAAGGTCGCACTGCCCTGCACACCTGCCGCTAAACCATGCGCCAACGTGCCACGCACCTGACCGTCAACGTACAAAGTCGTTTGAGCTGCGGTCGCGACAACCGCCAAATGATGCCAACTATTGTCGGCAATCTGTGCCGATAGCGGTGTTGCAGCGTTGTCAATAGAGACATACGGCGCGCCGTTGTTCAAACCAACCACCAGATTATTAGCCCCATGTTGGGCATAAATGACTGAACTTTCAGCCGCCGCAGGTTTGACCCACGCCGACCACGTTACGCCGCTACCCGCTGGAATAGCGATTGATGTAGGCAACGCTACACTCGCCGAACCATCAAAACGAGCAGCATTACCAATCAAACCACTTTCATCGGTCCCGACAAACGACGTTGCGTTATTACGTAAGGAGGAAGCATCCGTTGCTGGGCTGCCTTTTTCGCCAAAGTGATAGACCAACACTTGATTGGCGTCGTAACTGTCTTTGCTATTACTTTCTGCCGTGGCTTTCGCGTTGCCGTAATACATCCAGATTTTCACTGGCGTACCGGCAGCCACTTTTGGCACTTGCACCCAGACAAACGCTAAATTAAAAATCGGATCAAATTTCTCGATGTGGTATTTCAACGGCGTCTTGTCATCTTCAGCAACAAAACGCAAATCGGCGCCATCGGCAGCAACATCGGTAAACTTCAGCACGCCTTCATGCAACCGAATCAGCACTGGCACATTGCTTTGCTCACCTTGGACACCCGCCGCTTTGGCATCAAGCGTGATTGGCTTACGAAACGCCCAATCATCACTCCACCATGCTTGCGCCTGCACCGAAAAGCCCAGCAAACCTGTCAGCAGCAATGGCCACAAACGTCGACTAGCCTTGGGCGCGGCAGTATTGTTATCAGAGAGTTGGAGCTGGCTGTACATGACAAATACTCGCTAGAAAGTAGACCAAAGACGAAAAAGAAGACGGCTGTCACCACGATCCGTGGTTGGCCCTTTGACCAGAGGCACGCTCCAATCAAGCACACTATTGACGTGTGTAAACAAATTGATGGTCAATCCCAGACCAGCACTGAGCATTTCCACTTGCCGAGCGCTATTGGGTAACGGTTGGTGTTGATGCAAGCTCGCACCATCGACAAATAAAAATGGCCGAAACTCTTGAACATGATCGACCAGCGTCGATTTATCGAGCAAATCGGGTAGTGATGGACCACGTAACTCCAACGAGCCGTTGGCACCAAAATCCCCTACCGCTTCCGACTCCAAATAACCACGAACACTGTCCATGCCTCCGGCACTGAGCTGCTCATTGGAAATTAACGGTCGATCGCTAATCTGTGCTGTGGTCTTGCCATAAAACTGAAAGGCGTGCGGCAAGTCGCGGCTATATGCCAACGACACCCGGCTATAAATCATCTGTTGGCGCGCACCAAAACGATTGACGTCAATGGTGTTCGAATCACTACCCATATGTGGCAGCGCCACCGTCAGACTGCTATCAACTTGCAGTGAACTGTTGTCATCCCGACTAAACGTGGCGTAACCCAGTGTTAACGGGTAATAGCGAATCGGTGTCAAAATGCTCGCGCCGCCCAAATTCACTTTCGAGGCAAAATTCTTGTAGTCCAAGCCCAGCGATAATGACCGTGACGTGTTGCCACTGCTAGGCAATTGCCAGTTGGCGCGCACACCATAACTATGGCCACCACCAATGACTTCAATACCGCCCAAGGTTGAGACATTGCTGTTCGAGCGCATCCCCGTCATCGTCATCGTCAATGGGCTATCGGCGAAACGTAGCGTATAAGAACCGACAATCACTTCGGCTTCACTCGTATTCTCAGGCGCAGTTTGATAGAACAACGAGGCACTATGGCCGCGCTGCCATAAGTTATCGTAGGAAATATTCCCCGCCGCCCGTAAATGGCTAGTACCTTGGCTATAGCGATTATTCAGCTCTAGCGAACCATGCAAGGGCAATTTGTCGGATACCACTAAATCGACATCAATCGTGCCCGCCGTTGGCCCTGCTTTCAGTGCTGGTGTGACCATTTGGTCGGCTTGCTGATTCAGCGTTGTTAAGTCTTGCTGTACTTCACTAAAATCGGGCACCGAACCTTCCGCAAACGACGAAGCTTGCTGTTTAATGCGGCTCAAGGAGTGATATTTACTGCCTAACACCGACAGCTTGCGTACTCGCCCTTCCAGCACCTGTAACAGCACCGTACCGTCTTTTACCGCTTGGCGCGGAATGGTCACTGATACCGTTTTAAAACCTTGTTCGTGGTAGAAATTTTCCAGCGCTTCCCGCGCTTTATCAACATCATCGGGCGACTTGTTCAAACCTAAAAACGGCAATAACACTTCCTGAATATCGGAGTCATCCAGCACCGTATTGCCATCAACAGCAATTTCCCATAAGTCCAGTTGCCGAATTGGACGCGGCTGCTTCACAGCAACAGGCGCAGCCGCATTCTCCGCCGCCAATAGCAGAGTACCTGGGCAAACTAAAGTCGTGGCTGCCATAGCAACAGCCAAACGGCGTAAGTGCGTCAATATGAAAGTCCTGAAACGATTACTAGAACGGAGTGTTAGTACCTTGCTGCTGCGTAATTTTTGCTCACTGTCACAATGCCTAAACATTTGTTGGCTATTGTTCAGCGCGCTAGAGCACCGCCCGTGCTTTTAGCAATGGCGTGGCCTCAATCTCTGCCGCGAACTATCGTTGATCTGTGTTACAGAAAAATGTCTACTTGATGACAAAGTGGTTTACGAATAAGCAAGCCGTCATCCCACTCAACCTGAACGAGAGAAAGTTATGAATGCACATGTGAAACCAACGATGACTATGAATGTGTGGCGTCTGTGGCCTTGGTTGGTGATGGCGGCTTTGGCAGTGTTGATTGGCTTGTTATTACGCCTAGGTGCTGTGCAATCGACTGATACACCAGTGGTTATGGCGATACCACAACCAGTATCAACAACCACTCCCTTGTCAACGACAGTACCTGAATCCACAGCCAGCACGGTTGCAGAAGCACCAACGGCAGATGGCATTGTTGACCCTGTGCCTGTCGCAACTTATTTACCGGTCGCTAGTGGCGAAGTGCCAAATGAGCAACGTGCCCATGCGGGAGATGATTCGATGTTTTTGAAGGATGACGAGAGCACGGGTAAAGTTGAAGATAAGGATGATGTGGGTGGGGCGTGATGCCACCGCAGCGGCACCAGAATACCTCACCAAAAATTGCCTTCCTCTTCTCAGCTAGTGTAGCCTCAGCCCCATCTTCAGCTTAACCGGGCTCCCTTGATGAACATCTGTGTTTTTGGTGCTGGCAGTATTGGTTGCTACGTCGGCGGCAGGCTGGCCGCTAGCGGTAGCAACATCACCTTTATCGGTCGGCCGCGAATTGGTCAGGAATTGCTGAGTCATGGTTTATCATTAACGGACTATCGCGGTGCCAAACTCACCGTTAGCCCGAATGCTATCAATTTTTCAGAATCAGCCGCTGCTGCAACAAACGCCGACTTGGTTTTAGTCACCGTAAAATCTGCTGCAACTAATGATGCAGGTCAAGCTCTCGCCCCGTTCCTCAAACCCGGTGCGGTGATTATCAGTCTGCAAAATGGGCTCGGCAATGCCGACATTTTAGCTAAGCATCTACCACAACATACCGTGCTAAAAGGCATGGTGCCGTTTAATGTTCTTCATCGTGGTCAGGGCGCTTTTCATCAAGGATCAGAAGGCGAACTGGAGATCGAAACCCATCCAATGCTGTCGCCCTTCCTCCCATGTTTTGAGCGCGCTGGGCTGCCATTGCAGTTGCGTAGCGATATGCTGGCGATTCAATGGGGCAAACTGTTGCTCAATCTGAATAACCCGATCAATGCCCTCGCAGGCATTCCGCTCAAAGCTGAATTATCACAACGTGCTTATAGACGTTGCATAGCGCTGGCTCAACGTGAAGGATTGGCGATGCTGAAAGCTGCAGGTATTCAGCCCGCCAAACTAACGGCACTACCGCCACATTGGTTACCTGACTTGCTGAGCGTACCAGACCTGCTGTTTAAATTACTGGCCAACCGTTTTCTGGCCATTGACCCATTGGCTCGTTCGTCGATGTGGGAAGATCTGGAAGCAGGTCGCACCACTGAAGTGGATTGGATCAACGGTGAAATCATTCACTTAGCAGCTACCTTGGGGCGACAAGCACCCGTGAACACCAAGCTAGTAGCGCTGATCAGGGCTGCCGAGCAAGGCGGGCGACGCGACTGGTCAGGGCCAGAATTATTGGCAGAGCTAACAAAAAACAACGGCTAATCTTCATGCTACCGACGCGGCGAATTCACCATTCGTCGCCAACACGCTTCCGTCTATCCGCCTCCCTATTTCCTGCACAATTGCTCCGCATTTGCTCATCACACTGGGCTTCATAAAACCCGACTTATGCACTAGGCCCTGCTGATTAAGTCCCAGAACAACGGTAAACGGAGTACGTCTCATGAATAGACTATCGCAACTACTCAAGAAAATTGGCACGATTAGCGTGTCTACCTTAGCGCTGACCAGTGTCGCCAGTGGCGCTCTGCCACCACCGCCTCCGCCGCCGCCAAGACCCCCCGTGCCACCGGCAACCAATCCGCCCCCACCTCAACCGCAGCCACAACCGCAGCCCGTTGCGGATAATTCTGTAGTGACCACGAGCAGCGCGGGAACGATCAATCGTAATAATCCTTTTTTTCAGGCTTTTGGCAATGGTCGTGCCTGTGAATCCTGTCATCAGGCGAACCAAGGCTGGTCAGTAACACCCGCTGCATTACAAGCCCGCTTTACCGCCAGCAATGGCACCGATCCCATATTCCGGCTAGTGGATGGCGCAAACTCGCCTAATGAGCGCACCGCTACCGTGGCTCAGCGCCAAGTGGCCTACAGTATGTTGTTACGCTATGGTGTATTGCGGGTGGGCATTGGTATGCCGTCGATTGCCGACTTCACGCTGCAAACGATTGAAGACCCTTATGGTTATGCCAGTGGCCAAGAACTGTCGTTGTATCGTCGGCCTCTTCCGAGCACCAACCTGAAATTTTTGAGTACGGTGATGTGGGATGCCCGTGAAACCTTCATGGCCACCAACAGCACGAATTGCATCAAAAATAGTAATCCCGCCCAGTGCTTCGCCGACATTCCTTCCGATTTGCTACATCAAGCCAACTCAGCCATTAAAGGGCATGCTCAACTAGCAGCTGGTTTGAGCACGGCTCAACTGCAAGCCATTGTTAGCTTTGAGTCGCAACTCACCACGGCCAAAGACAGCGATGCTGCGGCTGGTAGCCTAAGCGCCAATGGAGCTCATGGCGGTACAGCGGCACTGGCAGCCACACCTTATTATTTCGGCATTAACGACTTCGTCAGTGGCGACTATCGCACAGGCGCACCGTTCAATCGCAATGTCTTTAGCCTGTATAACTCGTGGGCACCGCCCGCTCCCGGCGCTCCATCTCCTGCCGGACTAACACCTGCACAAGCGGCTATTGGTCGTGGGCAAATGCTGTTTAATACTCGTCCGTTTACCATTGCTGGGGTGAATGGCTTTAACGATACTCTGAACCAACCGGCAGTACGGGGCACATGTTCCAGTTGTCACAGCACACCGAATGTCGGCAGTGAATCAGTACCACGACTCATGAATACCGGCACATCCGCAGTCCAATTACGCACCCCCGATCTACCGTTGTATACCTTCAGAAATAGCGCGACGGGGGCAGTTATCCAAACCACTGATCCGGGGTTGGCGCTGCAAACGGGCAAATGGCGTGATATGGGTAAGTTCAAAGTGCCTAGCTTGCGTGGACTCGCGGCACATGCGCCGTATTTTCACGGTGGCCATGAACCCGACTTACAAGCTGTGGTCGGTTTTTATAATCGACGCTTCAATATCGGTATGACCCCACAGGAAACAGCAGATATGGTGGCGTTTTTAAGGGCGTTGTAATTCGTTGGCTAGGGTGTAATGACCTCACGAGGGCGCAAGTTTTGCGCCCTACAACAAACTCATACTCTGGCTACCCCACAAGAACAGAGTCACTGCCTAGGTTTGTAATCAACAGTTCCCAAAGCCTTAACCCATGTTAATGCATTGCCACTTAATTCCCTGCACACTGAGGTCATTACATCATTCTGCCTTAGAGGGATAACATTATGCCCACCATTGCCCTGACTTCCGGCACCATCCATTATCAAGAAACTGGCCACGGCCAACCGTTGATTCTATTGCACGCCAATCCTGGCGACTGCCGTGATTACAGCGCCGTCATCCCCGAATTAGCTCAACATTTCCGTGTACTGGCACTCGATTGGCCGGGCTACGGTCAGTCCAGCCTCAATATTGCCCCCGAAACCGTGACTGCCAGCTTTTTTACCACCGTCTTGCGCGAATTCATCACCACGCTTAACTTGCCGCCAGTGCTGTTGATCGGCAACTCGCTCGGCGGCAATGCCGCTGCCCGACTCGCCAGTGAGTCACCAACATGGGTGCGCGCGCTCGTATTGGTGTCACCGGGTGGCTTCACCGCACATAACATCATCACGCGTAGCTTCTGCCGTCTGCAAGGTAGTCGTTTTGCCATGTCGCCAACACTGTGGGCGCGTCTGTATCTGCGGAAAAGCACGCCTCAAACCAAGGCCATGCTCGAACGGGCGGCGGATGAACAGACAACAGCGGCGCGGTTGGCACAGAATCGGGCGTTATGGCGCAGTTTCGCCACCGATGATAATTACTTACGACCATTAGCCGCTAACATCAAAGCACCCGTGCTGCTGATGTTCGGTAAATATGATCCAGCGATTCCGGCACACAAGGACGGCAAAGTGGCACGTCAATGTTTGCCGCACGCGCAGTTTGTTGCCCTACCCTGTGGTCATGCACCGTTTGCTGAACTACCCGATGAATTCCTGACGCAGGTGCTACCGTTTTTGGCGCAATGCGTCAGTAACAACGTTACTGTGGCGATGCTGACGGAGCCGCCAAGCGCCGTTGCACCGTTACATCTAACGACCCCATAAAAGCCTCAACCGCTTGGGTATAACCACCGGATTTCCCCAAGTTTTGATTGATCAGTTTATGTGATTGCGCCTGTTCCAGCACCTCGACGCGGTCACCCAAGCTTTGGGCACGCTCAGCAAATTTGTGTGCTTGAAGACACGGATGATCGGGCCTAGCCGTCGAGCACACGACCAACATCGGACTGGCACCAACACTCAACTGCCGAAAAGGTG
>CANBZV010000130.1 GCA_947373945.1 Moraxellaceae bacterium
AAGATGGTGGCAGTGTTGATAAAGCGATAGCCGCGTCAGTCCCATGAAAGTAGGAAAAAATAATGTCTCGTATTCAGGCGTGTTTTGCACAGTTAAAACAGCAGCAAAAAAAAGCACTGATTCCTTATATCACCGCAGGTGATCCACATCCGCAGTATACAGTGGCGATGATGCACTCACTGGTAGCGGGTGGTGCGGATGTTATCGAATTAGGCGTGCCTTTTTCTGACCCAATGGCCGATGGTCCAACGATTACCAAAGCCCATGAGCGCGCATTGGTTCATGGCACCAGCAGCTATGATGTTTTGCGTATCGTCAGTGAGTTCCGCCAGCAAGATGGTAAAACACCTGTGGTATTAATGGGCTATCTCAATCCACTTGAGATTATCGGCTATGAAGTATTTGCGAAAGCGGCACAAGTTGCTGGCGTTGATGGCATATTAACAGTGGATTTACCACCTGAAGAAGCACAATGCCTAACGGCAACGTTGAAGCAGCATCAAATAGATCCAATCTTCTTACTTGCACCCACAACGACGGATGACCGCATTGAAAGTATTACCGCTGCCGCCAGTGGTTATGTTTATTATGTGTCGTTGAAAGGGGTGACAGGTTCAAGTGCCTTGGATATTGATGCCGTAGCTGAGCGTGTCGCAACGATTCGTCGCTTTAGCGATTTGCCGATTGGTGTAGGATTTGGTATTAAGGATGCGGATTCAGCCGCAGCGGTGGCGCGTTATGCCGATGGTGTCGTAGTGGGTTCGGTACTCGTTAATCGTATTGCCGAGCTGGGCCAAACACCAGACGCTATTCCTGCTGAATTACAACGATTGATGGCAGAAATGCGTCAAGCGATAGATGCCACCTGATTGACGCGTTAATACATACGAGGAAATGCCATGAGCTGGCTTGGAAAGATTCTGCCGAACGCAGGTAAAAACGTTGAAGAGCGTAAAGTCTCTGTGCCAGAAGGTGTTTGGCGGAAGTGCCCCAAGTGTGACGGTGTTCTCTATCAGGCAGAAGTTGAGCGTAATTTGAATGTCTGTCCTAAATGCGATCATCATTTACGCATCAATGCGCGTGAGCGTATTGATTTGTTTTTAGATCCCGAAGGTCGCGAAGAAATTGGCGCGGATCTACTGCCTGAAGATCGATTGAACTTCAAAGACAGTAAGCGCTATGTCGATCGCATTGCCGATGCGCAAAAAGAAACGGGTGAAACGGATGCCCTAATTGCGGTCAAAGGCACGATTAATGAAATGCCTGTGATGGTCGTTGCCTTTGAATTCAATTTCATGGGCGGCTCTATGGGCGCCGTAGTAGGGGCCCGCTTTGTCCGTGCCGCCGAAATTTGTTTGCGTGAGCGTATTCCACTTGTGTGCTTCTCCACCTCGGGTGGTGCGCGGATGCAGGAAGCCTTATTTTCGCTAATGCAAATGGCGCGTACGGCCGCCATCATTGAACAGCTTAAAGTAAATGGCATTCCTTATATTTCGGTGTTGACAGATCCTGTGTATGGTGGTGTATCCGCCAGTTTAGCGATGTTAGGGGATTTGAATATTGCCGAGCCCTATGCCCTTATTGGTTTTGCTGGACCTCGTGTGATTGAGCAAACGGTACGCCAAGTATTACCTGAAGGTTTTCAACGGTCTGAGTTTTTATTGGATCATGGTACGGTGGATATGATTGTCCATCGTCAAGAAATGCGTGATACCGTTTATCGTGTGTTGGCCAAGCTGACTCGTCGTCCTGTTTAGAATCTCCCTCTCCCAGCTGCTTCCTCGGGTAAACGACGTATTTAGTCCTCTCTCCCCGAGGGAGAGAGTTAGAGCGAGGGCTACCAGCTTTTGATTAACCCTATGACTTTTTCTACCCTCGCAGAATGGCTTTCCCATCTCGAACATCAGCATGCTAAAGCCATTGATATGGGTTTGGAGCGTGTGCGCCAAGTCGCGCAGGTGTTGAACTTGCAGCAGTTAGGTTGTCCTGTGATTACCGTTGGTGGTACGAATGGAAAAGGTTCAACGGTCGCGACTTTAACAGCGATCTACTGTGCTGCTGCTTATCGCGTAGGTACATATACCTCACCACATATTACCCACTTTAATGAACGTATTGCCTTGGATGGTATTGCCGTAGCAGACGCATCATTGATCAATGCTTTTGAGCAGATTGAATTAGCACGAGCACAAGTTGGCATTTCACTAACGTATTTTGAGTTTACAACGTTAGCGGCTTTTTGGTTGTTTCAGCAGGCACATCTCGATATTGTTATTTTGGAAGTAGGCTTGGGTGGTCGATTAGATGCTGTCAATATTATTGATGCCGATGTTGCTGTTGTCACTAGTATTGGCATTGATCATGTTGACTGGTTGGGCGATACTCGTGAAAAAATCAGTGTTGAAAAAGCGGGTATTTTCCGTCCCGCCAAACCCGCAATCTATGGCGAAGTCAATCCGCCGCAGCCATTAGTCGATTATGCGGTGCAGTTGAAAACACCGTTGTTCATCAAGCATCAACAGTTTAGCTATCAAGATAATGGCGAAACATGGTCGTGGTGGCAGGGCGAGCAGCGCTTTGATCGCCTACCCAAGCCCCGTCTAGCCCTGGATAATGTCGCCACTGCGCTGGCCGCAATTATGGCTGCGCCATTGATTGTCACAGAAGTTGCTATCATACATGGTATAAAATTAGCGCAATTGGCGGGTCGAGCTGAACGTTTTTATCGCCAAGGCGTAGAAATCGTGATGGATGTCGCGCATAACCCACACGGCGCAGCCTTTTTTATGCAACAATTACCTATTGGCGACAGTAAAACGCTCGCTGTTTTTGCTATGTTGGCCGATAAAGATATCGCAGGGACTCTCGATGCGTGCTTAGGCCGGATTGATCAATGGTTTATAGCGGGTTTAGACGTGCCGCGTGGTATCAGTGCTGACAAATTAGCACCGTTATTACTAGCGCGTGGTATGTATATAGGCGGAACTCATCATACTGTCGGGGTAGCAATGCGTTCAGCATTACAGCAGGCTCGGACAGGCGATAGAATCTTAGTATTTGGCTCTTTTTATACCGTCGCTGTTGCTAAACAGTGGCTGGAAATACATTAATACCTATGGACACAGCAGTTAAACAACGTCTTCTTGGTGGCATCGTGTTGATAGCGGGTGCCGCAGTATTATTACCTCTTATGTTGGATGGTTCAGGTGCCAAGCTGCTAAGCCGTTTGGAGCCTATTCCTGCTAAGCCTGTCACGACCACCGTTGAGCAAACGCGCCCGCAATTAAATCAGCAGCAGCAAGAGGCTGAAGACACTGTGGATGCTGCGCATACCGATGACGCCCAATTTTATGCAGTTGGTAAGCCTGATGTGGCGACAACGCCAACGACTGGCGCTCCTGATACGTCGAAAACGCCAGAGCAATTAGCGGCTGAGCAAGCAGCTCGTCAGCGCGCCAAAGAGTTATTGGCTAGCTCAGACGAAATTTCAGTAGAAGAGGCACAGGCGCAAAAAATAGCGGCTGATAAAGCAGAGCGCGAGTTGGTTAAACAAACGGCAGTGACACCCACTATCCCGCCAGCCTCCATATCGAATGATAGTCTGCAGCAAGCGGCAATTGATGCTCAAGCTAAAGCTGACAAAGACAAGGCAAATAAGTTGGCTGCCGAAAAGGCTGCTGCGAAAAAGTTAGAAGCTGAAAAAGCGATGATTGCGCTTGAGGCTCCAGATAGCCATGCCCAGAAAATTGCCGAAAAACAATTGGCAGAAAAGACGGCGAAACTAAAAGCGGATGAGCAAGCTAAAGCTGAGAAAGTGGCATTAGAAAAAGCTAAAGCCGATGCCAAGAAAAAAGAAGACGCTGCGGATGAACAAGCAAAAGCAGATAAGGTAGCTGCTGAAAAAGACAAAGCAAAAACTCTTGCAGATAAAGCGGCTAAGCAAAAGGCTGATGAAGAGGCAAAAGCCGATAAAATTGCAGCCGAGAAAGAAAAAGCGGCAGCGAAAAAGAAAGAAGAGGACAAAGCAAAGATAGCCCTAGAAGGTAAACAAAAAGAGTTGCTAGCTAAAGACAAAGAAAAGGCCGCAGATAGCAAGTCTGAAGCGTGGGTTGTGCAAGTTGCTAGTGTCAGTGATCGCGCCAAGGCGGATGCCCTAACGGCTAAATTAACTGCCAAGGGCTATCGCGCTCGTGTAGTCAAAAATGGCGATACATGGAAAGTGGTTGTTGGGCCGGAACTGCAAAAAGAAGCAGCTAATGCATTGAAAGGACGTCTCAGTGGCGAGTCAGCTTTAGGTGTGTCGGGAGCATGGGTTGCGCCTTGGAAACCATAAGTTTTTCGCTGACCGGCATTATTGTTTTACTGCTTATATTATGTGTGCTGGTGGTGCTGATTAGTCTTAGTAGACCAAACACCCCCAGCAAACAAAATATTGATGATATGGCTGTCTGGCCATATGTCCCACGGGAATTGATGACTGAACCTGAACGCGTGTTGTATGTGCGGTTGCGTCAAGCTTTGCCTGAGTATTTGATTTTTAGCCAAGTACAATTGTGCCGCCTCATTGATGTCGATCCTGAGGCAGATAAACAGGCCTGGTTTAACCGTATTAATCGGATGAGTGTTGATTTCGTCATTTGTGCACCCGATGGTGCGACGATATTAGCGGCTATAGAGTTGGATGATTCCTCTCATGAGCGCAATGACCGTATCAAGGCTGATGCCAAAAAAGACAAGGCATTGGTATCTGCTGGTATTCGCATTATTCGTTGGCCTGTGCGTGGCATGCCCAACAGTCAGCAAATACGTGCTGACTTCTTAAAACGTTGAGAAAAAACATGACTGTATCCACTTGGGTTGTAGCTTGCGCTGACGGCTTAGAATCTTTATTGGCTGCTGAAGTAACGCAAATTGGCGCAACTGTCCTTAGTCAACAGAATGGCGCCATTGTGGTAGAAGGCGACTTAGGTGTTGCCTATAAACTGTGTTTATGGTCGCGTCTGGCGTCACGTGTTTTCAAACCGTTATTCAAGTTGGATAGTCAAGCGCCTGAAGCCATGTATGAACAGGCAGTTGCTTATCCTTGGGCAGATGTTTTTAGTCTGGATAAAACATTTTCGGTGCGCGCTGTCGCTACGAAGGGCGTGGTTTGCCATACCCAATATATGGCACTCAAGTTGAAAGATGCGGTTGTTGATCATTTTCGCCAACAGACTGGTCAGCGTCCAAGCATCAATCCTCAAGGTAGTGATATTAATCTCCACGTTCTCGTTCAACCTGACGCCATTACCGTGAGCTTGGATTTATCGGGCGATAGTATGCATCGCCGCGGCTATCGCTTATTAATTGGTGAGGCGCCACTAAAAGAAACTTTGGCCGCCGCTATTCTGCAGCAGGCTGGGTGGCCAAATCATGAGTTTGATGCGTTATTAGATCCAATGTGTGGCTCAGGTACGTTTTTAACCGAAGCGGCCTTAATGTATGGTGATATTGCTCCGGGCTTGCTTCGTAATTTTTATGGCTTTCTCGCTTGGGAAGGTCATGATCCTGAGGTATGGGAGCAATGTTGGGAGGATGCCTTACAGCGTCAAGCCAATGGTCTGAATAAGTCTTGGCCAGTGATGATTGGCTATGATGCCGATATTGAGTGTTTACGTGCAGCATCTAAAAATATCGAAGCGGCTGGTGTAAGCCGATTTATTACCTTACAGCAGCGAGAATTGGCTGAATTGCCAAGTAAACCTGCTGAATATGGTTTGTTGATTACCAATCCTCCCTACGGTGAGCGTTTGGGCGAAAGCGATACCGCCATCTATCTCTATAAAGCATTGGGAAGATTGGCGCGCGAACGTTTACCTAATTGGCAAGCCGCTGTCCTAGCCGCACAAATAGAGCATGCCGATGCGCTAGGTTTTGAACATTTGCATACACAAAAGTTGCGTAATGGTGATCTCAGTGTGTTTGTGCGCCATGGCAAAGTGCAGGATGTTCCGGCGCCTCTACCATGCCGTTTTGTTGAGGCCCAAGGAGAAGTGCCTGTTGAGGCTGAAGCCCTCGCGAATCGCTTACGGAAAAATATCCAGCATTTATATAAGCAGGCGAACCGGGAAGGTGTGAGTTGTTATCGGGTATATGATGCCGATTTACCAGACTTTAATATTGCCATTGATGTCTATGGTGATTGTTTACATGTTCAAGAATATGCACCTCCCAAAACGATTGAGCCTGAAAAAGCAATCTTTCGTTTTAAATTAGCTTTGCAAGTAATTCGGCAAGTTTTTGGTTTGCATCGCGATAAAGTATTTATCAAAGTGCGGGCGCAGCAAAAAGGCAATCAGCAATACGAAAAGCAAAATCAGCGTAATAAATACATCGAAGTCCAAGAGGGCAGGGCGCGACTATTACTGAATCTGACGGATTACTTGGATACTGGCTTGTTTTTAGATCATCGCCCGATCCGTTTGAAAATGGCGCAACAAGTAGCGGGGAAAACATTCCTCAATTTATTTGCCTATACTTGCTCGGCAAGTGTTCACGCTGCCTTAGGTGGAGCGGTTGAAACGGTCAGTGTTGATTTATCGAATACCTATCTGAATTGGGGGAGGCGTAATTTTGCCCTTAATGGTATTGCCGAAAGCCATCATCATTTTATCGAAGCGGATGTTATGGCATGGTTAAGTCAATGTCGTGAAAAATTTGATGTCATTTTTATTGATCCACCCACATTTTCCAACTCCAAAAAAATGCAGGA
This sequence comes from Moraxellaceae bacterium, assembly GCA_947373945.1. Lineage (GTDB taxonomy): Bacteria > Pseudomonadota > Gammaproteobacteria > Pseudomonadales > Moraxellaceae > Agitococcus. The sequence goes on from CANBZV010000130.1 coordinate 6,752, forward strand.
TGTCTTTGATGTACAAAGAGATCATGTTGAATTAATTACCTTAGCGATGCGTTTGCTTAATCCTGACGGTATTTGTTATTTCTCCACCAACTTCCGTCGTTTTGAGTTGCAAGTAGAAGCAATGCGTTATTTGCACTGCAAAGAAATCACCCCAGAGACCATCGGTTTTGACTATAAGCGCAATATGAAAATCCATCGTTGTTGGCAAGTGAGTTCTAAAAGTCATGACTAAGGATGGTCAGGTGTTCATCCTCTATGGCACGAAAGGTTGTCATCTCTGTGATGATGCAGAGCTATTGCTGAAACAAGTTCAAGCAGTAGTGTCATTCATTTGGCAGTATGTAGATATTGCTTTGGATGAACGTCTGATAGAAAATTATGGTATAAGGATTCCTGTGTTAAAAAAAGAGCCAACCCTAGAACTGAGTTGGCCATTTTCGTTGTTAGATGTGGTAAGGTTTGTGTCCTAAATATTAGTTAAAATAAAGATAAGATTAATACAGGATTTACGTGGGGTAGTTTGTACAAGTATTCTTTAAAACATGAAGATATTATGCGTATCAGTAATGTGAAAGATAACATTTTTACCCTCTAGGAAGTCCTAAATAGCAATAAAATGACACTGTGTTGACTCCTATTTGTGCGACATCACACAGCGTCTGTAAAAGAGCATTGTCTAAGTCAATTAAAAGCGTTAACTTTGTATAATGCATGAGCTTCTCATGCTAAGCCTTTGTAATTTATTTAGGCTGTAGTTATTGGGTGAAGTTCATTACGCTATGGATTCATCCCAAGAACTATGTTAAAAGAAAGGCAAGCCCCCCAAAAACGCATGATAAGCGGGGGTGTTTGGTTTAACTTTCCGAACTCCACAATTGGCTAAATGGCCACATAATAGGAAGGCGACTCCGATGGAAGAAAATTTTGACGGCTTAAAAGTCATGGTTATTGATGACTCAAAGAC
>CANBZV010000131.1 GCA_947373945.1 Moraxellaceae bacterium
TGAGCCGCCAATTTTTGAATATGGCCTAGTGCCGTTTCCAGCGCTTTTGTTTGTGCTCTTAATTCATTACGAATATGGGTAATTTGGGTACTTAACAATGAAATGGTGGGCATGATCGTCGCCATAAAGACAAAATAGGCCAACTCCACTTGAAAAGGATAAATCTCTGGCTCAGTTAGCGTTTTATAGAGCATCGTTAGCCCCATCGCGATGACACCATAACTAGCCGAAATAATCGCTCGGCGCACACTCATGGTAAAAATGGCAAACACCTGCACCAAAGCAAACAACATCAACGTGCCACCATGTGCTTTTTCGGCGATGGCGTAAGCACCACAAATCCACGTCAACGCCGCCAACGTCTGCGGCAACGTCAATGACGGCTCGGCAAAACGTAAATTGAAGCCACTACGCAGGGCGGTATAAAAAACCAAACAGGACACCGAAATACAAGTCGCGAGGATCGCACCTTGCTTAGGGATTATTTCGCCGAGTGCTGACAGATAAGTGATGACGCCCAAACAAATAAAAAAGACTAACGTGGCCAACAAGGAGCGGGTAATACGCAAGCGTTGTTTAGGATCACGGCCAAAAACGATATTGGCAAGCAGCGCTTTCAATGAGCAGGGGCGTGTTGACGCCTCTTCATCTACTAAGGCCTGCATAGTCTGATAAGCTGATTTTGACGTGTTCATGCCCGTTGAGCCGTTAGTTCACATTCTACACAACGTTAAAATGTTGATTATTGTTATTCTTCGAATTGTTGGCTGAACAATAGCAATATAGGCGGCTAAAAACTAGTCATAAAAAAGGCGCTTGATGCGCCTTTTTAGTTAGCTCTGTAATTACCCAATGGTTATGTAGCTGAGACTGCTATATGTGAGCCTCACTCAATCAACTCCAGCATAATGCAATTTTGCTATCAAGCGCTGTGTGCTGATTAATGGTTAACATGGTTGTGGCTGGCACAGATAACGACACACCAGCCATTGCCACCACAAGAGCTTCAACATTGCTATCGAGCAGTACTTGTCCAGACTGAGTCTGAATGTGTTCTATGTGATTATTTTGGCTAGTGTACCATCCTTTAATGGTCGTCTTATCCGTGGTGCCAATTACACTCACTTCCAAGTCAGTACCAAGGTGACGAAACCACAACTGATCTCTGTCAATACTGCCATCAGCAAACAAGAGTACATCGACATTACCAACCAGACTATCAATATCAGTAATGATATCTGCGCCATCACCACGTCGCTTACTATAAGTGTCATTTCCGAGGCCGCCATTCAGTACATCTGCCCCAATGCCGCCAGACAAGGTGTTATTACCGCTACTACCAATGAGCGTATTGTTCTGTCCATTACCTGTGCCATTTGTATTACCAGCTCCTTGTAGCACTAAGTTCTCTATGTTTGCTCCAAGCGTGTAATCTAACGTGCTATAGACATAATCCGTGCCTTCGTTAAAGGCTTCGGTCACGACATCATTGATATTTTCAACATAGTAAATATCGTTACCAATACCACCGATCAGGCTGTCTGCGCCTGCACCACCATTTAACGAGTCATTGCCTGCACCACTGGTAAGAACATTATTGCCGCTATTACCTATCAAGCTGTTGTTCAGTTCATTGCCTGTTGCGGCGATATTGCCTGTTCCTTGCAGTACCAAATTTTCAAGGTTCGCACCAAGGGTGTAATCCAACGTACTATAGACATAGTCCACTCCTTCGCCGAAGGCTTCCGTGACCACATCATTGACATTTTCAACATAGTAAATATCGTCACCTACGCCACCGATAAGACTATCTGCGCCTGCACCACCATTTAACGAGTCATTACCTAAACCAGAACTAAGGACATTATTACCACTGTTACCAATCAGGCTGTTATTCAGCTCGTTACCTGTTGCGGTGAGATTGCTGGTGCCTTGCAAGACCAAATTTTCAAGGTTCGCACCGAGCGAGTAATCCAACGTGCTATAGACGTAATCCGTGCCTTCGTTAAAGGCTTCCGTGACCACATCATTAATATTCTCAACATAGTAGATATCATTACCTGCACCACCAATCAGACTATCTGCGCCTGCACCCCCATTTAACGAGTCATTGCCCACGCTACTGGTCAGAACATTATTGCCGCTATTACCGATCAGGCTGTTATTCAGTTCATTGCCCGTCGCTGTTAGATTGCTGGTGCCTTGCAAGACCAAATTTTCAAGGTTCGCGCCAAGGGTGTAATCTAACGTGCTATAGACATAATCCGTGCCTTCGTTAAAGGCTTCGGTCACGACGTCATTGATATTTTCAACATAGTAAATATCGTTACCTACGCCACCAATCAGACTATCTGCGCCTGCACCACCATTTAGCGAGTCATTACCCACGCCACTGGTCAGAACATTATTGCCGCTATTACCAATCAGGCTGTTATTCAGTTCATTGCCCGTCGCTGTTAGATTGCTGGTGCCTTGCAAGACCAAATTTTCAAGGTTCGCGCCGAGCGTGTAATCCAACGTGCTGTAGACGTAATCCGTGCCTTCGTTAAAGGCTTCAGTTACGACATCATTGATATTTTCAACATAGTAAATATCGTTACCTACGCCACCAATCAGACTATCTGCGCCTGCACCACCATTTAACGAGTCATTGCCCACGCCACTGGTCAGAACATTATTGCCGCTATTACCTATCAGGCTGTTGTCCAGTTCATTGCCTGTTGCAGCACTATTGCTTGCACCTTGCAAGACTATGTTTTCAAGGTTGGCTCCAAGGGTGTAATTATCTAGGGTGCTATAGACATAGTCGGTCCCTTCACCGATGGCTTCAATAACGACATCATTAATATTTTCAACATAGTAAAAGTCATTTCCCAAGCCACCAACGAGGCTATCCGCATCTGCACCGCCGCTTAAGGAGTCGCTACCTTCACCGCCATACAGCGTATCATTGCCATAACTACCACCTAGCCGATTATTAGCGCTATTACCCATCAACGTGTTATTGCTGTCATTCCCTATACCAATAATATTATTGGTACCGGTTAGCGTTAAATTCTCCAGATTGATATTCAATGTCCAGTTCACGGATGATTCGACGGTATCAACGCCGCCAGAGTCTATGCCGCTGATATCTTTGCTGAAAATATCAGAAAATCCATTAGTATCATTCTCTACGAGATTACTTGCCCAACTTTCAAAAAACAGCACCCCCGATGACGAGATCACTGGGCTAAAACTGTTTTGGTTGCCAACTGCGCCATAACTATCCGTACTGATACGACGGGTTTCGCCAGTTAACAGATTCTTGATGAAAATATCTGTACCAGAACCGCTATCGTCACTGACGAGATTGCTGGCATTACTCGAAAAAATGACGGAGTTACCATCGGGAGTGAACAAGCCATCAAAAGAGCCTGCATTAGCTTGATTCCCCGCACTATCGGTACTGACTCTAGTGATAACTCCTGTGGTCAAATTTTTGACAAAAAAATCCACTTGGCCATTGGTATCATTAGCGACCAGCCCACTGGAGTTACTTGAAAACAATACTTTATTTCCATCACTTGACATTACCGCCGACATGGAAAAATCACTATAGCCACCATCAGACATCTGGTTACCGTTACTGTCAGTACTGACCCGCTCAATAGCACCCGTGGCCAAGGTTTTAATAAATATATCATCCGCATAATTAGTGTCGCCACTGACCAAATTGTCGGCGGCACTGGCAAACACTACTTTGGTACCATCGGCAGAAAAGCGAGCACTAGAGATTCCCATATACGTGCTGTAGTCGTTCTGAGCCTGATTACCATTGCTATCAGTATTTACACGCGTAATAGCTCCTGTCGTTAGATTTTTCAAGAAAAGGTCCGCTGTAAAGCTGGTATCATCGGCAACCAAATTGGAAGCATCCGATAAGAAAAGCACTAAGTTGCCATCAACCGAAATATCTTGTAAGTGGATATTATAGCTGTTGCCAAATTCACCAGTAGCCGTGGTATCGGCTCTTGTCACTGCACCACTGGCCAAGTTTTTAACATAAATGCCTTGGTCATAAGTGCCATCTGGAACCAGTTCGGGTGATACACTTTCGAAGGCAACAACTGAGCCATCGGCCGAAAGAACGGGATGCTTACTATCGCCAGACCCTTCCACGCCAGCTGCACTTTCACTCGCGCGCACCACTTCACCCGTGATCAAATTCTTGACAAAAATATCGCTCATACCATAGCTATCATTAGCTAACGCATTCGTTGCATAACTGGAAAAAGCAATGTGATCACCTGCCGCATTGACCGATACTGAAGATGAGTAGCCATTTAACAAAGAACCATTGCTGCTCAACGAAACCAATGATGTGTTATGACTATTTTCATCCACCTGATCATTAATTGAGTCCACGACATAGGTGTCATTTCCGGCACCGCCAAACAACAAGTCATTCCCAGCACCACCATCCAAACGGTTAGCTCCGGCATCGCCATAGAACTCATCAGTAAAAGCACTGCCTTTCAGGTTCTCAATCTCCAGCAGAATATCGTGAGCATCTAGCTTGTTTGAGCCTGTCGCTGTTTGAGCCATAAAAACAGTGGCTATTCCACCACCATCATCACGATAATCCGGCGTTGTTTGCGTTTTCAGATTGAGGCTTGCAATAATTCCACCAGCAGCAAGACTATAATCCGCGGTATCGTTCCCATCGCCACCGTTTAAGGTGTCAATACCACCTCGGCCATCGAGTACGTTATCGCCTCCATTGCCCGTGAGGATGTTGCTACTGTCATTACCGGTCGCACTCAGGTTTTCGCTACCGGTCAGTGTCAGATTTTCGATATTGGCTGACAAGGTATAGCTGACACTACTGCAGACGGCGTCAATACCTTGGCTATCCGGTCCATAAATGCCTTTCAGCACCATATTATCGCTATACGACAGAATGTGTTCATTAAGAAAAGCGTCACTGGTATTGAACAGAACCGTCTGGCTATTGGGGGAAACATCTAATAATGTGTTTTGCCACGAATTGTTCGGTTGATATTCACCGTTCTGGTTGGCAGAAAGCAATGTAACAACACCTGTGGTTAAATCTTTGGCATAGACTTCATCATTACTCCGTGTATCCCCTAACAGTAATGAATTGGATGAGGAGGTAATAAACAATTTCGAGGGGTCACTGCCCATAATGGCACTGGTAACAGGAATTGGATTTCCGAAGTTATCATTACTAAGACGGGTAACTACACCCGTACTTAAATCCTTAGCATAGACACCACTGTTCGTGCCGCCAGTCACTAATGTCGTTGCCGTACTGGTAAATATTATTCGGTCAGAAAACACCTTAACAATTTTTACATCCCCAGAGGTTTGGGCATTACTGCTGGTGGTCGTGAGTCTGGTGATTGCGCCCGTCGTTAGGTTTTTGGCAAAAATATCGGTATTGGCATTGGAATCATTGGCTACCAAATTGCCCGCACTACTAACGAAATAGACAATATTGCCATCGGATGAAAGCTGGGCTTTACCAATCACGCCCTCACCACCCGTCGCCTGAAGACCAGAGGCAGTGGTATTGACGCGCTGAATAGCTCCAGTAGAAAGTGTTTTAATAAACAAGTCAGTCCAACCATTGCTATCACCGGCAACTAAATTACTGGCCGCCGAGGAAAACAGGACTTTTGTGCCATCGGGAGAAAACACCGCATAACCACTACCCACACCAGTGGCCTGATTACCTGAAGCATCGGTATTTACGCGCTGGATGGCACCCGTGGTCAGGTTTTTAAGATAAACATCAGGCTGGTTATTGGTATCCGCCGCCACCAAGGCACTATTACTACTAAACAGCAGGAAATTACCTGTGGCATCAAATGCAAATGGCTGCCTCTCGACACCATGGTCAATCTCGCCCCCCTCAGCCGTGGTGCTAATACGTTGTATTGCACCTGTAGTGATATTTTTGAGGAAAATATCATAGCTATTATTGGTATCACCACTGATGAATCCGCTTTCCGCTGTGATAAACGCAATATTTTGGCCATCGGGAGTGAAGCTACTGAAGTAATTCCTCGCAAAAACGGCGACACCATTCGCGTCAGTACTCGCCAGCGTAACTTCACCCAATGATGACGGATTGCCGGAGCCTGTCACTTCGACAATGACATCAGTCGCATCATCAACAATATAAGTGTCATTACCCAGACCACCAATCAACGTGTCGTTTGTGCTTATGCTAATTAAAGTGTCGTTGCTTGAACTGCCGTTAATTGTTGGCATGAATGCGTTCCCCCTGAACGATATGGAAAGTGACTAGAGCCGCTATTAAAGCGGTTCGCGGGTCGTTAAACTGACATGACGATGGATTGAAAGCTGCCTTGCATAATGACTATAGACAATGGAAAACTTTGATTCGTTGCTAGTTAAAATGCTGCGCCAGAATCTATCATATGAATTTAGGGAAACCCATAAAAATTCAAGACCAATGGCTATATCTTCCAGATAAAATTAATACGCTGATATAAAAGCATCTAACTTAACAGCAATCACAGAGTCTTGAATTCCCGTAAAAAAGCCCCGCCAGTTTCTCAACTGGCAGGGCTTTATGTAACGTAGCATCGTTATTTAGACATAACGGACTTCGCTAATTTCATACTCCACCTGACCGGCAGGTGTGGTGATAACGACGCTATCACCTTCTTCTTTACCAATCAAACCACGAGCGATCGGTGAATTAACCGAAATTTTCGATAGTTTGATGTTGGCTTCATCTTCGCCAACAATTTGATACGTTTTTAGCTCACCGGTATTCACGTTCTCGATATCGACCGTCGCGCCAAAAATGACTTTGCCATTATTAGCGATTTTGGTGACATCAATCACTTGCACATTGGACAGTTTGGCTTCGATCTCTTTAATCCGACCTTCGGCAAAACTTTGCTGTTCACGGGCGGCATGGTATTCGGCATTTTCTTTCAAATCGCCATGCGCACGCGCTTCCGCAATCGCCGCCGTAATACGCGGACGATCAACGTTTTTTAACTTATCCAGTTCAACGCGCAGTGCTTCGGCACCACCCACCGTCATAGGGTAACGTTGCATACTTACAACTCCTTATGCAAATCTTGCAAACGACATACCGACAGCTCACCTTTGGCTTTCAGCGCTTGGCAAACGGCATTGGCACCACTAATTGTGGTGGTGTAATACACTTTACCTTGCAAGGCGCTGCGGCGAATCGAGAACGAATCTTGCTGCGCCTGTTTGCCTTCGGTGGTGTTGATGATGAAACTGATTTCACCATTTTTCAGCATATCGACAATATGCGGACGGCCTTCAGTCACTTTATTGACACGCTTACACGGCACGCCGGCATCAGCCAAAATACGCTGACTACCGCCAGTGGCGACCAACGCGAAACCTAATTCCACCAAGTCTCGACCAATTTGCGGTAAACGCTCTTTATCGGAGTCACGCACCGAAATAAAGGCACAGCCACCCGTTGGTAACTTCTCGTTCGAGCCTAATACCGCTTTGTGGAAGGCTTCGCCGAAAGACTTGCCAACACCCATCACTTCGCCCGTGGACTTCATTTCTGGCCCTAAAATCGGGTCAACACCAGGGAACTTGGCAAACGGAAACACCGCTTCTTT
>CANBZV010000132.1 GCA_947373945.1 Moraxellaceae bacterium
CACAATCATAATGATTTTAAGGACATAATATGAGTTCCCCCACGATTCCTCATGGTGCGATTACGCCTGTTTTGGTGACAGGAGCGTCAGGTTATATTGCGGGCTGGATTATCAAATACTTGCTTGAAGAAGGTTACACTGTCCATGCGACAGTACGTGACCCAGCGAAACAGGCTAGTGTAGGCCATTTATTGAAAATGGCCGAAACAGCTCCCGGAACACTGAAGTTATTTAAAGCGGATTTATTGGATCAAGGCAGTTTTAGGGCAGCGATGGAAGGTTGCGGAGTGGTCATGCATACTGCGTCACCCTTTGTGCTCGATGGTTTTACCGATGCCAATGAAGCCTTAGTTCGACCCGCTGTTGAAGGAACTCGTAATGTACTGAATTCGGTAAACGAGTGCCCATCGGTGCATCGAGTGGTATTAACGAGTAGCGTCGCTGCTGTTTATGGCGATAATGAAGATATTTTAGCGGTGCCTAGTGGTGTATTTACCGAGGATCATTGGAATACTACCAGTACAGTTGATCATAATCCGTATCAATATTCTAAAGTTGCAGCTGAACGTGAAGCATGGAAGATGCAAAAAGAGCAGCAGCGTTGGGATATGGTGACCATTAATCCGGCGATGGTATATGGCCCCTCATTAACGTCGGGAAGCCAATCAGCCAGCATAGACACGCTAGTACAATTAGGTGATGGTCGCTTACGTACAGGTGTTCCCAAACTGGTGCTGGGTGTGGTGGATGTTCGTGAAGTGGCGCGTGCCCATGTATTAGCAGCATTTAATATTGCGGCCAAGGGGCGTTATATTCTGAATGCTGGTGAATTAACGATGTTAGATATTGCCAAAATTTTGCGCCAGAAGTATGGCAAGTCCTATCCTTTTCCTACCATGGAAGTGCCTAAGTTTATCGTCTGGGCGTTTGGGCCACTAATGGGGCCGATTACCCGTGATTTTGTCAAACGAAATGTCGGCCATCCACTAAAGTTTGATAATCGTCGTAGCCGTGATTTATTGGGTGTGACTTATCGTCCAATTGCTGAAACCTTCATTGATCATTTTCAGCAAGTGCTGGATGATGGTTTGGTGAAGAAAAGATAGTTTAAAATAAAAAAAGCGGGTAAGGGCTAGGGCAGTTGACGTTTGGTTAATTGCCTCTTTAACTTTGCGAGGGGAACACCTTTCGATTTCAGTCATTGAGCTTTGGTGTTGGCTGGGCGAAGTCGAAGCCCTTTTTCATCCCACTTCAACATATACGGTTTCTAACTTGCTAATTATTGCATTAATAATTGGAACTCTGCTGTTGTTCCTAATGTCGCCGTGAGCAAACGCAACATCGACAAACGTGTTTCTGCATAGGCCTCCTCACTCCTATCGCTATTCAGCAAGAAATGAAATGCCAAAAATTCAATGCCTGTTATAAATAAACCTAGTGTCGTTGCTGTTGGCTGTGGGCGTCCGGATTTGATCACGGCGCTAACTATCATTTTTTTGATTGTCTCAATGGTTTGCAAACGAAACGATGATACAGGGGAGTTGGTTTGATAAAACTCAGCATATAATGGCCGTAATACTGCCCCCAAACTCTTGCCCCAATCTACATACGCATCAAATGCAGTCACAGCATTTAATAATGCATCTCCATCCGCTTCCAGTGCATTGGCAAGTCGCTCAGTCAAGTCAGTGTGCAAGCTAAACGCCGCTAATGCCAATGGCTCTTCCAATTGCCGAAAGTATTTGTAAAACGTGGGCCGAGAAATATTGGCGTTAACCAAAATGTGTTCAACACTCATCGCGTGATAACCATGTTTGGCAAATGCCTTTAATGTGGCATCGGCGATATTGGCTTTCATCGTATCTTCGTCAGCTTTAGTCTTCGGAGGCCGTCCACGACTGCGTAATGTGGTGACTGGGATTTGACTCGTCATGTTTTTTTTCCTGATTTTTCCTGATTTTTCCTGATTATAGAAACTTCCAAAGAAAATTAAACTAAAAACGTATAGCAAGGTTATTGGCGGTCTTTAGATGGCCGTTTGTCGACAATTGGTAACCAAATGTAAAAAATATGAGCAATTAAATTAACATATAAATTAAGTTAAATGCTTGAATAGCAAGCGTTTGACGACTTTCTATTGGTCATTAACGACATGTCTTGATAATTTTTACCCTATTGCGTGTATTTCGAGCTGCGATTAGCATCCGCTCCCATCAGGCATGAACTGCCAAAAACAACAAAAACTCAGCCCCAAACAGGCGTTTAAGGATAACAACAATGAAACACTTATTGACTACTTCGGCGTTCACTCTCTCTTTATTGGCTAGCGCAATGACTGCGCAAGCAGCGTCCTACAAGTTATGTTCTGTAGCGGGGGGCTGCACATCTACCGGCAGTATCAGCGTTACCTCAAATTATACCCAAACCAAATATCCGTTGGTATTTGCACATGGCATGGCGGGTTTCTCGAAAGTAGGGCCTGCCGATTATTGGTATGGCATTCCTAAGGATTTGGTCGCAGGTGGTTCTTCTGTTTATGTTACTCAAGTTGCTTCTTTTCAGTCATCAGAAGTGCGTGGTGAGCAATTATTATCGCAAGTACAAAATATTCTAGCGATTAGCGGTGCGGCAAAAGTCAACTTAATTGGCCATAGTCATGGTAATCAATCAATTCGTTACGTCGCTGCGGCTATTCCTGCCAAAGTATCTTCGGTAACGGGTGTTGGTGGTCCGCAAACAGGTTCACCCGTTGCGGATGTTATTAAAGGCGTGACTACTATTCCAGGTCTGGGGCCAATCACAGCAACCGTATTATCGGGTGCGATCAATGGTTTCTTCTTGATGATTGATGCTATTTCTGGCCAAGGTTATCGTCAAGATGCATTAGCGGGTATGGACTCTTTAACGACCAAAGGTGCTGCCGCATTTAATGTTAAGTATCCACAAGCAATGCCAGCAACAAAATGTGCTGAAGGCGCTTACACTGTTAACGGTGTTCGTTACTACTCATGGAGTGGTACGGGGCATTTAACTAATGTGCTGGATATTTCCGATGCCGCATTAGCTGCCTCGGGTCTTGTCATTCCTGAAGCAAACGATGGTTTAGTTGGTCGATGCTCTAGCCATTTGGGTCAAGTAATTCGTGATGACTACTTTATGAACCATTTGGATGAAGTTAACCAGATTTTTGGTTTGGTCAGTATTTTTGAAACCAATCCGGTATCCGTTTATCGTCAACAAGCAAATCGCTTAAAAACAGCAGGTTATTAATGATTTGCTGCAAGTAGGATTAAAAACGGTCACTTTGGTGGCCGTTTTTTTCTGGTAAGCCAATAGCAATGTATAGCTGCAAAAACTCCCTTTTCAGTGAGTAGTTTCAGTGGTAAGTCTACAACCATCATCACACCAAGTATGAGCAAGAAACTGATTAACAAACTTAAGTAAGGTTGCAGGGTGATATAGTTGTGATCATGTGGTAAATGTAGCACTAGGCCATCCAGCACAGTAATTGTAAACAACCAGATGCATAACCATTGTACACACCAAACCAGAGTAATGATGATCAAGTTTAGGGCAAAAATGACTAGTCTGTGATGCCATATTCTTGTGGCCATAATGCGCTTTTCGAGTAGTGGAGTGTAAGCGTTGAGTGTGAAAACGCTGGCATACGGAGCAATGATAAATACCCGCAAACATTAAAGACAAATAACACAGGATTTGACGGGCTGAAACGAGTGTAGCGAAAATAACGTTTGATGTAATTTATGAAATCTTCACACTCACTTCACAAAAGAGTATCGCCGCTCGCGTAGACAAGCGTTACAATGGCACACTTTTTCTAACTTGTAACAAGTTATGATGCGCTTTAATCCTCCGCAAAAGCCCGCTCAAGGTTTCATTTTAACCATCATTGTTCTTTTTATTATGCTGGGTTTGCTCATTGCCGTAGGGCTGGGTATTTATGCCTTGTCATTAGATAGTATGGTGCGCGAAAAATTCGAAGGTAAACGTTGGGCAATACCGGCAAAAGTATATAGTCGGCCATTAGAGCTTTATACGGGAGCGGCATTAAGCAAATCGGATGTGTTAGCTGAGTTAAATTTATTACATTATCGTCAACAAAATAATTACGACAGTCCTGGTGTTTATACTGAACAGAATGGCAGTTTATATATTTATACCCGTGGATTTGTTTTTAGTGATGACACCGAAAAATCACAAGTTTTAAAATTAAAGTTTCAAGGCAATATGCTGAGCGATTTAGCCAGTACGCAGCAAAATAATAAAGGTATCGTTCGTTTAGAACCATTAGTTGTAGGTGGTATTTATCCTAAACAGAACGAAGATCGCGTGTTAATGCAGTTAAAAGAAGCGCCGAAGTACCTTGAGTCTGCACTGTTAGCGACCGAAGATAAAAATTATTATCATCATTTTGGCGTGTCAATTCGTGGCACGCTACGCGCGATTTTTGTCAATTTAAGTAGTGGCGAGTTAAGGCAAGGTGGTAGCACTCTTACACAGCAGTTGGTGAAAAACTTTTATCTCACTGATGAACGCTCACTAAAGCGTAAATTGAATGAAGCGTTAATGGCCATATTATTAGAGTGGCATTACGATAAACAAGAGATTTTAGAAACCTATTTAAATGAAGTGAATCTGGGGCAAAATGGTAATCGTTCGATAAATGGTTTTGGATTGGCCGCGCAGTTTTATTTTGGACAGCCGATTAGCGAATTATCGTTACATCAAGTTGCTTTATTAGTAGGGTTGGTGAAAGGGCCTTCTTATTATAATCCTTGGCGTAATCCTGAGCGGGCATTAGAACGTCGTAATATTGTCTTGGCTAATTTGTTGGGCGATGGCCATATCACCCAAGCACAGTATGAAAAAGCCAAAGAAAAGCCATTAGGTATTCTTAAATCACCGACCGCTGGCCTAAGTTTATATCCTGCATTTTTAGATGTTGTTCGTCGGCAACTGAAACAAGAGTATAAGGAAGATGATTTAAGTTCCTCGGGCTTACGCATTTTTACTACCCTAGATCCTCGTGTACAAAACTCGGCACAATTTTCCTTTGATAATCAAGTGGCTCAGCTAAAAAACCGCTACGGCAAACGTTTAGATACCTTACAAGGTGCGGTAGTCGTTGCGAATCCTGAGAGTGGCGAATTACTCGCCGTGATTGGTGGTGCGGGCACATTTACTGGCTTTAATCGTGCATTAGATGCGTCGCGGCAAGTGGGGTCGTTATTCAAACCAGCCGTGTATTTAACGGCCTTAGCGACAGGACAATACACATTATTGTCGTCGTTGGATGACAGTGCCGTCAGTGTCGCTAGCCAAAGTGGCGATGTGTGGAGTCCCGAAAACTATGATCATCAAGATCACGGTTTTATTCCGCTCTACGATGCCCTTGCACATTCTTATAATCAAGCCACCATCCGTTTGGGTATGACCATCGGCGTGCCTGAAGTCATTAAAACGTTAAAGCAACTTGGTGTTACGCAAGACTTACCAAACTATCCTTCGTTACTGTTGGGTACGGTTAATATGTCACCTATGGAAGTGCTGCGTTTGTATCAGCCTTTTGCTGCTAACGGTTTCCAAACCTCGCCTCGGGCAATTCGTGAGGTAGTAGACTCGACAGGTAAACGATTGACACGCTACGGACTTGAAGTTAAGCAGGTTTATGATCCCTCTGCGTTATATCTAATCAACTATGCCATGCAACAAACCATGCGTAGTGGTACAGCGGCTTCTGCATATAGTCGTTTGCCCCAAGACTTGGTTATGGCGGGAAAAACGGGCACCACCAATGATATGCGCGACTCTTGGTTTGCGGGCTATACCGGTAATTATTTAGCCGTGGTGTGGATGGGCAATGATGATAATAAATCGACCAACTTATCGGGCGCGACGGGTGCATTACCGGTATGGATTGATTTGATGAGTCGTTTAAAACCAACGTCATTACAGCCCGTGCAACCCGATAATGTCCAATGGCAATGGATGGATAAAGCCAGTGGTAAATTAAGTGCCGAGGGTTGTGAGGGGGCTATTTATGTGCCGTATTTGACAACGACAATTCCTGTTGAAAAAGTGCCTTGTGCCGAAGGTAAAGAAGCGCCAAATGACCCTATCAATAATATTGTCAATGGGGCTGTGAATAAAATTTTAGATATCTTCCGCTAACGACAGAGTTGAACTATAAACCTGTTAAAGACGGAAATAAGGAAATAAACAATGCGTGAGTTGATTGTATTAGCGGCCACTACTTTGGTATTAACGGGATGTCAGAATGTGCCCAATTATAGTTGGCCAACGGGCCAAAAGGGGCAACCGGTGATTCGACCCACTACGTCACCTGTGGAGCAACGGGTGATTCGTGCTGATTTACCTAGTGCTAATTATGATGGCTTGAAACCATCGGAAATCCCGCCGTTATTAAAATCTATGCCTCCTGTAGTTGTTCAGCCACAAAGACAGTTGGCCGATGGCCGCAATATGCCCGCCGTGCAAAACCTGTTAGCCAGTGCCAGTATCAGCTTGCAGCAAGGTAAACCTGAAGAAGCGGCGAATAGTCTGGAGCGCGCACAACGCTTAGCGCCGCAGTCGGCGTCGGTTTATCAAAAACTGGCCGAAGTCCGTTTGCAACAAGGTCGCACCATTGAAGCCGAACAGTTAGCACGAAAAGGCTTGTCGTATGCCCAAAATAACGCGCAGCAAGCCGCATTGTGGCGTTTGATCGCTAACGCAGCCGATAAGCAAGGTAAAAAAGAAACTGCCGATCATGCTCGTGACAGAGTCATGCAGTTAGAGTCAGCGGGGGATAGAGGCTAATCAGCTTGGTTGTTAATAGTCTTAAGTTGCTCAACCACATTAATGGCAAATTTGGCACTGCCAGCCAAAAACCTTTGCTGAAGTTCGGGTGAGTTTAAGGCGCGAGCAAGGCTAATGGTGCCAACATTCAACGCCAAAATTGCCCAAGCGGCCGATTCGTCACCCAACTGCTTTGTCAGTGCCGCATGAATGGTTTTTAAACCTTGCTCGAAGGCTTCTTTAACGGTAGCATCCGAACGTGCTACTTCGCTGGTCAATGATGGCAGGGCGCAGCCATGTTCAGGCAAGCTCAAGTGCAGTGGACTCAGATAGGCTGCAATCACGTGGGCTGGATTGGCGACTGTTGCTTGACCTGCTATTAGATCATGAGAAACCTTTAATTCTCTGGTGATGATTTCGGTTAACAGTTCCGTTTTTGAATCAAAATGACTGTAAAAAGCGCCACCAGTTAACCCCACTGTGGCCATCAAACCATCGACTCCTGTTGTCGCAAAGCCATCTCTTTTAGCCACCGCTCCCGCTTTTTCAATCAAGCGTTGGCGGGTTTCGGCCTTGCGATTCTGGGGGTATCTCATTGTTGTTACTCTAAGCGTTACAGCGGAATTAAGGTATTCCAGTCATATTATCTTACGTCCGTTTACTAAACAAGTTTCTGTTTTTATCTCATTCATGTTTGCCATAATCACAAACACTGCGTTAATTCCCTTCAAATTTGGCCGTTGTTTTGGCCTTAAATGCAGCGATACCGCGTCGTACATCTTT
>CANBZV010000133.1 GCA_947373945.1 Moraxellaceae bacterium
AAAAAGCTATAGCTGAATAACACCAACGCCATCAGCCAGAAATGACTGCCGACAAAAAAGATCCCCAGCCAAAAAACGCTAATCATCACCGCGCCAAAACGCACCAACTCAATACGCTTGCCCGTTGTGTCTGCTAAATAACCCCAAAAATTGGGCGCAAATATTCGCGTCAACATCCCTATCGCCATTAATTGGCCAATCGCTTTGGCGTCAAAATGCAGATGATTGAGATATAAACCCCAATACGGCATAAACCCGCCCAACACCGCAAAATAGAAGAAATAGAAAAACGATAAGCGCCAGTAGGGGAACGACGAATTGGGCATGGAATTGGTTGGCTCTTCAACGAACGACACGATAAGAACACCCAATAGTGATAAAAATTTTACGCCTTCTTTACTTGTTCGACGCGTAATGTCTCAACTATTCTTGGCGTACGCCCTCTTTTATGGTGCACCGAATGGCCAATGTACTTTGCCAGATTTCCTTTGGTTATTCGGCTGCTCACAATAAAAGAGGGCTACTTTTTTACTTTATGGCGCTATAGGCGTTAGCGGCATGACCACATCGGCGTTTTGCGCGCGATGGCGCATAAAATGATCCATCAACACCAACGCTAACATCGCTTCGGCAATGGGCGTGGCGCGTACACCGACACACGGATCATGACGACCCTTAGTCAGCATTTCTGTGGCATTGCCGTCCATATCAATACTGCGCCCTGCGGTGGTGATACTCGATGTGGGCTTTAGCGCAATCGACACGACAATCTGCTGGCCGCTAGAAATACCACCTTGCACACCGCCCGAATGATTAGCAGTAAAACCTTGCGGCGTTAACTCATCACGCGACACATGGCCAAACTGACCTGCCACCGCAAAACCATCGCCAATCTCTACGCCTTTAACCGCGTTAATACTCATCATGGCATGGGCAATATCTGCATCCAGACGATCAAACACCGGCTCACCCCAACCCACAGGCACATTATCGGCAATGACTTGCAAGCGCGCGCCACAACTGGTGTGATTCTCACGCAGGCTAGTGACCAAAGCCGCAAAACGAGGAATAGCTTCGGCATCGCCACAAAAGAAGGGATTGTCATTAACAATTGACCAATCCAGTTGATGCGCCATTTCATTGCCAATTTGCGTCACATGTCCACGAATTAAGACGCCAAATTTTTCAAACAAATACTTTTTAGCGATAGCACCCGCCGCCACCCGCATCGCTGTTTCACGAGCAGACGAACGACCACCGCCACGATAATCGCGAAAACCGTATTTTTGCGTATAGGTATAATCGGCATGACCTGGCCTAAAGGTGCTGGCAACATTGCCGTAATCTTTAGATTTTTGGTCGGTATTTTCAATCAGCAAACCAATCGGCGTACCGGTCGTTTTGCCTTCAAACACACCGGATAAAATCTTGACCTGATCTTCTTCTTTACGCTGGGTGGCAAACTGCGACGTGCCGGGTTTACGACGATCTAGATCAATCTGCAAATCGGCTTCACAAAGCAGCATACCCGGAGGCACGCCATCAACAATCGCGCCTAATGCCAAACCATGCGACTCGCCAAAGGTAGTGACGCGAAACAGTTGGCCTATGCTATTTCCTGCCATTATAACGCCTCCCGAAAAGCCGCCTGATATTGGCGACATTGTTCAGCCGTCAACACGAAGACACCAGAACCGCCACGTTTAAACTCGACCCACGCAAACGGCACTTGCGGAAAGTTTTGCGCCAATGCCCATTCAGAGTTACCCACTTCAACGACTAACAAGCCGTCTTTGGTCAGATAATCCGCCGCTTCCGCCAAAATTTTGCGCACAATATCCAAGCCGTCGACACCTGCTGCCAATGCCAATTCCGGCTCACGCTGATACTCTTCGGGCAAATCCGCCATGTCTTCGGCATCCACATACGGCGGATTACTGACGATTAAGTCATAACGCTGATTCGGTAACTTGCTGAATAAATCAGACTCCAGCAAATTAACATTGTCGGCCATATTGTGGTGCTCGACATTGACGGCCGCCACCGCCAACGCATCCAAGGAAATATCGGCACCATCAACAATGGCGTCTGGAAAAACATGCGCCAACGCAATGGCGATACAGCCTGAGCCGGTACACAGATCCAGAATCCGTTGCGGCTCATCATCCAGCCACGTATCAAAACGACTTTCAATCAATTCGGCGATAGGTGAACGTGGAATCAACACCCGCTCATCCACATAAAAAGGATGGCCGCAGAAATACGCCAGATTCAGCAAATAACCCAACGGTGTACGCTCATTGATGCGTTTATCCAACAACTCGACAATGGCTTGTTTTTCGCTACGCAATAATTTGGCGTCTAAAATTTCAGCGTCGGCAGACCACTGCAACGATAAAGACTGCATCACTAAAGCAGTCGCCTCAGCAAAATGATCTTCACTACCATGACCGACATGGACATCGGTGCTGCGTAAACACGACACCGAAAAACGGATAAAATCACGGATCGTTGTCAACTCGTCTACCGCTTCAGTAAACGTCGTTTTGGGGATTAATACGGAGGCTTCCACACCCACTTCCTCTGAACACAAAAATAATAGGCTAATTCTACCAGCCTTGGACGCAATTCGCTTGAGTCGTTGTCTACAAGCAGGATAATAGACAGCCTCCATGACGATCCGTATTTATGCCGCCAATGAAAAACAAACTCCTAGCCGACTTAAAAAAGACCTTAACCGCCGAACAAGTAAAACCCGTGGTCATACCAGCCCCAATTATCGCCAAGAAAAATCCCGATGATGATTTGGATGATGCCAGTTTATTTGCTAAAGCCACCCGAGGTGCCACGCGTTTGGTAATTGAAGAAACAGTCAGCGCACGGCCTAACTTAAAGTCCAAATGGGACGAACAAACCATTGCCCGTCGTGCCGCCGCCGAAGGTGCTGCCGATTTGCCCAACGAAGCACTTTCTGACACCATGGCATTATTGAACCCTGTGGCCAGCGAAGCGATATTGAGTTTTAGACGGGTAGGTATTCAACAAAGTTTGTTTAAAAAGCTCAAAGACGGCCAGTTAATGTGGAAAGCCGCCGTTGATTTACATGGCTGCACCGTTGAACAAGCCCGCGAGGCGTTGGTGACGCTGATTCATGACGCACAAAACGACGGTATAAACGTCATAAAAGTAGTTCACGGCAAAGGCTTTAGTCAAACAACACAGTCTGGCCTATTAAAAACGTGCGTCAATGGCTGGCTGCAACAACATCGTAGCGTGTTAGCGTTTCATAGTGCTATAGCTAAGGATGGTGGTAATGGCGCAGTCTTGGTGTTACTAAAAAAACAGCCCAAAATAATAGAAGAAAAAAAATGACCTTATCGTCGCTGCTACGAACTTTCTCAACGTGGTTGACTTGCTGCCTAGCGCTTCTCATCTGCTCTGCTAGCTACGCCAACGTTCATATTGATGAGCATTTTCGTCAGCACGCTTTAGCGCCCGATATCAGTTATATCTGCGATAACATTGCCAATAAAACCCTTGATGAAGTCAAAGCCCTCACGTTTGCGCCGTTAACACGTCAAGAAATTTCCTTCAGCTTTACGCAATCCGACTGTTGGTTCCATTTTCAAGCGACTAATACCTCAGACAGACCCATGCAGCTGGTTTTATCCAGTGACTTTAATGCCTTTGACCATATTGATTTTTATATTCCTTCAGCGGGCATTATTATTACAAAATCTATCGGTGATACGATTCCTTATAGTCAACGTGAATTGAAGTTACGGACGCTTGCAATACCTTTTACTATTAATGCAAAAGAAAATAATAACTATTATATTCATGCGAAAACATCAAGCACCTATTATTTACCGCTACAATTAAGTAGTTATCCTGAATTTATTAACAATAGCAACAAACTAGACTCATTGATTGGTTTAATATATGGCATCGTTATTGGTTTATTTCTTTATCATCTTTTCTTATTTATTATCACCCGCGAAAAAGTACAGCTGTTATACATATTTTATGTCATGAATACTTTGTTTTTCTTTGCTGCTGAACAAGGCTCATTATTTCGCTTTTGGCCAAACGCAACTGCTTTAAATAACTACTCCATTTACACCTTAGCATTTTTAGTTTTTAGCTCGGCTTGCTTATTTACACGCACCTATCTCCACACTAAAGAAAGCCCGCGCCTACATAAATTTCTCAAATGGTCAGCCTTACTATTTGCTTTCTCCGCATTTTTTCATGTATTGATTCCCACACATATTGTCGCCCCTATTATGACTAGCAGTGGTCTATTAGTCATATTTTTACTATTTTTTATTAGCATTAAACGTTGGCTTGATGGCTTAAATGAGGCAAAGATATTTATTATTTCTTGGGGGTTATTAATTGTTACTGGCGCTTATTTCATTATTCTATTACTGGCTGGCGGTAGTGATATAAGCAATGCCTTGGTCTATACCCAAATAGCGTTTGCCGCCCAACAAGTATTGCTGTCCATTGGTCTTGCACAACGGCTTAAAACCCTACAAAAAGAAAAAGAATCCAAAGAACAGGAAATGCTACTTGCACAAGCAGAAAGCGCCGCAAAAACTGAGTTTTTGGCACGAATGAGCCATGAAATCCGTACACCCATGAATGCCGTCATAGGCGTTACTCAACTATTAGACGCAACCTCACTCACCGCCTACCAACAAAACTATATTAATTTATTAAAAAATTCCGGCCAACTACTACTCAGCATTATTGATGATATTTTGGATTACTCAAAAATAACATCAGGCAACATCAATCTCGAACAAACGCCGTTTGACATTCAAATGCTGATAAAGAATGTTTATGATATTTTATCGGCTAATAATGAAGAAAAACCCGTTGAATTACTATGCGATATTAGCGACGACTTTCCTCACTGGATAGAAAGTGACCCTACACGTTTACGACAAGTACTTTTTAATTTATTGAGTAATGCCCTTAAATTTACTGCTAATGGCCACGTTAGCTTACATGCCCAGCGTATTGTCCAGATTAATAAAGATATTGTCCAAGTACAAATTACCATTAGTGACACCGGTATTGGCCTGACTAGCGAGCAAATGGATAGTTTGTTTTCTGCCTTTCATCAAGCAGATGCCTCAATTACTCGTAAATATGGTGGTACAGGCTTAGGCTTAGCTATCAGTAAACAAATTATTGAGCTAATGGGTGGCAGCATTCATGTCAGCAGTAAAATTGGCCAAGGAACTTCATTTGTTATTTTATTACCACTACGAATAACACAAGAGCTCGTCACCATTAGCGATCCCGTTAGTGCGCCAATGGCTTGGGCTGCGGACTTGTCTAAGTTAAATGTGTTATTAACTGAAGATAATGCGGTCAATCAACTAATTATTATTTCTCTGATCAAACAATTAGGTATTGAGGCAAAACTTGCCAAAAATGGCGAAGAAGCGTTTACCATGATTAGTCAGAACCATAATGACTTTGATGTGATTTTAATGGATTGTGAAATGCCTATTTTAGATGGTTTGCAGGCCACCCGTAAAATCAGGCAGTGGGAGCAACAACAAAACTTGAAACCTATTACTATTATTGCCCTAACTGCTCACGCCCTGCCCGAATACCAAATTCGTTGTCGCGAAGCGGGCATGAATGACTATATGACCAAGCCATTGCTATTACCCGAACTAGCCGAAAAGCTCCAACGTTTGCTACCCAGCACCGCCCAATAACTGTCAGCATGAGCATGTTGTAGGCTTTACCGCCCTCGCACTTTCGGCTAAGGTGCGCGCACGTTTTAGTTTTAGAGATACTGCCATGGAACAAGCCTACGCCAGTCTTATTACCGCGATTGGTGAAGACCTCGGTCGCGCTGGTTTAGCTGACACGCCAAAACGCGCCGCCAAAGCCTTCCAATACCTGTGCAAAGGGTACAACGAAGACTTGGACACCATCGTTAACAATGCGATTTTCCCGTCAGACAACGACCAAATGGTGATTGTGCGCGACATTGAGTTGTACTCTTTGTGCGAACATCATTTATTGCCGTTTATTGGCAAATGCCATGTCGCTTATTTGCCGTCGGGCAAAGTATTGGGCTTGTCGAAAGTGGCTCGAATTGTTGACATGTTTGCTCGTCGGTTACAGATTCAGGAAAACCTGACCAAACAAATTGCGGATGCAGTCATGCAAGTCACGGATGCCAAAGGTGTGGGTGTGATTGTTGAAGCCAAACATATGTGCATGATGATGCGCGGTGTCGAGAAGCAAAACTCTATTATGACTAGCTCGGTGATGCTAGGTCGTTTCCGCGACAATGCGCAAACGCGGAATGAATTTTTGAGTTTGATTAAATAGTTTGATTACTGCGCATGCGGGCGGAGGTAATCCGCCCAATTAATCAATCAATGATAAACGCAGCGGAGTCATCAACGAAGCAACAAAGCCGTGTCGCTGATAAAAATGATGTGCTGGTTTATTTTCAATATCGGTCAGTAGCGTAATACGTTTGCAACCTACTCGTCGCGCATGATTAATCGTATGCGTTAACAACATTGAACCAATGCCAAATCCTCGCTCCTCAGGCGCAATAATCATATCCTCCAAAATCGCTACACGCTCTCCTAATGCCGTTGATACCGTGTAAAGCAAATTGACCATCCCAACAATACCCTGCTGATGACGGGCGACTAGAATAGCGCCACTTTCAGGCTGGCTCAAAATTTGTGTCAACCCACGACGCTGATTATCAAAACTAGCTGTAAATTCAACTTCCTGTGTAAACAGCACCGCTAGCAACTCACATAACTGGGGTACATCCGACAAACTTGCAGTCGTTATGGCAATATCATCTCGACTCACAACCGCCACCCCTGCAACAATTTCTTCACATGCTCAACCGTTTCTAAAGGCCGCTCTAATGGAAACATATGTCCGCCTTCGGTATAAATCAATTTGACAGGTTGTTGCTTCGCCAAACGCTCAGGGCATCCCGTTTTAGCAAAATGACTACTTTTACCCACAATCACCGCCGCAGGCATTTTTAACTTACGCCAATAACGCCAAGGATTAGTGGGCGTCGTTCTAAATACCGCCACCTCAGTACTTGCAGGAATCGTCAAGCGCACACCTTCTTGACACTCGGTTAAACCGTACTGAATATAATCGGCAAAACACTCAGCATCAAAAGGCTTAAATAACGCTTTTGGGCGTAAACTCCTAGCAGCCTCGGTTCGACTTTCCCAAACCTCACGACGATTTTTGCTCCGTCCCGCAGGCGTCATATTTTCATCTATGCCCAGCAACTTGGCGGCATGTAGCATATAAGCACCCAGACCATTGATTAACGGCGGATCGAGCATAATCAACGCCTTAAACAACTCAGGATAACGATGTGCGGCCATATAACTGGTCACTGACCCTAATGAATGCCCCAATACAACTACCGGCTTGCCGCCACTTTGACGGCGAATAGAATCTGCTACCTGTTCGACTAACGAATGCCAATGATTATCAACAGGATAACGCGGACTCA
>CANBZV010000134.1 GCA_947373945.1 Moraxellaceae bacterium
GAGACGCCGCTGATTTCATTGATAATGCGATTAGACACTTTCTCAATCAATTCATACGGCAAATGCGCCCAACGTGCGGTCATAAAGTCGATCGTTTCCACGGCGCGCAACGCAATAACCCATGCATAACGACGGCCATCGCCAACTACACCCACCGATTTTACCGGCAAAAACACGGCAAAGGATTGACTGGTGCGGTGATACCAACCACCGGCATGAAGCTCTTGCAAGAAAATGGCATCGGCTTCGCGCAGCACCTCAGCATATTCCTTTTTCACTTCGCCCAAGATCCGCACACCTAAACCTGGGCCTGGAAATGGATGACGATAAACCATGTCATATGGCAAGCCTAACGCTAAACCCATTTTTCGGACTTCGTCTTTAAATAGTTCACGTAATGGCTCAAGCAGGGCAAACGGCATATTGTCCGGTAAACCACCGACATTGTGGTGCGATTTAATGACGTGTGCTTTACCTGTTTTGCTCGCTGCCGACTCAATGACGTCAGGGTAAATCGTGCCTTGCGCCAACCATTTGATATTGTCCAACTTGGAAGATTCGCTATTGAAGACTTCAATAAAGACACGACCAATAATTTTACGTTTTTGCTCTGGATCACTCACGCCTGCCAACTGGCTTAAAAAGCGCTCTTCGGCATCAGCACGAATGAC
This sequence comes from Moraxellaceae bacterium, assembly GCA_947373945.1. Lineage (GTDB taxonomy): Bacteria > Pseudomonadota > Gammaproteobacteria > Pseudomonadales > Moraxellaceae > Agitococcus. The sequence continues at coordinate 672 of CANBZV010000134.1, forward strand.
TTTCACGCCCATATTCTGCGCGAACATTTCCATGACCATGTCGCCTTCGTTTTTACGCAACAGGCCATTATCGACAAAGACACAGGTCAACTGATTACCAATGGCGCGATGCAACAACGCAGCCACCACAGAAGAATCAACACCACCCGACAAACCGAGCAAGACATTATCTATCCCTACTTGTTCGCGAATCCGGCGAATGCTGTCTTCAATAATTTGTGCTGGCGTCCACAAATCATCACAGGCGCAAATATCGCGGACAAAACGACTCAATAACGCTTCGCCTTGCAAGGTATGTGTCACTTCGGGGTGAAATTGAATACCGTAAAAGTTTTTAGCGACACAACTCATCGCCGCAATCGGGCAACTCGGTGTACTAGCAGTGGTAACAAAGCCTTCCGGCAAACGTGTCACTTTGTCGCCGTGGCTCATCCAGACATCCAAAAAGCCAGCGCGGTCATGGATGTTATGGAAGAAGGCATCTTCATCGCTGATTTGCACTTCGGCATAACCAAACTCACGCACATCAGAGGCTTCCACCAAACCGCCCAATTGTTGCGCCATCGTTTGCATACCATAGCAAATACCCAATACCGGTACGCCTAGGCTAAAAACGGCTTCTGGTGCACGCGGCGTATTGGTTTCGGTGACGCTTTCTGGGCCGCCCGACAAAATAATGCCTTTAGGATTAAAGGCTTTGATCTCATCAGCGGTCATATCAAAAGCACGAAGCTCACAATAGACACCTAACTCACGCACACGGCGAGCAATCAATTGCGAGTATTGAGAACCAAAATCAAGAATAAGAAGGCGGTGAGCGTGGATATCAACTTGCATGGGAATACTCTAAGAAAGATAACTCACCCTCTCCCCAACCCTCTCCCTCAGGGAGAGGGAGATGCGTCAGCATCGGGAGAAGGGATAAAAAGAAAAAATTAACCAACGCGATAATTCGGCGCTTCTTTGGTAATGGTGACATCATGGACATGGGATTCTTTCATCCCTGCCGAGGTGATTTTGACAAAGCTCGGTTTAGTGCGCATTTCTTCGATATTAGCGGCACCGGTATAACCCATTGATGAGCGCAAACCGCCCATCAGTTGATGGATAATACCGCTCATTGGTCCTTTGTACGGCACGCGACCTTCAATGCCTTCGGGAACCAACTTTTCTACGCCCGCAGATGCATCCTGAAAATAACGATCACTGGAACCTGTACGGCCAGACATCGCACCTAGGGAACCCATACCACGATACGCTTTGTAATAGCGACCTTGGAACAGTTCTACTTCGCCCGGTGCTTCTTCAGTCCCCGCCAATAACGAACCGACCATAATGACGTGTGCGCCCGCAGCAATCGCTTTGGCGATATCACCGGAATAACGAATACCACCGTCAGCAATCAATGGAATGCGGTTATTCAACGCTTTGGCAACATTATCAATGGCCGACATTTGCGGCACACCAATACCAGCAACGATACGTGTGGTGCAGATAGAGCCTGGGCCAATACCAACTTTTACCGCGTCTGCCCCTGCTTCAAACAAGGCAATAGCGGCTTCGCCAGTTGCAATGTTGCCACCAATGACTTGAATATGTGGGTAGGTCTTTTTAATCCACGCGACACGATCAATAACGCCTTGTGAATGGCCATGCGCGGTATCAACAACCAAGACATCAACACCTGCCTCAACTAGAGCGGCCACCCGTGCCGCGGTATCGGCACCGGTACCCACTGCCGCACCCACACGCAGACGACCCAACTCATCTTTACAGGCGCTTGGATACATTTCAGCTTTACGGAAGTCATTGACGGTAATCAAACCTTTCAGTTTGAACTCGTCATCAACAACCAATACTTTTTCGATACGGTGTTGATGCAATAACGCTTTAATATTTTCGGAAGACTCGCCTTCTTTAACCGTAACCAGTTTGTCTTTAGGCGTCATAATTGCTGATACGGGCTGATCTAAGCGCGTTTCAAAACGCATATCACGACTGGTAACAATACCCACCAGATCATCACCAACGACTACAGGTACGCCCGAAATTTTATGGGCTTGCGTTAACGCCAACAAGGCTGAAATGGTGGTTTCTGGGGTAACGGTAATAGGGTCTTTAACCATGCCCGCTTCGTATTTTTTCACGCGACGCACTTCAGCGGCTTGCGCGGCAATTTCCATATTTTTATGAAGAATGGCAATACCACCTTCTTGCGCCATCGCAATCGCCATTTTCGCTTCAGTGACGGTATCCATCGCCGCAGAAACAAGAGGAATATTTAATTCTATGCCGCGGGTGAGTTTCGTTTTTAGGCAAACATCTTTAGGAAGGACATTGGAATAGGCAGGAAGTAAAAGCACATCATCAAAAGTGAGGGCTTCTTGGACGATAGTTAGCATAAACACGCCACTCGACGACAAATTAAAGTCGCGTAATTATAGTCGTCTAAGCGGCGCGATTAAAGTATTAATGTGTGGTGATAACAAGAGGCTTAGTGTTGACCACCAAACCTCGCCGTGAACAGTACTAGGTTTTTGAGCAACCAATCGGTAATTGTGTGCCTTGACTCAAGACAAACACCGCCGTTTGACACTGCATTTCCTTAGTAACATCAAGGTTAACACTCGGATCCAGTAATGAACCATGCGCGCCTTGGGCAAACTGCAACCACAAACGCAAACCGGTTGGGCTTTGTTTATTCACTGCGGTCAAGTTGTTGATATCCAGAATCGGACTGACTTTCTCTAGACCCATCACTTGCGCAATTGGCTCAGTGCCCGACAAGAAACCGCTAATTGCCACGCGGTCTTGAGTTGCAGAGGCGGCACCAGCCATCACTTTATTAGGAATGACCAAATCATTGATCACTTCACTAAGCAAGAGCGCATGATTAGCTTGTGCAGCTTGAGCATAGTTAATGGAGTCACCGCTATCGGCCAACGTTTGGGCAAAACGCATAAAGGTTTCGTAGTTGTCTGTACCTTCGACCACACCACTCGCCGCCAAGCCACCGCTGATGCGTGCACCAAAGGCTATGGAGCCATCCAGCAACTTGGCAATACCACCACCATTAACTGACAACACCGCCGCACCAATGGTTTTAGCTTTATCAGCACCCAAGGCTACCGTACCAACAATACTGCCTAATGACTGACCGACTAAGGCCACTTTCGTGGTATCAATATCGACACCACTAAACTTCAAATTGCTCAGACTCTTAGCTAACACCAAAATATCGGCTGCGCCTTGGCGTAAGTTGTCGCGACTGGTAATTGGACTCGCAAGGTTTATAAAATGCGTACCTGATGAATCCGCTTTACCATCGGGGCCTGGGGCACCTGTGGTGTTATTAACAAAGTCGACATCAAACGTACGCTCGTTGCTGACAATCAAACCTGCGGCCGGGCTACCGGTCAGCAATAGGTTTTTATAGACTGGGCTCGTTGAGTCCACGCCATGCAAAGGCAAATCAATGGCAATCGTGGCATAACCGACACTCGCTAAAGCGGGGGCAACCGCCAACATATCGCTACGATTGCGGGTAATACCATGCTGAAAAATCACCACCGGCCAGCCATTAATCGGCTTCACACCTTTAGGGACGGTCATTAACACTGGCACAGTTTGTGAACTTTGCACCAAAGGTATAGGGTAGCAATTAGTGGTACTAACACTCGCCTCTAGTTTTACGCCATTAACCAATGGTGCAGCGGGGGTATATGCAGCACATGGGATTTTACCTAAATGGGGTGCAGCGGCTAAATCGGGTTTGCTGGCATCAGCTTTCCAATACGTATTCAACGTAGGTGTAGGGTTGGCTGCCGTTGCATCAGCCGGCGTGGCCATATAATACGGCAGCGCTAAGGTGCCAACATAAATATCGGCATTTGCTGGTAATGCTGGATTGATATCGGCAGGGGTTTTACCAATGGGAACAACAGCAATCGACTGGGCCACTGTCGCTGCTGCTACCATATCTAAGGTTTTCGTCGTGCTTTGGGTGGTGACTGAATACGCCATCACCAGATTTTTTTGCCCTAAAGCTGACAATGTCTGTACCGCTGGCAAAATCAATTGTGCGCGTAGTGCTTCGAGCTGCGCCTTTTTGGCCGCATCAAATTTGCTCAAATACGGGTCCGTTTGCTTATCAACGGCAATAGTGCTACTTAATATTGTAAACATGGCGCTAGCAATTACATGGCCGCCTTCGGTGGTTTTAATGCCATTTTTCAGACCCACTAAATAGGTAGTGCTAGGGGCTAATGGTTTAAGCGGTTCAATCAGAATCCTTGTCCGTTGCTGACTAATCGGTACTCCCGTTGCATCTGGCACGGTAGATAGCTGTAAGGTGTAATCAACACCATAAACTAATGGCCGAATTTTGGCGGGATCACTATTCGTTTCGATAATCACGACATTAGCAGGCAATGTTGCACTATCCAAAAAGCCAAAGACATCCATAAACCATGACGCCGTGGTTGAAAAACCATCTTGCATATTGGCATTAGCAACAAAGGGCACGTTATTGGGATTGGGAATATTGAGCGTGGGCTTGGTGGCACCGGCAAATAACGCATCAAAAGGAAAAGGGATAATGGCGCTGCCCGACAACGGCACCGGCTCAAAACCGACGGTTACATCAACGGGCTGGCTAGACTCATTGTCGCCTATACATCCTGCCAAACCTACCGAAATGCAGATCACTGCAAGAGAGAGTTTGCTTCTTATCATCATTATTTGACTCTACGTGTTTTTAGTGTTTCTCCCCCCATATAACCATATCAATACCTATAATCATGATGGACATTTGTATTACTCTTGCAAAATTTGCTTGATCCTCGCCTCTTGCATTTGCTGGCGTTGCAACGCTAGCTCCTCATGAAACCGGGCCAAAGCGAGCTGTTTTTTTGTTTCAGGTAGTGGTATTGGCGGGAGCGGGGCTAGTGTATTAACATGGCTAGTATCTATTGTCACTGCGACAGAATGAGTATTTTCTGGGCGGCTATTGTAATGCACGGTGCCTTCTTTATCTGTCCAGCGATAAACAACCATTTGGCTAGATTGAGGCCGACTAAAATCTTGCCACGTTTTTACTAGGTAGTCGCGCTGTAACCAAGCTCCTGTGGTGGTGCCAGCAATAGCCAATGCGATTAGCTTAGTTTTGAGCATGCAATTTCTCAACATCATTACGGCATATAGACAGCATAAAATATCCCTATCAACTTATTCGATCCTATACTTATATGATAACCCACTTTGCCAAAGTTTGCTTTTTAGTGATACTCACCAACATAGCTTATGCCCTACCACAAGACAGTCACACGCAGGGTGGAATTGCACTTATTCCCTTACCTGAATACGCCCCGATTGATGTACAAGTATCATTTCGAGATATGCGCGTTCCTGTTATTGCTAATCAAAATGGCCGAATGGCCGTGGTTGGCATTCCATTAGCTGCGACCGCCGGTGAAGCCAGCATTACCTTAACTGCAACTAATTTCAGTGACAGCCTGTCGTTTGTTATTGCCGATAAGGACTACCCTGAACAACACATCACCTTAAAAGACACCAGTAAAGTAAGCCCTGATGAAGCGCAACTTGCTCGTTATGCTCAAGAGGCGGCGGAGCAAAAGGCTGTTTATCAAACCTTTACCCCCTCCTCCAGTTCATGGCCTTATTTTCAAATGCCGATTAAAGGCGCATTTAGCAGCCCTTTTGGTCTCAAACGCTTTTTTAATGGCGAGCCACGTGATCCACACTCTGGTCTCGACATTGTCGCGGCTGAAGGCAAAGTTGCAGCTGCGCCCGCCGATGGCACGGTCATTCAAACAGGCGATTATTTTTTTAATGGCCGTACGGTGATGATTGATCATGGCCAAGGTGTCATTTCCATGCTTTGCCATTTAAGCGAGATTGACGTCACTACTGGCCAGTCATTAAAACGAGGCGACCGAATCGGCTTGGTTGGTCATACGGGCCGTGCGACAGGCCCGCACTTACATTGGGGTGTGAGCATTAATAATGCCCGCGTTAACCCGTTACTTGTCCTGCCCGCGACAACACCATGAGCTCCGATGTTCACATATTTGTAGCTCATGTCGGCTGGTCAGGCACAGAAACTGCAGTGCGCCTACAGTTATTACCTGACGTTGACCAAGATCATGCTCGCCGTTATTTGCACCCATTGCGTCTACAAAATTTCATCGCTAGCCGGCAGTTATTACGGCAGGCTTTATCGACATTGGGGCACTACACCCCTAATGAATGGCATTTTAATTATCAACAGCGACGCCTGACGCTCGACCCAGAGCAAACCATTTGGCATACCAGTTTGAGCCATAGCCAACATTGGGTCGCGTGTGTCTTGGCAACCACGCCCCATTGCGGTATTGATATTGAATATCGTGTTAACAAACCCAAATTTATGGCTATCGCTCAACGCTTTTTTCATCCAGAAGAACACCAGTTACTCTTGGCTGAGCCCGATGCATCACGTTTAGATTTGTTTTTAGATTTATGGACGAGAAAAGAAGCCTGTGTCAAAGCCTGGCATCGTGGCTTGGCGCATCATTTGGCCAGTGTCCAATTTGATAAAAACTCACTGGCCCCATATCACTATCCTGCAGAATTGTGCCGTATTCCTTTAGCAGTAAATCATTGGCATAGCGCGGACTGGCAACTCGCCGCCGCCGTTCATTTGCCGTCACCCAACTGGCAATTGCATCATTTAGCGTTATAGCCACGCACTCAACAACATCTCCAATTGCTGTTTACGGAACGGCTTACTCAGCATTGCATCCAT